>JBQNAH010000012.1:0-48961 GCA_052170535.1 Campylobacter sp. | reverse complement strand
TTCAAAGAAGTTTTTCTCAAAGAGAGTGCAAGCACAAGAACTATGATCTTGTCAATGAAAAATAAGTATATATTCCGTTTCTGAATTAAAGAGAAGAAATTTAGAGAAATTCTCAAGTATTTTACACAGGATATAGAGGCTACTAAAATAGCAAATTTAACTGGGATTTTTTAAATTTCCATCAATAAAATTATAAAAAATATCATAATTTTAATGGCTAGTGAGTGTGAAAAAAATAAGTAAATTTTCGAGCTAAATTTTCAGCTTGTAAATTTACATAGAAGTTTGCAAAGTAATAAGTAAAAAGCAAGAGGCACATCAAATAAAAATCCGGTGTTTGATATGCTTAAAAGAGATGGCAAAGTCTATAACTATAATAGTTAAAAACTACTCGGCTATCGAGTTGATACCCGTACTATCGCAATATAGCGAGCTTTATTCTGATTGCTAGAAAGCTTATGATGGATTGGTTGATTATGTAGATAAAGCTCACTATAGAGTAAAGTATTCTAAGAATGAATTCGCTAATAACCATATAAACGGTATAGAAAACTTTTGGGGTTATGTTAAAGATAGATTATCTAAATTTAAAGGCATTAAAAAAGAGGTTTTCTTGCTTCATCTAAAGAAATGCAAATTTAGATATAACAACGGTAAAAATACAAAAACCTTCTATCATATTTTACTTCTATCATATTTTAGTAAAGATGATGAGAGAGAATCCGATTAATTTATCTTGAGCGTAGATAATTAATAACACATTTATAAAAATTCTTAATACAAAATAGTGTTAAGCTTTTTCGGATTTCTTTTAAAAATCTCTTTTGTTACGGCTTGACCGATACTGCCTGCCCCATCGATGACTAAAAAGGCTGAATTTGAAATCAAATCATATACCTTTTTCTCGTAGCAAGCTATATCTATATCAAACAATCCACCATTTCTACCAATTAATTTTAGAATATCTATTCTACATCTTATCTTTTGCGTCTATACCCATAAGCCCAAAAGCTGTCCTGATAGATAGCGCAACAACTGCGAAAAGCTTCAAAAGCTCACTCTCATTTTGGCTTCCTACAACGCGATTTTCATTATAAAATTTGTGAAAATCAGTAGCTAAATTTTTAAGATATTCACAAATTTTTTGCATTGATCGAGTATTAAAACTATCTATTAAAATATCATCTAATATAAGTGCCTGAAATAACAAATTTCTAGCATCCTCATTCAAATTTTTTAACTCAACATCAACTACATCATCTACGCTCTTTCCAGCCTTAGAAAAGACCTGATTGACCCTTGCGTGAGCATAATTTATATAAAAAACAGGGTTAGAGCTATCTTCTTTTTTAAGCTCATCTACGTCAAATTCCAAGTGAGTATCGCTCTTTTTGCTCAAAAACATAAATCTAAGTGCATCACAGCCTATTTCACTCATAACATCACTCATAAGCACCGTTGTGCCAGCCCTTTTGCTCATTTTAAAAGCCTTGCCATCTTTTAGAAGGCTGACCATTTGAGCTAGTATGATTTCAAGCTTATTTTCATCGTGCCCAAGTAGGCGCATCGCAGCTTTCATACGCGCTATATATCCGTGATGATCGGCTCCCCAAATATCAATGCACCTATCAAAGCCTCTATTAAATTTATCATCGTGATAAACAACATCACCAGCTAAATATGTCCCACTTCCATCTTCTCGCACTATAACTCTGTCTTTTTCGTCGCCAACTTCGCTAGATTTAAGCCAAATTCTACCATCTTGCTCATAAATGCCGGCTTTGCTTTTGAGTCTAGTCAATGTTGTATCTAATTTATCATAAAAACTCTTTTCGCTAACCCAATTTTGTATAAAAATACGGGCATTGGCAAGATCTTTTTTGATAATTTCAAGAACCATATCTTTGCCAAATTCTGCAAGTTTTAAAACCATATTTTCATCATAAAAAATTGCCTTGCCAAATTTCTCATACGCCGATTTTATAATTGATTCTAGATATTCTCCACGATAGAATTTCTCAGGATAATTCACACTTTCGCCAAACAAATTTTCCCTAGCCCAAAGCGCCATAGAAACGCCTAGTAGCTCTATTTGATTGCCTGCATCATTTATGTAGTATTCAGTCGTTATGTCTTTGCCTATATGCCTACCCACGCGAGCAAAAGTATCGCCAAAAATCGCACCTCGAACGTGTCCTATATGTAGCGGACCAGTAGGATTTGCACTTACATATTCAAGCAAAATTTTCTCACTCTCTCCGCCACCTTTTGCAAATTTGCTCGGATTTTTTAACGCATCGGTAGCCAACTTATCCAAAAAATCGCTTTTTAATCTAAAATTTATGTAACCATTGACACTACTTACGTCAAAAACATCATTTTGACCAAATTTACCAACCAGCTCCTGAGCTATCACAATTGGCGATTTTTTAAGCTCTTTTGCTAAATTAAAAGCAAGCGGTATAGCATAATGCGCTAAATTCTTATTTTTTGGCTTTTCTAGGACAAAATCCGCATCAATAAAACGCTTAATCTGTTCTGAAACTAAATTTTTCATCAGGCTTTTGTTGTCTCTTGTGTCTTTGTTGCAGATACGACTTCTTCTTGTTTTTCTTCTACTTCTGGCTTTTTATCATCTTCCATTTCAGATTTAAAACTCTTTATGCCCTTGCCTAACCCCTTGGCAAGCTCGGGAATTTTCTTAGCTCCAAAAAGTAAAACCACGATGACTAAAACAATAAGCAACTGTTGGACGCTTGGACCCATCATTTCTCCTTTAATTTTCGTTATATTACCATAAATTTTAACAATCTATCCAGTTTTCAATAGTTTCATGCAAATTTATATTTTTGCTTTTCAACTTCATAGATTCTAAAATAGCCTTTAAATTCTTATAACTCGTCTCAATATCATCATTAACTAAAAAATAATCATATTCTAAGATATGCTCCATCTCTCCAACTGCGTTCATCAGGCGATTATCTATGGTTTCTGGCTTATCTGTGCCACGTTTTTCTAAACGCTTTTTAAGCTCTTTTTTATTAGTTGTCGTTATAAAAACAGATGTGATAATGTCTGAAAATTTACTCTTAGCTATGTTAAAACCCTGCACATCAATATCAAAAACAGCTATCTTACCCTCATTAAAGGCATTCAAAATCGGTTTAAGTGGCGTTCCATAGTAGTTTTTATGCACACAAGCCCACTCTAAAAAATTACCATCATCAATATCTTTTTTAAATTCATCTTCACTTACGTAATAATAATTAACACCATCAATTTCACCATCTCTCATAGCCCTTGTTGTGCTAGAAATAGAAAAATACAAATTCTCATCATCCTTTAAAAGACGGTTTAAAAGCGTGCTTTTTCCGCTCCCACTAGGTCCTGAAATCAATAAAATTTGACCTTTCAACTATTTATCCTCAAAACTTATATTTATCTTAATATTTAAATCCTTTAAAACTGATTTTAGCGCACTACTGCCTATCACAGATGTTATTTGCTCGGTTATCTTATCAGTTAGATCCATCTTAATGGCGTCCATATCAAATTTATCATCGCTTTCTTGAATATCTTGATTTTGTTCTTGAATCTGCTCTAAATTCGTTATCTCACCAACTTCATCTAAGTCTTCAACACTCTCATCAAGTGCCATTTTAAGATCTCTCTCACTTAAAGAATCAATATCATCAACAAGCTCTTGTGCGGTAGTTTCTTCGTTGTTATCTGCCAGATCTGAAATTTCAGTCTCATTAACGCTATCAATAGACAAATTTTCAACCATCTCATTGCTATCTTCGTTAGTAGTGTCTAAATCACCAGCAATATCTTCATTTATCTCTGAGTGCGAGTTTGTGTTTGTATCAATCTGAAATTCCTCATCTAAGTTATCAGAATTCTCAACATTCTCATAATCTTGCTCTTGATTATCTGTATCATCAACTTGTTGTATTTGCCCTTGTGTCTGATTATCACTATGCCCAACTTCATCATCAATTGAAATTTCATCTACCTGCTGATTGGCTTCTTGCTCTTGTGGCTCAAATTCTTCCACTGGATCTTCAATAGCCTTCAAAAGCTCATCTATATCTTCTATATCATCGGTTTGCTCCATTTCATCAACCAAAATATCTTGCTTTGTATCTTTATGCATTTTAAGCTCATCGCTCGTTTCATCATTTAAAATATCTTCAATATCTTGATTTGGCATTTCATCAATCTCGTGCATTAGCTCGCTAAGTTCGCCGATAGTATCGCTCTTTTGTTCTAAATTCTCATCATTTTCATCAAAATCATCGATTTTTAAATCCTGCAAAGTATCTATATTTAAATCTTCAAAGCTCTCCTCAGAATCGCCAATATTAACTTTAAGCTCGTCTGCTGATTCCTCGATAGGCTCATCTATAAATGACTGAGTATTGATTTTAGGCTCATCTTCAATATTAGGCTCAATATCTGATAAACTTTCCATAACACTTATAAATTCGGTAGGTAAAAACGGCTTTTGAAGAGTTTTATCTGCATCGCTTAAAGGCTGTGAATCTTTTGAGGAAAGAAATAAAATTCTGCTGGCGTAATCTTTTAAATTTAAGTCCCAAACGCCTACATCGCCATCAAGAACAAGTATATCAAAGCCGGTTTTAAGTTCGTCAAGCCCCTGGAATTCGACATATTCATACCCCATTTTATCCAAACTAAGCGTAACCAAACGCGAAACAGCCGGACTGTTATTTACCAAAGCAACTCTCATAAATGCTCCTTTTGAAAACCTAGGTATAGTATTTTAAGATATTTTTGATTATTTCGAGCTTAGTTTTTAAAATTTAACCAAAAAATAACGAAGGTAAATCGTTAATCACACGCAAAACAAGCTCTTTAAAAACCTCCATCATTCCAGCTAATATAGCCACCAAAACGCTAAAACCTATCGTTATTTTTATAGGATAGCCAACAACAAGTAAATTAAACTGTGGCATAGTTTTCATAAGCATTCCAAAAATCAAATCCGACAACAAAGACAAAGCTAAAATCGGAAACGAAATAACAAAACCAAACATAAACAAATTTACCATCGACTTAGTCGAGTAATCAACCAAATTTTGACCCGGATAAAAACCTCCAAGCGGTATAGCATCGATAGAATTTGATATAAAAAGTAGCAAAAGATGGTGTCCATCAAACGCCAAAAATGTCATCAATGCGATGAAATTTATGATATTTGATATAACAGGCGAGCTAATGCCAGTTTGAGGATCAAGCACAGAAGCCATTGAAAATCCCATAATCATCGAAATTTGCTCGCCAGCAAGTTGCATAATCGCAAAAACTATGCTTAAAAATAGCCCTGCACAAAGCCCTAGCATTCCCTCACTAATTATCCCGATAAAAACGTATTTAATATCACCAACTTGGACGTTTGCAAGTGGAAATAAAAAAAGCGTTAAGAAAAACGAAAATGAAATTTTAACAGTCGTTGGAATTTGGTTGTGGCTATAAAACGGGAAAAAAGCCATAAGCCCACCAAGCCTTGCAAAAAGCATCATAAAAGCAACAATTCTTTGTTCGGCAAAAAAATTGACTATTTCCATAATTCTCTTTTGGTTAAAATTTGGTAAATTTTGTCAAAAAAATGCTTTTATTTGGCTTGAATTTATCAAATAAATTTTTATAATTTTAAAAGTTGCCTATTTTCAAGACGGTATTTGTTATCGCATAAACTAGCTAGGTCATTATCATGAGTTACCAAAACAAGCGCAGCATCATTCGCTTTGACATAGTTAAACAAGGTTTGCATTACGTCACTTGCAGTATTTTTATCTAAATTTCCAGTTGGCTCATCAGCAAATATAATCTTTGGCTTTTTACACAAAACACGTGCAATACTAACACGCTGTTGCTGCCCTCCACTCAACTCGCCAACTTTTTGTCTTATCACGCTACTTATTTTTAAATTTTCTAAAATTTGATTATCAATTTTTTGTTTAGACAAAACACCAGCTAATTCTATATTTTCGAGCGCGTTAAAGCCCTTAAAAAGGTAATGGGATTGAAATATTATCCCAAAATCAAATCGACGAATTTTTAAAAGTTCATTTTGAGAGAGAGTGTAAAGTGATTTTCCAAGATAAAAAACTTCACCAATCTTTGGTTTAAGAAGGGTTGATAAAATGTGAAGGATTGTTGATTTTCCACATCCACTCACACCTAAAATAGCCGAACTTTCTCCGGCACAAAGCTGCAAATTAACATTTTCAAAAAGGATATAATCATAAGAAAAACCTATATTTACACCCTTTAAAATTTGCATTTTATCCAATTTGAGCCGCTACTTCGGCTGCGAAGTCATCTACTTTCTTTTCTAAACCCTCGCCAAGTTCAAATCTAACATACTTAATGATCTCGATTTTTCCGCCAAATTCTCGACTTTTTTCTTCAACGACTTGTTCAATTGTTTTTTTATCATCCATAACATAAAACTGTCCTAGAAGTGTCAAGCGTTGATCTAAAACCGTATTATCGGCATAAAATCTCTCGATCTTTCCAGGAATAATTTTATCCCAAATTTTCTCAGGCTTGCCTTCGGCTCTAAGCTCAGCTTCAATCGCTCTCGTAGCCTTTTCAAGCTCGGCTTCGCCTATCTGGCTACGACTTGCATACTCTGGAATATGATGTAATGGTTTGCCTAGGCGCCTAAATTCATCATTTTCTTTTTCGAGTTCAGCACGAAGAGCTATAAATTCCTTCTCTACAAAGTCCTTATCCAAATCCCTGTAGCTAATCACACTTGGTTTCATTGCGGCTGCGTGCATACACAAATTTCTTATAAATTCACCGGCTTTCTTAGCCACATCAGCATTTTCACAAACAGCACCGATAACAACGCCAACGCGTCCATTTGAATGCAAATAACCATTAACTACGCCATTTGTATCAGCCTTGATGGTTTGAAAACGGCGAACGACCAAATTTTCACCTATCGTAGCAATCTGACCTTTAAAATAATCCTCAAATTTTACACCATTAATAACACTCACATTCAAGCTCTCAACATCTGAAATTCCGTTAGATTGTATATGAGAAATAGTATCGCTAGTTAGTGCTTGAAACTGAGCATTTTTGGCAACAAAATCGGTTTCAGAATTTATCTCGCTTATAGTTGCGATTTTTAAATAATCATCAACTTTTACACTTACAAGCCCTTCGCTAGCAAGACGATCAGCTTTTTTTGCTGCCTGCCCCAAACCCTTTTCGCGTAAAATATCAACAGCTTTTTGCATATCACCACCAGCTTGCGATAACGCCTTTTTACAATCCATCATTCCAGCTCCGGTTGATTCACGGAGCTCCTTCACCATTTGTGCTGAAATTTCCATCACTCTTCATCCTTGCTAAAATCAGCCGAAAAATCATCATTTACAGCTTCTTCTATAACAGCATCTTTTTCTGCCTGAGTTACTTCTGCTTTCTCATCAGTCAAACCGCCGTCTTTTTCTAGTTGAGAACGACCCTCAATGATAGCCTCAGCCATCTCTTGGCAGAAAAGCTGAACAGAACGAATCGCATCATCATTGCCCGGAATTGGGAAATCAATCACGTCAGGATCGCAGTTTGTATCTATCGGTGCTACAACAGGAATTTTTAAACGATTAGCCTCTTTAACAGCTATTTTTTCCTTAACTGTATCGATAACAAATATCATATCTGGCACATTTTTAAGGTTTCTAATACCGCCCAAAGATGCCAAAAGCTTTTCTTTCTTGCGACGAAGCATAAGCGCTTCTTTTTTGGTCAATAAATTTATCGAGCCATCTTCCTCCATAGTTTCGATGACTTCAAGTTTGCGGATAGACTGACGAATAGTGCCAAAATTTGTCATCATACCGCCTAACCAACGATGATTAACATAAGGCATTCCGCATTTTTCAGCATACTCTTTTAGTGTCGCGCCAGCTTGTTTTTTAGTGCCAACGAAAAGTATAGTTTTACCCTCGGCAGCAGCGTCGCGAACGATATTGTACGTATAGCGGAAGTAGCGAATAGTTTTTTGCAGGTCTATAATATAGATACCTTTTCTCTCGCCGAAAATGAATTTTTTCATCTTCGGATTCCATCTGCGTGTTTGGTGTCCAAAATGAACGCCACACTCCAATAAATCTCTCATAGTTACCATAAATTTCTCCTTGTGCGCATCGCGCAAAATTTTAGTTTTATCCGCCACGACCATCAACGCAAAAAGCGCAACCAAACTAGGATTGCCGTGTGTGAAATAAAGCTTGGATTATACTTAATTTTTTATAAATTTAAACTAAAATTTAGTCAAATTTATAAAATAAATCTCGGCTAATTACTTAACTGAACCTCATCTTCTATTTTCATCAACTTTATGAAAATTTCAGCCACACATTTCCTATTTTGATCGCTTAATTCAATCCTGTTGGCATTTAGTAGGATCTCAACCAAATCATCATTTTGCAAACTTTCTACGCCAAATTTTTTGGCGTTGGCACAAATTTTAAAAGATTGAAAATTCTTCACCAAAAAATCTTCATAAGCCATATTTGCTCCTGATTTGGGTTTTTGCGTAAATAGCCAAACTATTTTACTTCAAAAGTCAAAGTCGAAATAATCTCGTCATCATCGCAAATTTTAGGATCTTTATAGGTTTTATTTAGCTTAACTTTTAGCATCCAAATCGCACTTGTTTGCGGTAAAAACTCAATCACGCCATTTTCATCCGTTTTAGCTATAAATGCGTATTTTCCATCTCCAAGTCCAGCATAAGTACCTTTAACTTCAACGTCTCTAACCGCTTTTGCATTAGAAACAACCCTAAATTTAAATGGTTTATTTGCTAAAATTTCAGTTATATCACCAAGTGGAACGATTTCTAACGACAATCCTACGGGATTAGTAAAAATTTCTCTTCCAGTGCCGTTTATAAAGCTTTTTGCTGTCATTTCGTATAACCCACAAAATGTAACATCTTTGCCATTTTGCCTATTCGTATCCATACTCCATTTATCGTTTTTATCTTTGCTCCAAAATGTCGGCTTGTATTGTCCGATCAAAATAGCTGCTTCGCCATTTAGTTTTGCGCCCTGAAATTCGTAGTTTTCGCCACTTTGTGTTAAAACAAATTTACCATTTTTGCTGACAAGAGCCAAGGGCTCAAAAAGTTTTACGCGTTTTTGTACTATTGGTTCAGGATTTGGGAAATCGTGTCCGTAGCCTATGTGGGCTTTAAATTTATCATTTTCATTTACGCCATTTACCCAAAAATCATGTGCAAAAACCGAGCAAAAAGCACCTGCTAAAAACAAAAGTAGCATCTTATTTATCTTCATAAATTCTCCTTATTTTAAAAAATTCAGCTCGGATATTATCACAGAATTTATAAAAAGCAACTTAGTTGCGTATTAATCTTATTTAACCATAACAAATCCCGCAAATCTCCCCGTAATCCCATCGCGTCGATACGAAAAAAGCTCTTCGCTTTCAAACGTGCAGCGGCTATCAAAAACGACATTTTTAACTCCAAACGTGTCAAATTCATCAGCCAAAGCCACATTTATATCAAAATTTCCTCCGATCTTAAAGCGGTTAAATTCGCCCAAATCAAGATCGCCGATCTCGTAATTGCGCGCTTTGATATTCGCTCCGACAAACACGCGCATATCAGTACTCTTGCAACCAAATTTATTTTTCATTAAATTTATGGTATTTGAACAAATTCTCCCGACCACCCCAGCCCTACCAGAATGCACTGCAGCTACGACATTTCTAACGCTGTCTATGATTAAAATCGGCGAACAATCCGCAACCAAAACACAAAGTACCAAGCCGCGTAAATTTGTTATGATAGCGTCGCAAGGAGGAATTTGCTCACTTAAATCCGATAAAACAAAAACGTGATTTGAGTGAATTTGGTGCATAAATTTCAAATTTTGCACTCCAAGTTTTTTAGCCAAAATTTCACGATTTTTAGCAACATTTTCAGGCAAATCGCCAACATGATCGGCTAAATTTAGCTCAGCGTAAGCTCCATTGCTAACGCCACCTAAACGCGTTGTAAAACCAGCTAGAAATTTAGGATTATCTAAAACTATGTCTAAATTTTTCATAAATTCTAATAAAGACTAGCGATATGTTGAGCATCGTCCCAGCTCAAATCATTTTTTTTAACTTCAAGCATACGAGCCACATATCGCGCAAGCAAATCACTTTCGATATTTACGCGCCGCCCTACTTTAAATTCCCCAAATAAACTATCTTTTAACGTAATGGGAATGATAGTTAAGCGTATGCAATTTGGCAAAATTTCATTAATCGTTAAGCTCACACCCTCAACTGCGATGCTTCCTTTGTTTGCCATCAAAGACATAACACTGCTTGGCAAAGAGATGAAAAAATCGCTTCCAGAGCTTGTTTTTACGATTTTTTCTATCTTTCCAATGGCATCAATATGACCTTGCACCAAATGCCCATCAACAAGGTCGCACAGCCTCATCGCGGGCTCTATATGCACCTTACTGGCAAAATTTTCGGTAGCAATTTTGCTTTGTGTTTCAGAACTAAGCTCAACTTCAAATCCAGCATCATAAATTTCAGTTACGCTCAAACAAGCGCCATTTACAGCTATACTATCTCCCAAATTTGGTCTATAACTAGCCCTTATCCGCAAACTACAACCGCTAAAATTTTCCACAAAACCTATCTCGCGGATCAATCCGTTAAACATAAATTTCCTTATTTTTTGGCTAATTTTAGCTATTTTACGCTCAAATTTAGATAAATCAATGAGTTTCGCAGAATACTCTGCGAAAAATTATTTGGCATCCTTATGGAGCTTAAAAAATGAGATAAAAAGCACAAAAGAGCAAGCAACACCTATGATGGTCGAAGTATCCAAATCAAGCCCAAAACCTATCTTGTCGTAAGCAAGATAAGTAATGACAACCGAACTCATAAACACAGCTGGTATGGTCGCTATCCAGTGAAATTTACCAGATTTATACAAATACGCCGCACTAGCCCAAAGCATTATCGCAGCCGTTGTTTGATTTGCCCAACCAAAATATCGCCAAATAATTGTAAAATCGACTTGCGAAAGTACTATGCCAATCGCAAAAAGAGGAACAGAAATCGCAAGTCTTTTTGTAATTTCTCGCTGTGGCATTTTAAGAAAATCAGCAATTATTAATCTAGCCGATCTAAATGCCGTATCGCCTGATGTAATAGGCAACACTACAACGCCTAAAACAGCCAAAACACCACCTACACTACCAAGCAAAGACATCGAAACATCATAAACAACACCAGTAGCCGTGCTTTTAGAGATAACAGCCTGAAGAGCTTCGGGAGATTCGTAAAAACTAAGTCCGAGAGTACACCAACTAAGAGCGATCGCCCCCTCCATAATCATCGCACCATAAAATATCATACGTCCAGATTTCTCATCGGCAATACATCGCGCCATAAGCGGAGATTGCGTAGCGTGAAATCCGGAAATCGCACCGCAAGAAATAGTTATAAAAAGCAAAGGCCAAATCGGCAAACCTTTTGGGTCAAAATTTGTGAAAAAATCAAGTCCGACTGAGTAAAATTCCTTATCGCTTGCAATTAATCCAATCGTTAAACCAAACGACATAAAAAGTAGCAAAGCCCCAAAAATAGGATAAAACCTACCTATAATTTTACTAATTGGCATAATCGTAGCAAGTATGTAGTAAGTAAAAATAATAGCTATCCAAATACTAACGTGCCAAGATGTCAAATCTGATAGAAGCTTAGCAGGTCCAGTAACAAAAACGACGCCAACTAAAATCAAAAGCAAAAGCGCAAAGACATTCATAAAATTCTTCGCCCAAGCACCAAGGTGATTACCAACCACGCTAGGCACAGACGCACCATTTGAACGCACGCTTAGCATTCCGGAAAAATAATCATGCACAGCACCAGCAAAAACACAGCCTATAACTATCCAAAGCATCGCGACTGGTCCATAAAGCGCACCAAGAATAGGTCCAAGAACTGGTCCAAGACCAGCTATGTTTAAAAGCTGTATCAAAAATACCTTGTAAGTTGGCATTTTTACGTAATCAACGCCATCAGCCATATAATTTGCTGGTGTTTTGCGATTTACGTCAATGACAAAAATTTTCTCAACAATTTTGCCATAAGTAAAATATGCAACTAAAAGCAAAGCCAAACAGAAAAAAAACCAAATCATGACCTATCCTTTGTATCAAGCTTGTAACATTATAGTGCAATTAGGTTTGATTTATAATACCGTAAATAAAAAAATTTTTATTTATTAAAATATTTGAGTAAAAAAGAAACTTTTCAGGAACATAACTTGCTTGTTACGTATAAACTTTAAAGGAAGCAAAATGCAAATAAAAGATAAATTTTTAAACGCAAATTTGCAAAATATCTCAAACAAAGTGGCTAAAAATGATAAATTTTACTCTTTTAAAGAAAATTTAGCCAGCACAGATGAGCAAAATTCAAAAATTTACTCAGAATTTGAAAATCAAATGCGAGAAAACGATAAGATTTTTAAAAAATTCGATTTTCAACAAATGATGACAAAGCTTGAATTTGGCAATTTAAAGGACTCAAAACGCGAAGAAATAATTGCAAAAATGATAAAACTAGCCAAAGAATTTTAAGCGATATAAGAGTTGTGTTAGTCTTTTTTTGTTAAAATCGCCCACTTCTAAAAGGATAAATTATGAATTATGACGTAATAGTTGTAGGTGGCGGACACGCTGGCATAGAAGCGTCTTTGGTATCAGCTAGAATGAATAAAAAAACGCTTTTGATAACGATTTTAGCCGAACAAATCGGCGCAGCTAGTTGCAATCCAGCAATCGGCGGTTTAGCAAAAGGGCATTTGGTTAAGGAAATCGATGCACTTGGCGGACAAATGGGGCTTACAACCGATGCGGTAGGAATTCAGTTTAGAGTGCTAAACGAAAGCAAAGGACCTGCCGTTCGCGGAAGCAGAGCGCAAATAGATATGGATCGCTACCGCGTTTATATGAGAAATTTACTTTTAAATACACCATTTTTGGACGTTACACAAGAAATAGCAACCGAAATTTTAACCAAAAACAACCAAATCATGGGCGTAAAAACACATCTTGGAAATGTATATAACACGACAAAATTAATCCTAACGACAGGGACATTTTTAAACGGACTTATTCACGTCGGTTTTAATAAATTAAACGCTGGACGCGTTGGAGAATTTAACTCCGTAAATTTAAGCCAAAGCCTAAAAGATAACGGTATAGAGCTTGGTCGCTTAAAAACCGGAACTTGTCCGCGAGTAAGCGCAAAAAGTATAGATTTTAGCGTTTTAGAAAGGCAAGATGGAGATGAAAATCCCATACCGTTTAGTTTTAGAACGCGAAATTTTAATCCAAAACAGCTTCCTTGCTTTATAGCATACACAAACGAAACAACTCACGAGATAATTCGCTCAAATTTTGACAAAGCGCCACTTTTTACTGGACAAATAGAGGGAGTAGGACCAAGGTATTGCCCAAGTATTGAAGATAAAATCAACCGTTTCGCCGACAGGCAAAGACATCATCTTTTTGTTGAACCACAAACGCTTGAAGCTACCGAATACTACATAAACGGCTTTTCTACTTCTTTGCCTTATGAGGTTCAAATTCAGATGTTACATTCCGTAAAAGGCTTTGAAAACGCAAAAATCGTTAGGCACGGATACGCGATAGAATACGACTACGCACCGCCTACACAGCTTAAACATACACTTGAAACAAAAATTGTAAAAGGGCTATATTTTGCAGGTCAAATAAATGGCACAACCGGCTACGAGGAAGCGGCAGCACAAGGGCTAATGGCAGGCATAAATGCAGCTTTAAGCTTAGATGAAAAAGAGCCTTTTATACTGCGCCGAGATGAAGCTTACATTGGTGTTTTGATAGATGATTTGGTTACAAAAGGCACAAAAGAGCCGTATAGAATGTTTACTAGCAGGGCCGAATATCGCCTACTTTTGCGCGAAGATAACGCCATTTTGCGACTTGGAAAATATGGATTTAAGTTTGGTTTAATAGACGCAAACGATTATGAAAGAATTCAAAAAATAGAATTAAATCTTAAAAATGGCTTAGGAATTCTAAATAACCAAGAGATTACGCCGTCAAAAGAAAATTTAAATTTCCTAAAATCGCTTGATGAAGAGTCGATTAGCCAAAACGTAACACTTCAAAAAATCGTTGCAAGAAAGAGCTTTGAAAAAGAAAAGCTAAAAAAATTGGGTGCGTTTTTTGAAAATTTAGACGATGAAAGTTTGGAGCAAATTTTAGTTGAAGCCAAATATCAGCACTATATCGACGAGCAAAAAAATCAAATCGATAAAATGAAAAATATGCTCGATGTTAAAATTCCTGAAAATTTTAACTTCCGTGGTGTAAGCGGCTTGAGTAACGAAGTGGTCGAAAAGCTTGAGAAATTTGCTCCGCCGACGCTTTTTGCCGCAAGTGAAATTTCAGGTATCACCCCAGCAGCGATAGATATTTTGCATATATACATAAAAATGGTGTCAAAATCAAAATAAAATTACAGGAGATAAAAATTGATAATATGAATGATAAAGCATAAAAACAAATAAAATAATCCTTGTATTTATTTCTAAAAATCTGTGCAATATTTTAAAATTGCAATATTGATGTCTCTACAATAGATAATATTTAAGCTTAAAGGCACTATATTAAGAACAAAAATACCTGTTATTTTTCAAGAAATGAACTATAAAATAATAATTCAGCATTTTGCAGTTGATATTATTATCTTATCAAATGTTTTTACTAGACAACAACCAAGATAGCATGAGTTAAGAAAGATACAGCGGTCATAATGAAAGATACAACATCATTGCTGGTGTTAAGTTAAAAACTACGGAAATTTTAACAGAAAAAGCTATAAAATAAAGTCGCTGGTTTAGCAATAGCATTAATTAAATCATTACAAATCTCGACGATTAAAATATAAAATACAATAGTCAAAAACTATAAATAAATCTTATCAATCTACTCGTCTATTTCATCGATGTTATAGTCAAGTTCTAGCGTTTTTATCTCACCGATAGCGTTTCCGGCTATGCCCTTAATCGAACCAAACATCTCAATTGCGTTATCCCTTACCTTTTCTATCTGCTTTTCGCGACTTTTCCAAATGCGTTTCATCGCATTTTTTTCACGCTCTAACTCCACGCTCATGGTATTAAATCCATCAACTATGGCTTCTATACGCATTTTAAACTCATTGCTCGTTAGATAATCATACAGCATTTGCGTTTTAGTTCCTACGTTTTGGCTTGATTTTTTGGCAAAATTTATCTCTATAACGCTTTGCCTTAAAATCGCACACAAAGCCTTAAATTCTTCATAATTACAAACCCAAACGCCATCTAGTAGGCCCATTCTTTCAAACCCTTTGGGTCTAGCTTCGCTTACTAAAATTCCCACATCAGCCCCGCCAGCTCTCATATCGGTTTTAAATTTATCTATCCATTCGTTAGAAAAGCTCTTCGTTCGCTTGCTTTCATAATAAATTTTTCCGCAATTTAGCACATCTCTTGTATTTACTATCTGCATTACATCAGCGCCGTTTGCGCCTTTTTTAACCTCGCTAATCGTATCATAGATAAATTTATCTCTTAACCACTCCTCGATAGCTTGCTCCATAACTTCGCCTTGAAGCTGCTGAGAGCCTTGCTCCAAACGTCTTTGAGCGTCGTTTAACTGCTTTTTTAAAGCCTCCATTTGCTCGTCTTTTTGCTTTATTTTAAGCTCGTTTTGTTCGCTTAAAATTTTTGCCATTTTTTCTTTTTCCGCAAGCAATCTTTGATTTAGTTCAGCCTCGCTTTTAGCCTTTATCGCCGTTTCAAATTCAGCCTTTTCTCGCTTTAATTTTTCAATCTCGACGCTTTTTAAATTTAGCTCATTTATCTGCTTGGATTTGGCTTCGAGTTCGTCTTTTAGGGATTTTAAAATATCACTATTTTCGTTTTGAATTTTTATTTTCAACTCATTTTCAAGCTCGATTTTTTTGGCATTTAGCGCATCGGTAAAATTTTTCTCAAACTCCTTTTTTTGCAAATTTAAAGCGTCTAAATGGCTTTTATATTCGGCTCTTTTGGCTTCAACTTCGCTTTCAAATTTTTTCTTTTCTAGTATTAATTTTTGATTAAATTCCTGCTCCACTTGGGTTTTAAAAGCGACATTTACATCTATTTCAAAGCCGCAATTTGGACATTTTACGTTATCTTTCATCTTATAACCTTGTCTTCATTTTTTCAAATTCGCTTTGAACGACCGATGAATTTGGCTCATTGCTCATCTTATCAATCGCGTCGCCGTAAAGACTAACTAGCCAAATTACAACGCTTGAGATGACAAATCCTGGTAAAATTTCATACACATAAACGTTTAATTCAAGTAAAATCCAAGCCAAAACAGTTACTCCGCCAGTTATCATTCCAAGAAGTGCAGCTAATGCGCTCATTTTGCGCCAATATAAGCTAAAAAGCAACACCGGTCCAAAACTTGCACCAAAACCAGCCCAAGCATACCCCACGACATTTAAGACATTTTCATTAAAATTAAACGCCAAAATTGTCGCGGTTAAAGCAACGATGACGACGGCAAATCTTCCAGCTCGAACCTGCATAGTTTGTGAAATTTCACGCTTATAAAATGCGAAAATAAAATCTTTCGTAACCGAACTAGCACTAACCAAAAGTTGGCTCGAAATCGTGCTCATAATGGCTGAAAGCACAGCTGAAATGATAATACCAACAAAAAACGGATGAAAAAGAGTTTCGCCAAGTTGTAAAAATACCTTCTCTGGATCGCTTAAAATTTCTCCATTTTGAGAATAATAAACAAAGCCAATCAGTCCGCTCATCATCGCACCAATTAATCCGATAGCCATCCAGCTTATGCCTATACGGCGAGCTCTTGTTAATTCTTTTGAGCTTCTAATCGCCATAAAACGAACGATAATATGAGGCTGTCCAAAATAGCCAAGCCCCCAAGCCATAAGCCCTAGAATGCTTAAAAAAGTTTGATTTTTAAACAAATTTAAATGCTCATCCTTGCCAACCTCAACCCAAAAATTAGTATCTGGTAAATTTAAATTAAAAAAAGCAACCAAAGGCACAGCGACCAAAACAACAAACAT
This sequence comes from Campylobacter sp., assembly GCA_052170535.1. Lineage (GTDB taxonomy): Bacteria > Campylobacterota > Campylobacteria > Campylobacterales > Campylobacteraceae > Campylobacter_A. The sequence continues at coordinate 31,735 of JBQNAH010000012.1, read as the reverse complement.
AAGCGCACCCTGAAACGCATCTGTGATACAAACAGCCTTAAAACCACCAAAAAACGTGTAAAAAACGACAATAAAAAGCGTAAAAATAGCTCCGATTTTAAAATCCAGCCCGAAAAAGCTCTCAAAACTCTTGCCGCCAGCTATAATTCCGCTGCTAACGTAAAGGGTAAAAAATATCAAAATAACCAAACTTGAAACTATGCGCAAAATTTTTGTTTCGTCTTTAAATCTGTTTTGTAAAAAATCTGGAATCGTGATACTATCGCTTGCTACTTCGGTATAAACGCGAAGCCGTTTAGCTAAAAATAAATAATTACAATACGCTCCAATCGTAAGTCCGATAGCCATCCACGCGGTTGCTATACCAGTAGCGTAAAGCGCGCCTGGCACGCCTAAAAGCATCCAGCCGCTCATATCGCTAGCTCCGGCGCTCAAAGCCGTAACGACGGGTCCAAGACGGCGATTATCAAGCAAATATTCATTCATATTTGCATTTTTGTTATAAGAGTAACGCCCAACAACGAGTAAAAATCCAAAATAAATCGCAATCGCAACGTATGCAGAAAAATCCATAAAAAACCTTTTAAATTTTTAAAGTGTGTATATTAGCATTTTATTTATTAAAATTTTACAATTTAAGCAAGACAACCACGAATGTTGGCAGTTTAAATTTAAAAACCATAAGATTGTACTAATTCGAAATTAAATTATCCAAGCCATTTACCATTTTATAAAAACCTACTTTAAGCTTTATAAAATTTATAAATTTTTATAATTACGTTATGAAATACGCTCATTTAAAGCAAATTGAAGAATTTTTATGCAAATTTAAAAAAATTAGCGATATCAAACGCGTCGGCGATATGTTGATTTTGGCTGATTTTGATGGTGAGAAAATTTTTTTTGATCTTGCAAAATCTGGTTCTTGCATTTACAAAAACGATGAATTTATAGTATCTAAAATCTACAACGCGCCATTTGACAATATCTTAAAAAAACGCTTAAAAAGTGCAAAAATCATAAGCGTAAAATGCCTTGAAAACAATAGAATTTTAAAATTTATCTGCGAGCTACAAGGCTCTTATAAAAGCGTTAAAACTAACCTTTATTTGGAATTTACCGGACGCTTTACAAATGCGATTATAACTGATGAAAACGAGAAAATTTTAGAAGCATTAAGGCATACGCAAAATAGCGATAGAATCATAAAACCAAACCATGCATTAACGCAACTTAAACCAATACAAATAAAAGAAAAAAATGTCGCTTTAATTTCAAATTTTGATGAGTTTTTTAAAGCGGAATTTCTGAGTTTAAATGAGCTAAATTTACAAAATTTACGCCAAATAAAAACGATGCAAATTTCAAAAAAAATCAATACCTTAAAAGAAAATTTAAATTTGCTTGAAGACGAAAACGAGTTGGGGCAACAATGTGAAAATTTGCGCCACAAAGCAAGCGTGCTGTTGGCGAATTTAAACGATATAGGCGAGCACGAGCGCATTTTTAAGCTCACTGATTTTGATAAAAGTGAGATAGAATTTGCACTTGAAAATACTCCAAAAATCAGCGTAAATGAATTTTACTCAAAAGCCAAACGACTAAGTGCAAAAGCTCTTGGTGTAAGCCTTGAAAGAGAAAATTTGAAAGAAAAAATAAATTTTCTTACATCTTTAAAAGAACTGATAAATGAAGCCAAAAGTGCAAATGAAATAGAAATTTTATCCCCCAAAAAGACCAAAAGCAAAAAAGACAAAGACCAGAATCAAAACATAGAAAATTTTTACATAAACGAATATAAAATTTCGGTTGGTCGTAACGAAAAAGGTAACATTTGGTTACTAAAAAATTCTAAAAAAGATGACATTTGGTTGCATATTAAGGATTTACCGTCAGCTCACGTTATCATAAAAAGCCAAAAAATGAGCGTAGATGATAAAATTTTGGAATTCGCCGCAAAACTTTGCGTAAATTTTAGCGTGAATTACGCTGGGAAATTTCAAGTCGATTTTACTAGACGAAATAATGTAAAAATTATAAGTGGAGCAAATGTAAATTATATTAATTATAAAACTATCATAATAAGCAAAGGGGTTTAAAATGGCTGTAACACCGCTTGGAAATACGATTTTTATCAACCAAAACGCAAATGTTGTTTCTCACAAAGCCGCTGAAGTACAAAATAGATTTGATTTGCAATCAGCCGCGGCTTTTAGTATAACCGAAGAAGAGAGAAAAGAGGTCGAGCAAATCAGGCCGACTGAGGAAACTTACAAAATAGATCCGCAAAATGAACATCAAAAACAAAAAAATCAACAAGAGCGCGAAAAAAGCGATAACGATGAGCAAAATGACGAATCAAACGACGCTGAAGAGCAAACTAAAGAAACACCAATCCATCATATAGACTTGAAAATTTGACATACCAAAATATAAAATTTAAGCATTTTTTTGGTAGAATTGGCGCAAAAAAGGATAGATTATGATAACGAGAATTCTCACTGGCATAGCGATGTTTGTAGCGGTTTTAGTCGTGTTTGTGATAGATAATTATTTGCTAAATTTCGTTATTATCGCAGCGATACTTTATGTCGCATTTAAAGAAAGTGAGAAATTTTACGGTTTAGAAGATAAATCATTAGCCATTATTGCGATGATTTTTTACCTTTTAGTTCCATTTTCAAACCCGATTTTTATATCTATCATCGCCGTTTTAGTCGTGGCTGGATTTTTAGTTCATTTTAAGGCTGAAAATTTAAAGCCGATTTTGCCGTTTTTATATCCGACAATGCCGATTTTTGTTATATGGATGCTTTATAGCCAATACGGCGTAGGTTATCTCGCGTGGCTGATTTTTACCGTTGCGGTTTGCGACAGCGGAGCCTATTTTATCGGCAAAGCAATTGGCAAAACGCCATTTAGCCCAAGCTCGCCAAATAAAACTTTTGAAGGCGTCGCAGGCGGTATAATCACAGCTAGCATATTTGGAACTATCTACGGTTGGGTGCTTTACGACGGCTTTTTCCACGCTTTGCTAACTAGCGTTTTGGTTTGCATTTTTAGCGTTTGGGGCGATTTGTTTGAAAGTTATTTAAAACGCCAAGCCGGACTAAAAGATAGCGGAAATTTATTTCCCGGACACGGCGGAGTACTTGATAGGATAGATGGATATTTGTTTGGCGTTTTTGCTATGATGTGGGCTCTGTCGTGGTAGTTTTAGGATCCACTGGATCGATTGGAAAAAACGCTTTAAATTTAGCTTTAAAATTTGGTATTAAAGTCCAAGCGCTTAGTTGCGCTCAAAATTACGAGCTTTTAAACGAACAAATTTTGAAATTTCAGCCCGAATTTGTCTGCATAAACGATGAACAATTAGCAAAATTTGTCAAACATAAGAATGTTTTTGTGGGTCAAAGCGGACTTCAAGATATGATAAAAGAGTGCAAAAGCGATATGATTTTAAACTCGCTTGTTGGTTTTGCTGGATTAAGACCGAGCTTGCTTACGCAAAAACTAGGCAAAAAACTAATCCTAGCAAACAAAGAAAGCCTTGTGGTCGGCGGAAAATTTTTAGATACTAATAAAATAAATGCGATAGATAGTGAGCATTTTGGTTTGAAATTTTTGCTTGAAAATAAAATCAAGCCAAAAGAGCTAATCATAACCGCAAGTGGTGGGGCGTTTTACAAAACTCCGCTAAAATTTCTCAAAACAGCCGCCCCACAAGATGCGTTAAAACACCCAAATTGGAGTATGGGCGCGAAAATCACGATCGATAGTGCAACTATGGCAAATAAACTTTTTGAGGTTATGGAGGCTTATTGGCTTTATAAAATTCGAAAAATTTCAGCACTTATCGAGCCAACTTCTATGATACACGCGCTTGTTGGTTTTGCTGACGGCTCGACGTCTGCGCATATTTCAAAAACAGATATGGCGCTAGCTATCGCGCACGCTATCTTACCTACGCAAATTTTAAAAAATTTAAAAAAACCAATCATCGAAAATGTGAGTTTAGATAAACTTAAATCCATAAAATTTCACAATATCAGCACCAAAAAATATCCGATCTTTAGCCTAAAGGAGCAAATTTTAGATTGCACTGATCTTGGCGTAATTATAAATGCAGCAAATGAAGTTGCGGTGTTTAAATTTTTAAGAAACGAATGTGGTTTTTTGGATATTTCACGCACAGTTTTAGCAGCTACGAAGGAATTTAAAGATATAAAAATAACGGACGAAAATCAGCTTTTTGAGGCGGATAATGCCGTGCGAGAATGGGCAAAAAAGATAATTTAAAAGGAAAAAAATGCAAAAATATGAAGGTTATAAGCTAAATTTTAAAGACGGCGTAATAGGAATTCAATTTTTATTCGTCGCTTTTGGCGCGCTTGTATTAGTGCCGATTTTAACAGGTCTTGATGCTTCTGTCGCGCTTTTTACTGCTGGACTTGGCACCATACTTTTTCAAATTATTACGCGCAAAAACATTCCGCCAGTTTTTTTAGCTTCGAGTTTTGCTTTTATCGCACCTATTCAATACGGCGTGAAACAGTGGGGGATCGCCACAACGATGGGCGGGATTGTTTTTGCAGGATTGTTTTACGTTGTTTTAAGTTTTATTATTCGCTTGCGTGGCGAAGGCTTTTTGCATAAAATTTTACCACCAGTTGTGGTTGGTCCAGTTATAATGACTATTGGGCTTATATTATCGCCTGCAGCTGTTAATATGGCGATGGGCAAAGGTCAGGTCTACGCTCAAAGCACGGCTATGACGATAGCTGCGATTTCTCTTGTTACAACGATTATCATTATGATGTATGGCAAAGGAATGCTAAGGCTTGTGCCAATTTTATGCGGAATTTTAACTGGCTATATAGCCTCGCTTTTTGTTGGAATTATTGATTTTTCACCAATAATAAATGCCTATTGGCTTGCAATTCCTAATTTTACGGCGCCAAAATTCGAGCTTCAAGCCATAATATATATGCTGCCAATCGCGATTGCTCCAGCAATTGAGCACATAGGCGATATGCTAGCTATCAGCAATGTTACAAAGGAGAATTTTTTAAAAAATCCAGGACTTAAAAACACCCTTTTAGGCGACGGATTGGCAACTTCTCTTGCGGCTTGCTTTGGCGGACCGCCAAATACTACTTATTCCGAAGTTACAGGTGCGGTAAGCTTAACAAAAGCTTATAACCCTGCCATTATGACTTTTGCGGCCATTTTTGCTATTTTATTAGCGTTTGTAGGCAAACTAGGAGCGGTACTATCGACCATTCCAGCACCGGTTTTGGGTGGCATAATGCTACTTCTTTTTGGTATCATCACGGCTATTGGTATAGAAACTTTAATCAAACATAGCGTTGATTTAGCCGATCCGCGCAACATCATAATCGTGTCGCTTATTTTAGTTTGCGCAATAGGCGGTATGGTGCTTGATCTGGGCGCAGTTAGCTTTCAAGGCGTTGGAATAGGTGCGATAGTGGGCATAGTTTTAAATTTAGTATTACCAAAAACAAAGCATTTTGATGGATTTTAAATGAGATTTTTTGCACTCGTTTGTTTTTTTGCGACAATTACATTTGCCAAATTAGAACCAACACTCATAAAAAAAGGTATCGATAGCAACAACACAATGCTCTTAATTGGTGGAATACAAGGCGACGAGCCGGGTGGATTTTTGGCCGCTTCACTGGTAGCTACTGATTACAACATCACAAAAGGCAGTCTTTGGATAGTGCCAAATTTAAATTTTCCAAGCATAATCGAGCGTAGTCGCGGCACAAAGGGTGATATGAATAGAAAATTTGCTCACGTTGATAAGGACGATCCTGACTATGAAGCTGTCATGTATATAAAAAAATTAATCTCTGATAACAATGTAACTTTGATACTAAATTTACACGACGGAAGTGGCTTTTTTAGGGATAAATTTATAAATAAAGATAAAAATCCAAACAAATGGGGAAATACTGCGATCATAGATCAAAGCAATCTACCAAATGGATATTATACCGATTTACAAGGCGTTGCAAATCGTGTCGTAGGCGCGGTAAATCAAAATTTACTAAATGATGAGCATATCTATCACGTAAAAAATACCCATACTAGCGATGGGGATTTGGAAATGTTAAAATCGCTCACTTATTACGCCGTTACGCAGGGAAAATCTGCATTTGCAAACGAAGCTAGCAAAAATTTAAACTCGCAAGAGCGCACGTATTATCACCTAATCGCCATTGAAGAGTATTTTAAGCTAAATAACATAGAGTATGAGCGTCCGTTTGAGCTAAACGTAAAAAGCGTAAAATCCGCGATAGAAAAGCCTGTGTGGGTAATTTTGGATGATAAATTTTTATTACACTTGAAAAACCCTAGACCAAATATAAAATTTGTCCCGATGTCAAAAAATCAACCAAATTTCAGTGCCTCAAACCCGATCACAGCCGTGATAAAAAACGACAATGGATACAAAGTTCAGTATGGAAACCGCGTTTTGACTAGATTGGTGCCGGAATTTTTCGAGTATTCTAATTTAAATATCAAAAGAGTTAATGCGCTGATAGACGGTAATGAAATAAACGTAAAATTTGCCGATAAAATCACGCTAAAAGATAGTTTTGAGATAGCTAAAATAGATAACGTAAGAGTTAATGTCATAGGATTTTCTTCAAAAAACAAAGATGAAAGCAACATAAAAATCACAAAAAAACAGTTTGATAAAAACTATTCGCTTGACAAAGATGGTAAAATTTATCGTGTTGAATTTTACGAAACTGGCAAAAAAGATAAATTCTTAGGTATGTTTTTGGTGGAATTTGATGAGTAGATTGATACTCGGCATTGAAAGTAGCTGCGATGATAGCTCGGTTGCGCTTCTTGATGCAGACACATTAGAGCTTAAATTTCACAAAAAAATCTCGCAAGATGACGAGCATTGCGCATTTGGTGGCGTTGTGCCAGAGCTTGCCGCTAGACTTCATACGGCGGCTTTGCCAAAAATTTTAGAGCAAATCAAACCGTATTTTTCTCTTATTAAAGCCGTTGCGGTAACAAACGAGCCAGGACTTAGTGTTAGTTTGATAAGCGGGGTTAGTATGGCAAAGTCGTTTGCAATATCCGCAAAGATACCTCTTATCGGCGTAAATCATCTACTTGGGCATATTTACTCGGTTTTTTTAGACAAGGAGGCACAGTTTCCACTTGGAGTTTTATTAGTTAGTGGCGGACATACGATGGTGTTAAACATTGATGAACACGGGGAAATTTCACTCTTGGCGCAAAGCAATGACGATAGTTTTGGCGAAAGCTTTGATAAGGTGGCAAAAATGCTCGGACTTGGCTATCCAGGTGGCGTGAAAGTGCAAAATTTGGCTAAACTTGGCAAAGAGCGTTTTGATTTCACGGTTCCGCTTTTACACGATCCTAGGCTAGAATACAGCTTTTCTGGGCTAAAAAATCAAGTCAGAATGCAGATTGAAAATTTAAAAAATCTCAACGAGCAAGACAAAGCCGATATATGCTATGCCTTTGAAAACACAGCGTGTAAGCATATTTTAAACAAACTTGAAAAAATTTTTGCCGTTTATAAATTCAAGCGTTTTAGCGTCGTCGGCGGAGCAAGCGCGAACATAAATTTACGCTCAAAATTGGATTTTTTATGCCAAAAATATCAATGCAAATTACTGCTCGCACCGCTTAAATTTTGCTCTGACAACGCCGCAATGATTGCAAGAGCTGGTAGAGAAAAATTCCTAAAAAACGAATTTATAAGTCCATTTGAGCTTAAAATAAATCCTAGGGTTAGTTTTGATAGCTAATTGCGAGCAGTGATGGAAATTCGTTATCAATGATCTAAACGCAAGGGTTTTAAATACGAAAAATTCCTTTATGAACAAGGTAGTAATTAAACAAATTGATTATAAATTTAATAAAAGTAATTTTATTTTTGTTAAATTCCTAACCTATTTTTTTAAAGTTTATTGTTCTTGCAGTGATGATTTTATGTTTTACGCCAAAATAATAATTACTATCAGAAAATTTAAAGACTAAATTTTGATTGTAATTTTAAACCAGTCTGAAAATTACTCCGGATCATCAGTAAAATCGTTATCTCTGAAAATTTTGTAAAAATCAATCAACCAAAACAAAAATGCCACTATAACTAGCACCGCTGGCAGGTGAATATAAAATCCTATGCCAAAATTTGCTAAAATAGCGCGACTAATTCCAGCCAAGAGCAGTAAAATAAAGGCAATTTTTGACAATTTGCAAAATTCCAACTCCTGTCCGCTATGCCTGAGCCCAGCTATGTTAAAAATCAACATTATCGCAAAAAGAATACCATTTATAGCGATTATATGCAAGCAATTCGCCTCAAAGCCAAGCCCTAAAAGGTTACTAAGTCCATATCCTAAATAAGCAAGTGCAACAAAAAGTTGCAAAAGATAGTAAAAAATTACAAAATCGTGCCTTAAAAGCTCATTATAATGCCACTCTTTTAACTTAGCCAAAATGGCTACCGCACAAGCTACCCCAACGTATCCGATAGCAAAACTATCTGGCTTTAACGCGCTAATAGCCAAAAACGCGACTATGCAAACAATAGCGATATTTTTATAAACTAAATTTGGAACAAAAAGCGCATTTTCAAGTTCAAATTCTCTTGCAAGAGCCTCTTTGCCAAGCACAACGCTTACCCTAAATGATACAAGCAAAATCGCTATTACGTGAATATGAATCTGTAAATTTAAAAATTTTTCATCGCCTGTTATCAAAAAAGCGATTTCAAAAGCCAAAATAAGCAACAAAAATCCTAAAACACCAAATTGATCAGCATTTTTATCCAGCCATATCATATAAACGCAAAGTGCGCTAAGATAAAGCCAAAAAAGCAAAATAAAGCCGTGTGCGAACGTGAGATTTAAAAAACTGCACAAAAAAGATAGCACAAAAATCGCAAACAAACTTAGTGAATGAATTTTGAGATTTTGGCTAAAATTCGTCCAATCCGTTAGCCCCGTAAGTAAAAATCCAGCGTAAGCTAATGCCGTTGTTAGGTGTAAAAATGCAAATTTATGAAAGCTCACAAAATCAACCGGCGTGAAAAATATAGCCCCCGCAAATATAGCACAAATCGCGCTTGTAAGGAAAAATATTCGCATCGGATAGCTAAAAATGTCTTTAATCATAATAAATTTTCCCCTTAAAATTCTCTTCAATAATTGCATTAATATAGTTTAAATCGCGCTCTTTTAAGCTTTTATCAAGCTTAATTTCTCGCTCAATTTGCGCGCCTTTGCTGGCAAGAAATAAAATTTTATGCGACATTTTTACCGCCTCAATTCGGTCGTGAGTAACCAAAACAACGCTCATTCCGGCATAAATTCTATCATTTATAATTGAGATTAAAATTTCTCTCATATCGTTATCAAGTCCGGTAAAGGGCTCGTCCATCAAAAGCAAGTCTGGCTTAGTAATAATAGCCCTTGCAAAAGCCACCCTTTGGCGCATTCCGCCACTTAGTTCGTCTGGATATTTTAACGCATCTTTTTTTGATAATCCAAGTTTTAAAAACAGCTGTAAAACTTCGTCTTCATCTGGATTTTGCATAACGAGCAAGATATTTTCAAGTGCATTTTTCCACTCTAACAAGCGATTTTCCTGAAACAGATAAATCGTTTTTGAAAATTCATTTTTTATACAGCCCTTTTTTGGGTCTAGAATTTTAGAAATAAGCCTTAATATCGTTGTTTTGCCACAACCTGATGGTCCAAACAAACATACAACTTCACCTTTTTTGACATTTAAGCTAAAATTTTTAACAACTTTGTCGCGCAAAATTTCATATTCTAAATTTTTAATTTCAAGCATTAGCTACCTTTTCCACGGCATTAACGTGATTTTCAAAGGCTCGATTACAAGATATTCAAAAAGCATAATAAATCCAATCGTCAGCACAACATAAGCCATTACTTCAGTCGTATCAAGCATAACACGCGCATTTGCTATTTTTGCACCCATTCCTTCATTTGCTCCAAGGAGCTCCGCCATTATGACGATTTTTATCCCCATTGCGATAGCCACACTAATCGCACTTATCACGTGGCTTGTTAAATGCGGCACATAAAGATGACGAATTTTTTTATAAAGGCTCAAATGATACACATCAAACATCTCTTTTAACTCTTCGCTAACACTCATCATCGCAATCATGGAGCTAGAAAACGTCAGCGGTATGACGGTTATGATTATCGTAAAAATCGTGCTAGCATCACCAAATCCAAACCAAAATATAGCCATAACAACCCAAATAATTGGCGGCATAGAAAGCAAAATTGTAACGATTGGTTTTAAAAACGAAGCAAAACTTTTATATGAACCTGCAATTAATCCTAGTAAAATTCCGATAAAACATGCTACGCCTATGCCAACGAGCGATCTAAAAAGCGTAATTCCGATTTGACTGTTTTCATAATCAATCAATAGCTCGTATGATTTTATAAAAACGGCTTTTGGCGCTGGAAATAAAAATTCGCCAAAAATTTCACTACTTATTTGCCAAAGAGCTATGGCTAAAAAAATAGTGGAGAGTCCGCAAAAGCCTCCCCAAAAATAATCCAAAATTTTAAAAGTTAAGCTTCTTGTTTTTTTTACATTATCGATTAATATCATAAAAATATGCTTTTATCTGGCATTTTTCCGCCCAAAAGTTTTGGGTTAAATTCAAAAATCGTTTCAAAAAACGCCATTATCTCATCTTGCAAATCGCTTGCTTTCGTAACGGTTAAATTTGATCTCTCAAACGCTCCTGCTAGTGCTGGCTCTGGTGCAGGCAAATACTGAGCTCCTATTTTTGCCGCGCTTTGTTTGTTTTCAAGTATCCATTTTAACGCATCTTGCAAATCAGTGTGTAAAATTTCAAAAAGCTCTTTGTTTGCGTTGTAATAATCCACATCTACTATTATTCCAGCTTGCGGAAGATACGGTTTAGTATTAAAGCTTTCACCCCAAATTTTAGAAAAATCAAAGCTGTAATGCACAGCTATGCCAGCTTTTTTACCGCGCAAAATAGCTGCTTGCGAAAGCGGTTGAGGCACGATAAGGACGTCAAAATCCTTTTGCAAAAACAGTCCAACAGCTTCTGGAGGAGTTTGAACGTAAGTTATGTCAAGTTTTGAAGCATCTACTCCACGCTTTTTGCAAAGTGCGCGAAGGACGAGATCTGGCATATCGTTTTTAAACGGCATAATTATTTTTTTACCGACCAAATCCTCAAATTCCTTGATATTTTCGTCCTTTACCATTGCGTAGTTTATCCCTTGCGTTAGGATATTTAGCATACCAAAATTCATTCCTTGCGCTCTTAAATTTGCAGCTACATTACTAGGCGACATAGTTACTTTCAGCTCTTTGCTAGCCACTCCTGCGCGAAGTTGATCTGGCGTTCGCCAAATTCTAAGCTCTGTATCGTAAGTTTTAGCTATTTGTCCTTGAAGCGATGCAACCGCCATTATAACGCTAGGAAGTGCAGGCGCGCCCCACATCGTGAAATTTTGTTTTGCAAACAAATTAGGAGCAAAAGCCGTCGCACCAAGCACAGCACCCAAACCTAAAAAATTTCTTCTACTAAACATTTTCGATCCTTTCTTAAATCTTATCTAAATTTTATTACAAAAATATTGATTTATATTATGCGCTTAAAAACTGCTGTGAAAACTCATAAAAAACGTTCTGCCAGGAGCGTGAACTTCTTTTGGACTTAGCGCTGCTACGTGGTTTGCGCTTAAAAATTCCGCATAGTCCTTATCAAATAAATTTGCCACTCCAAGCCTTACGCCCCAGCTGTTTTTAAACTCAAATCCGCCGTAAATATCCATTGTTGAAAAAGCTTTTGCATATTTTTTATCTATACCAAAACCCTTTTCTTCATCAAAATCACCCCTGTTTTGTTTGGCGACGTATCGCATAGCAGTGCCTAGATTGAAGCTTCCAAAACTTGCGTAATCCTTATAGTCAAGTGCTAAATTTGCTTCAAACGGACGAATTTGATAAAGCGGTCTACCATCTGTCTTATTTTGTCCGTATGTGTAATAAAATGCCGCTTTTACGCCAAAATTTTTAGCAAAATTATAATCAGTCTTTAAATTTGCACTATAAATTCTAGCATCGACATTGCGCGTTATAACGGCATTTCGTAGCATAATATTTTTTTTATCCACGTTAGCGTAAGGCAAATGTCTGCGATCGTAAATAATCAAATCATCAACTTCATCGGCAATAAATTCCGCCCCGATCTTAAAACTGTCGCGATTTTGTTTCGAGCTCATATATTCTTTGTAAAATTCGCTCTTATACATAAAGCCTAAATTTAAGCGGTTATGTCGCTCTGGTTTTAAAAACGGATTGCTTACCCAGCCGTCATTTCCAGCACCGTAAAGCGAGTTAAAGCGCTCCATATTATTTCCTATGCGCTTTATGCTTTCGATTGCAAGGTAATAATTATCAAATTCATTTGGTGCAAAATCGTATCTTAGCGAACCGCTAAAGCTGTTATGCGTAATATCGCCATTTAGCTCTTTTGCGTATATAGATTTGATTAAATTTTTTGCGCTGTTTATATTATTTCGCATAGCCGCAAGGTTGCCTGGGACAAAATATGAAGACGAAGCTTTGTCTAAACTTGCACTGTTTTTGTCAAAATTTAAAGCCAAACTAAGCTTATTAAACTCATTAAATTTGTAGCTTAACGTGTCAAAAAACCTAATATTTTTCACATCAACACCAGCAAATCTATAACCGTTCATTTGCCAACCGTTTGGCGTTTTGACGTATCTTTTTCCAGTTTGGCTATCTTTGCTAAATTTTACCCCAGCTAGATTATGAAACGAGCTAAAATCGGCATCGTATTTTAACTCCGCATCAAAAATTTTTCTGTCAAGTTCAACTTTTGCCATAGAAACAGAATTTCGCAAATGATAATTATCCGCAATCCTATTAATATCTCGCAACATTAACTCAAAATTTAGCGTATTTGACAGATCTTCTGCGCCTATTCTAGCATTAAATTTGCCAATATAACGTTGTGTTTTAAACGAATCCATAACGTGTTGAGGCTGCTTATCATCATCAATATTATCGTGCAGAAAAGTGAAGCGAAATTCGCTCATATCGTTTGGCACAAAACCAACAATTGCACTTTGTCCTTGCCTAGAATAACCATAATCATACTCTTTTCCACCACCATCTTTATAGCGGTTGCCTTTTGAAAAATTCGTATTTAAGATGGTGTAAAAATTTGCTCCGCGATATTTAAATAGCTCCGAGCTGTAAAAAGTTTTACCGTAAAATCCGCCAGAAATGTGAAATTTATCCATCGAATCATCAAGCAAATCCGTTACGAAAAAATAATCATCTCTTGGCGTAAGATCGAATTGATTTTCAGGAAATGCGCTTTGAGCTATATTTGGCGTATAAGGCGGTGGCGGGGTAAAATCCTTGATCGGTTTGATTGTGTCTGGATTTGCGCCGTTTGCAAGCAGTATTGTCGTAAGCGTGGCTAAACTTATTGCTAATTTCATTCAAACTCCTTTATAATTATGATTTTTCATATCATAATTATATAAAAATATCTTTTAATAATCCTTGATTTTTATCAATTCTTTAAGTATTAAATTTAGGAAAAGAAAGTTAGATTGCCAAAGGGCGAAAATCTTGACAGCCCCAAAAAGGGGCTGGTTTTAGTAAGCCTTGACTACTAAAATACAAAGTAGTATAATTACTATCAAGATTTTATTTAGCATAAAGCTCACCTCCCTTCTGGGGGTGAAATTTAAGCCAGAGGTTGCCGCCTCCGGCTTAACCCCTAAGACAATTATACACTAACTTCTTTAAAACACAAATGGCAGATTTTACTAAGTCTTATGAAAAAATGCTAAATTTAGAATTTAGCGGTGCTTTAAATGCTCTTCATCATAACAAAACAGAAAGCGGACTTACATGGATGGGAATTTACGAAAAAGCTCACCCAAATTGGCAGGGCTGGGAAAAAATAAAGCAAATCCTAAATCAAACTAACGATATTAAAAAATCTTCTGAAATTTTATTTAAAGATGAAGATTTAAAACAAAAAACAAAGATTTTTTACGAGCAAAACTTTTGGGATAAAATCAAAGGCGATGAGATAAAAAGCCAAAAAATCGCTGATGAAATTTTCATATTTGCGGTCAATGCTGGATTAAGCGTGGCTGTAAAAATGGCTCAAAAAATAGTGGGCGTAAATGCTGATGGGGTAGTCGGCGAAGCAACAATTAAGGCGTTAAATAGCTATGATGAGAGCAAATTTGACGCCGAGTTTGACAGGGCTGAGATGGAGCATTATGGCAAATTAATAGCCAAAAATCCACATCTAAGCATTTATGAAAATGGGTGGCGAAGACGCGCAAACGAAGTTTAGCACAGCAACTGCTTGCTGTGCGTGCGCGACTGAGTGAGTGAGCATATCGTAAAACGATGCGAATGATGGGACAAAAGGAGCGAAGCCACAAATGACGCGCAAACGAAGTTTAAAACGCCGACTGCAAGGCGTAGGCGCTTTCTTGTGAGTATATCGCGTAAAGGGAAGCAACATGGGTGGCACAAGATGTTAGGCACAAAAGCAAAGCTAGGGCGATTTTATACAAAACGCCACAAAGCGAAGTTTAAAACGTGCTTGCTGTAAGTTGGCAAATTTAGCGCAACTGTTCGGAGTTACCGAACAGCTCAAAACAAACAAAAAGGATAAAAATAGATAAAGATATTAAAGAAAAAATAGATGATTTGCGCTCTGATGTTAGCGAAATAAAAGGCACATTATAAACGTTAAATCAAATAATTGATTTTAAATTTGCGCCTTAATCAAATCGAAAATAAAGGCGTAAAAACGAGCGTGAGAGAGTTAGAGGATCCATTTGCAAACCAGCAAATAAAAATAAATAGATTAAAAACACGCTTAGGACGTATTGAAACAAATGTGGGCTAACTTATTTATAGGGCACAATAGGTTAAATTTGGCTACAAAGCTCTAATTTATTAGCACAACAAAAAGTAAATATAAGCAAAATTTTAACTACAAAAATACCAAATCTATGCAAAATATAATTAAAATTTATGTTTATAAGTGCCAAAAGACCAAATTTTTACAAATCTAGCCAAAAATACTAATAAAAAAAGTTTAAAATTTGATTAGCCACCTTCTCTTCTATAAACGGCAAAATACGGCTTACCGAGTATAAATTTGCACCACTTTTTATCTCGATATTAGCCCGCTGCTCGTCTCCATTTGCGCGTATCATAACGCTTACAATGGCTTTGTATATATAATAATCAGTTTGATAATCCCAATCATCTTCAAAAAATGGATTTGAAAGCATCATACCAAGCCCAAAGCTGCGACTTCTCCAACCACGACTACCCCAGCCATACCCCATATCCATAAAAATTCTAGGCTCACGCCTTGCTTTATATTCAAATCTTTCTAGACTCATAAAATCGCCCAAAATCACTATATCAGCTTTTGAAATGTCTGAATTTTGCACGAAGCCAAGCGTTGAAATTTTATTTCTAGTCGCATTTTCTAAGTTATTTTGATAGCCTGATGAATTTTTAAAAAATATATAAACGCTTTTTTGCATAGCATTTGTGTCTGAATTTTTGAAATTTGTTATAAAAATCGGCTGAGAAGTACTAACCGAAAAATTAGGTATAGGCTGCACGCTCGAACAGCCACAAAAAAGCAAAATCACACAGACAATATGGAGAGTTTTTATTTGCATTTTAACCACATTTAGCTCGAATTTATAAAAGCATTCTTATCTCGTTTTCTAACGCACCCTTTGGAGTAAGTCCGATAAAGCGTTTTTTAAGATTACCATCTTTGTCAAAAACAAAAATTGCCGGCACACCCATAACTCCACCAACTGCTTTTGAAAAATAATCGACGGAAATTTTATCACTAATGACGTTGTAATCGATCTTATGCTCTTTTATTATTTGCAAATCTTTATCAAAACCAAGACTTGGACCGAAAATTCCATAAATGCTAAATTTGTCTTTAAATTGAGAATAAAGATCATTTACGATAGGGGCTTGTGCTACACAAGCCCCACAAGATGTCCCAAAGAAAAACAGCATATAAGGCTTTTCATCGCTCATTTTAAGTCGCCTACCATCGGTGAAGTATTGTGTATCAACCCCATTTGGCTCATTTAGGCTGATATGATGGCGGTTAAAACCATCATTTCCGCAACCAAATAGAAAAAATAATCCCAAAAATATGTAAAATTTTCTCATTTATTTACCTTATTTGCTAGTTGTCTGTCCGCTTCGATTCGCTCGGCGTCGCTTACTAAATGAATATTTTCTAATTTTCCGTGCCTTAGATAAACTATTTTGTCGCCAAATTGTCCTAATTGCGGATTATGAGTGATTAGAAGTATGGTTTTACCTTCTTTTCTTAGCTCTTTAAACAAATTTAAGATAACTCGCTCATTGGCTTCGTCTAAATTTCCAGTGGGCTCATCGGCTATCAAAATATCTGGATTATTGATAAGCGCTCGCGCGATACAAAGGCGTTGTTGCTCGCCACCGCTTAATTGACTTGGACGGTGGGTTAAACGGTGTCCTAAACCGACGCGTTCAAGAACCTTTTTAGCATCTTCTTCATCAACGCAACTGTGATAATACTGCGAAATCATAACGTTTTCAACGCAATTTAAGTATGGAATTAAATGAAATTGTTGAAAAATAAGTCCGATCTTTTCGCGTCTAAATTTTAGCGTATCTTCATCGCTAAGTCTGCTAGCATCATCTGTGCCTAAAAGATATTTTCCACCCGTTGGCTCGTCCATCAGCGATAAAATATTAACTAGCGTTGATTTACCACTTCCGCTAGGTCCCATCACGCTAACCCATTCGCCGATTTTAACGTCAAATGTAATATCTTCAAGCGCTTTAACTTCGCCAAAATTTTTCGTAATATTATTTAATCTAATTGCAAAATCCATTATTCTCCCCTTAAAATATCAGCCATTTTGTTATCTAAAGCGTGTTTTATCGGATAAAATGCCGCAATAGCGGCAAAAATCAAAGATATAATCATCGCTGTTGGTATGCTTAAAAATCTAAAATCAATACTTGAATCAAATATACTAAAGCCTAAAATTTGAGCTAATAAAAATCCCAAAAGCGATCCAATAAATGCCGCAAAAAGCGCGGTTATAAATGTTTCGACACCGAATAAATTTAAGACGTTTCTAGGGCTTGCTCCAAGTGCTCTAATAAGCGCTATCTCGCGAGATCTGGAAAGCAAAATCGCCGAAAGCGTGGTATTTACGCACATTGAAGTGATTAGTAAAATCACAAAACTAACCAAAGCCATTAGAAGTTTGATTTTCTCAAGTATTACGCCCTCGGATTTTGAAACCTTTGCAACTGGTCTTACGGCAAATTCGCTATCGCTAAGTTCCTTGCTTAAATTTGAAATATAATCAAATTTTTCGCTTACAACGGCTTCGGCGTAATTAATTTTGCCCGGTAAATTTGCTATTTGTTGTGCTAAAGAAAGCGAAACAATAAGCAAAGAATCTTCTTTATCGCCGTCTTGAACTTCACCCTTTATTTTAAGTTTTTTGCTTGAATTTTGACCGATTAATCTAACTTCTATTTCATCTCCGACCTTAAAGCCACTTTTTTTAGCCAAGTCCGTGCCTATTAGCGCGCTTCTGTCATCTAATTCAAACGTTATGGGCTGTCCTTTTTTAATGTCTAAGAAAGGCTTTATTTTATAGCGATTTTGCTTGTTTATATCGCCAAAATTCATTCCCATCGCTATCGTATTGGTCGTGCCGATACTAACTTGAACAAACAAATAGCCGCTTTTTGCAACAAGTTTATCGCTTGGTATTTTTGAAATTTTATCAAGAAATGCCGCTTCGTCTAACGTATCTGTATCCTGCCTAAAAGGAGCGAAAACCATATTTGCACCATAGCTTTTAAGCTCTTTGGTTACTTTTGAATCAATATCGAGATAAACATTAACAAACGCGGCCGTTACACAAGAGCCTAGCATAATCGAAACCAAGATAACGCCAACTCTTGAAAAACCAAATCGAAGACTTTTGAAAATCAAATTTATAAAAAAGTTATTATTTGCGGTCATATAATACCTCAGCTGGTAAAAGTTTGACTAAATTTTTCATCGGAATTATCGAGCCGACAATCGAAATTAATAGCGCAAAAGCTATGCTTAAAGGAAGCATTATCCACGCTATGCTTATACCATAACCAAAAATGCCGTAAGCTATTACGTAGCTTAAAGCGTATCCAAAAATCGCTCCGATTATGCCAGCAAAAAATGCCACGATCAAACTTTCGCCAGCAAAAAGCATGTAAATTTCAAAGTTGCTTGCGCCAATGGCTTTTAACAAACCAATCTCCTTTTTTCGTCTATAAATTTCGCTTGTCATTAAAGACGTTATCCCAATAGAAGAAACGATTAAGGCTATGATACTAACTATCCCCATTAGGCTTTGAATTTTTTTTACGATATTACTCTCTGAATCGCTTACTTGCATTACCGCCTTTGCCGATACTTCGGCGTAGCCTTCTTCGATTTGATAGGCTATAGAGCTAACGTAAGCTGAGCAATACCACATATCGTATTGTTCAGCATCAAGCGAGTCTAAATTTCGTCTAGCTTTGACAGACAAGTCATTTTCAGGTATGGTAATGGCTGAAATTTCGGCTTTAGAATAAAGATTTGGTTTGCCTAAAATCATCTGAACCAACTTAATGGGTGCTATGATTTTGTGGCTTTCATCGCTCGCACCTTTTACGATTCCTACGATTTTAACTTGAAATTTTTCATTTAGCATTAAAGTGTCGCCAACTTTTATTCCGTTTGCGGTTGCTAAATTTTCACCCATCAAAACTTCGTGCAAATTCTCATCACTAGCCCATTTGCCATCAATTCCCCAAAATCCGTACAGACTTTTTACGCCCGTTTTAAACTCAGGCTCATCAGCCACGCCAGCTGGCTTGTCAAACCACGTGCCGACGATTTGGAATTTTCTTGAATTTTCATCGCTTACTTCGCCATACAAAAATGGCGCAAAAGCTGTTATGTTGTTTCTCCAAAATATCTCTTTTACCTTATGCAAGTCGCTTTCGTTTAAGAAATTTTGCGATTTTAGCGGTATGAAATTTTTACCCTCTATCTCAATAGCCAAGCTCTCGCCTTTTGGCAAAACAACGATATTTGAGCCGTATCCTCTTAGCTCGTTTGCTATTTGATCGCCTATTTTAAGCGTGATATTTAGCATACAAGCTATAAGCGCAGTCGCAAGCATAACCGTAACAAACGCCATAATTTTTTGAATTCGGCTACCAGTTATGGAGCTTTTTATAAATTTTAGTTGGATATTTGTCATTTTAGTGTTCCGTTTTCATCTACGTATTTTTCGGGATTTGCTTCAAATTCAGCCTGCGTATTTTCGTTTTCAAAAAAGTAAAGTTTGTTAAAATACAGATACGATTTTGAATTTTGATTGCTTACCATTTTGCGACTTACCGGATCTGGCACCATTTTTTCTACGATTTTTGAAAAATAATTAATCCCTTTTAACAGCTCTTTAAGCTCAACGGTTATATTTTTACCGTCAAATTCGTATTTCATCGGTATCGGATTGCAACCGCCTTCTTTGCCGACACTTGGTAGGAAAATTCTGACATTACACGAAATGCAAATTAAATCGTTGCCTTTTTTGATATAGCCCATATCGCCACATATAGCGCAAGCGTCAAAAACGACAGTCGGAGAAATTCTGTCCGCGAAGCGATTGATTATAAAAAATCTTATCTCTTTGCCTTCGTCTGATATATAAGCGTATCTATGCAAATCGTTATCGTTTAAAAGTGTGGCGTCAAATGTGAATTTGCCATTTTTTGGCTCAAGCATTTGCGGAGTTGAAATTTCAGGCGGACGAGATGCATAAAGATCGTAATAAAGCCCAAAAATAAGCATAATTGTGGCTATAAAAATGGCATTTTTGCTTTGATTTGCCATACGCCAACGTATGGCTTTATTAAACCTGAATAAATTTGATCCGACCTCGGATTTGCTTAGCTTATTTGGGCGTTTTAAGAAATTTAACACGGCTAACAAAATGACGAGCGCCATAAATAGATACTGCGAAAACGTCGCATAATAAATCCCTTTTGCCACAAGAGAAAGCGTTACTGGATCGGTTTTTAAATACCCTGCGCGCATAAATTCTAATACGGTTGAAGAGAGAATTTGAATAATCAAAACAACATATATTATAATTTGAAATAATAAAATTGTATATTTACATAAATTATTTTTAAAATTTGAAATTACGAAAAACAAAAAAATCAAAAGTGAAAAAGCAAAAATCATCAAAAATAAGCTTATTACAGACTGCGTATCTAATAATTCGCCGGTAAAAAGCGGAAAGTTTGAGCTGATATGCGAATAATTAAAACCAAAACCAATAGCTAAAATAAAAAATATAAAAATCTTTGCCAGATCAAATTTTATAAAAGCAAAAATAAAGGATAAAAATAAAAAACAAGTTACAATAGCGTCAAATACGAGTTTTGCACTATTATCTAAGAGAGCTAATCTAGTTAGATTAAAGATAATGATACCGATTATTATACCAAAAACAGATGGCAAAAATATAAGTTTTAAATTTTTAAAATTGTGATTTAACGCCCCTAAAAATGCAAATCCTAAAAGGGCTGAGATAACTTGAGTAAAGTAAATAGACATTCAAGACCTTAATGAAATTTAGCCGGATTTCTCCGGCTTTAAAATTATTTAGCTGGCGCGCCTGTGTATTGGAATTTGTAAGTTGCAACAAACGGTTCAAACCATTTACCAACGCCTGTTTCTTTATCAGCGTGGCGACCAAATCCGTTAGCTTCTGGACTTTGGATCATAAATTTGACTTCATAGTTGCCTACACCTGTATCCATTTTTATGTTAGCACCGTAGTGAGGACCATCGCTAGCTACCATTGGCATAAATGTTCCTTTTTTCATTTTGCCGTTATCTAAATTTTTTAGCTCGTAAGCGATTTTTAGATAAGGTATCCACTCGCCAGCACCAAAGCCGTTTTTATTTCCCTCGATAGCTTTAATATCAGCTTCTAGGTGAATATCAGCCTTGCTTGGAGCTAGATCAATACCCTTTGGTTCCATATCGATTGGTTGAAGATAAACAGCGGCAATCTCCATACCGTTTGCTTCAACGGGATCACCTATTGGAAATTCTCCAGCCATAGCGACACTTGCAGCTAAACTTAAAGCAACTGCTGATTTTACAAACATACTTTTCATGTTCTCTCCTTAAAATTTTTGGTTTAACAACCTATCTAAAAATTTTAAAAATTCTTAGATAGGTTGTCGCCCTAAATAGCTAGGGCGAAATTTGTCTAATTTAACTGCTTCTTTTTCATTATCAGCACACCGACTATTAAAGCAATTATCATAATACTTTGAGGGATTAAACTCTCGTAATACGGATAAATTCCAAATAGTTCAATCGTCGGAAAACCGTCTATTTTGGTTGGAATGAAAATTTTACCCTCTACAAATTCCATAAGACCTTTTCCAACAAATACTATCGACATATAAAAAATAATCGCCGATGTTGTGATAAAAAATGGACGAATCGGAATTTTTATAGAAAATTTCTTAAACACAAAATAAACTATGAGAAGTATTATCAAACCAGCTAAAAAACCAATTCCTATCATCGAGTATCCTTGCGCATCTTTTGCGTCAAAAAATAGCGCCTGATAGAAAAGTACCGTTTCAGCTCCCTCTCTAAAAACAGCCAAAAATACCGTCCACCAAAGCGCACGCGCTGAACCATTTGATAGTGATTGACTAACGTTTGATTTGATATATTCGTTCCATTTTTTCGCCCCAGCATTTGATAACAGCCAAAATCCGACGTAAAATAGCAACGAAACGGCGACGAGCATAACCGCTCCTTCCATCACTTCGCGATATTGTCCAGCGTTTTCAAAGAGCAAATTCATCACCCAGGCCATCACAAAACTAAGCAAAACAGCCACGCCAAGCGAGCTATAAACGATATTCATACGATTTTCATTGCCGGTTTTTATCAGATACGCAACAACAGCGGCTACGATAATGAGTGCTTCAAAGCCTTCTCTTAAAATAATCGTAAATGCAAAAAATAAAAGCGAATTTGGCGATGATGAATTTATGCTTTTTTGTAGTGCTATTTCAAGATTGTCTTGAAGCTCTTTTGCTTGTGATTGAAGTTTTGTTTCATTGGCACCAGATTTCATCAAGGCTACAATTTCGCCAAAATTTCTTTCAATCTCCGTTTTCAAACTGACATCAATAGCGCCGATTTTATTTTCCATACCGCTTCCTTCAAACTCGTCAAAATATATATCCTGCGCATTGCTCATAGCTGTTTGAATATCGTTTTTGACGTATGTCTGAATGGCTGCTTGAATTTTTTCATTTATATTTTTAACAACGGTGCTATAATCAGCCATAGTTTCATCACTAGCTTCTTGTATAACAACATTTTCGGCAAGTTTGCCAGAATCAATCGGTAATTTAGCTATATTTGCATATATAAAATCATCAAGTTCTTCTAAATTTGCCTTTAAAGAATCTTCACTAACGCCGTTATTTATAGCTATTATCGCCGAGCTCATACGGCGTTGCAAATTTCCATCTATTTCTTGCCCGCCTTCGATAAATCTTCTAACAGCTTCTTCTAGTTTGGTGTTGCGATAAAGTTCGAATTTTACCTTATTGACGCTTGCTTTCGAGCCTTCTTTATCGCCACTTTGATATTTATCGATAGCATTTTGTAAATTTGATTTTATATCATTATAAACAACTTGCCAATGTGGCTCAATGCTTACTTGTTTATCTTGTTCATTTTGTATCGGCTCAGCACCTGCTTGGGCTTGAGCGTCTGGATTTGAATATTCGCCTTGTAATTTATGTCCGTCCGTGATGATAGGCAACGCTTCGTCCATCTCTTTATTTAATTCGTCCATTATGGCTTGTATTTCGCTAATCGACTTTCTAGCCACAATAGCTTTGCGTATTTTGCCAAATTTCGACTCCATAGCATAGGCTTTTTTCTGTCCTAAATTTATCCTTATGCCAGCTTCCACATTTTCAAAATGCTGAAAATACGCATTTTGTGTCGCACTTTTTGCTTCGTTTATTTTTGCTTCGTCGTTATTTGCCAAGCCTTCTTCATATAAATTCGTAATATTTACAAAGGCATCTTTAATATTTTGAATTGTATTTGAATAGTCAATATCAGCAGCGTTTATAACAAACGGAATAGCAAAAACTAAAAAAATCTTAACCAAACCCTTCATCTTTTTTAAAAACCTTTATGAAAACTTTTATCATTATTCTATACTTCGTCAGCTTTAAAAAAGATAAAAATATCATAATTTTTTGGATATTTTTGTATGGTTAATTAAGATTTATAGGGATAATTATTATCTACAACAAGCAAAATAAATAACGGGAGAAAATTTCTCCCGTTATGTTATCTAGCGGTTGCGTTTCTAAGCATAACGCGTTTGCGATATACATTTGATACCTCAGCAGCGTCGCCGACTAAAAGCGCATTTGTAGCACAAATAGCCGCACACATAGGCACTTTACCCTCAGAAATACGGTTTTGTCCATACATATGAAGCTCTTTGTGAGAATTTGTCTCTTCTGGACCTCCGGCACACATCGTGCATTTATCCATAGCACCTTTTATACCAAATGCTCCATCTCTTGGAAACTGCGGTGCACCAAAAGGACAAGCGTATAAACAATATCCGCAACCAATACATTTGTTTTTATCGTGAAGCACGATACCATCGGCTCTAATGTAAAAGCAATCCACCGGACAAACTTGCTCGCAAGGCGCATCGGTGCAGTGCTGGCAAGCGATCGTGGTCGATACTTCTTTGCCCTCCACGCCGTCAAAAAGCGTGATTACTTTACGGCGATAAAGTCCGACTGGAAGCTCGTGAGCCGAAGAGCAAGCAACTTGACAACCAAAACAACTTATACATCTGTCATCATCTACGAAAAATTTCATTCTTGCCATATCTTACTCCTCAAACTCTGTTTTCGCCGTATTCGTGGAAGAAGGTTTTAAAGCCCTCTCCATCAGCTTTTTCTATCCTGCAAAGACCGGCGTTAAATTCAGAAATTTGTGTTACTGGATCAAAGCCATAGTTTGTTACGGTGTTAAAGCTTTCGCCGATCACGTAAGGCTTAGTGCCCTCAGGATAACGATCTTCTAAACTTACGCCTTGCATAACTCCAGCAAAGTTATACGGCATACAAATTCTATCTGGCGTTACCATTTGACTGTGATAGCAGCGAACTTTTATTTTAGTGCCTTGTGGAGAGTGAATCCACATCATATCCCTATCTTGAATGCCGTATTTTAAGGCAAGTTCTGGATTGACATTGGCGAACATTTCAGGCGTAATAGCCGATAAATATTTGCTCGTTCGCTCTATCATACCAGCACCACTTAAATTTACTAAACGCAATGTGCTAAACACGATAGGAAATTCCTTACTCCAATCTTTCGCTTGTTGCTCAGACTTAAATTTGCTCTCAACGCGGAAATTTCTTGGTTGATCGTCAAAAGTCGGAAATTTCTGAACCAAATCCCAACGCGGAGAGTGAACTGGCTCGCGATGTTTAGGGATAGGATCTAAGAATTCCCAAACTATCATTCTAGCCCTTGCGTTTCCGTAAGGCACAACGCCCTTTTCGCGACATTTTTCCAAAATAATACCGCTATGATCAGTTGTCCAAGTGTTACCTATCAAATTCTTCTCTTCGTCAGTTAGGGTTATACCCAAAACCTTTTCGATATTTTCTTTTGTTATTTGTGGGTATCCACCTTTGATTTTAGAGCCGGCCAAAGTTGTATCCTCGCTAGCTAGCTGACTAACCCCATTATGCTCTAAACCGAAACGGTTTCTAAAACCGCAACCACCCTCAGCATAAGGCTTACTCATATCGTAAAGTATCGGTGTGCCAGGGTGCTGTTCGTCCCAAGCAGGCCAAGGTTTGCCGTAGTATTCGCCCTTAACGTCGCCTCCAATTCCAATGAGTGTATCAGGGTCGAAATTTTGCCAATTAGCCTGATGTCTTCTAAACATTTCAGCCGTTCTACCAGTATAGCCGATAGATTTGCCTATACGAGCAATTTCATTGGTTGCATCATCAGGCCAAATAAAGTCATCTTTTACCTGTTTTAGCTCGTGATTAACCACTTTCATTTTCATGCCTTTTACGTATTCGTCGTAAAAGCCCCATTTTTTAGCAAATAAAAACATAACTTCATGGTCAGCTTTACTCTCATAAAGTGGTTCAACAACCTTTGTTCTCCATTGTCCGGATCGGTTAGTTGAGCTTATGTGTCCTTCGTTTTCAAACGCGGTAGCTACTGGCAATACATAAATTCCGTCCTTTCTATCAGACAAAATAGCTACTTCATTTACAAAAGGTTCGGCAACAACTAGCAAATCTAGTTTGTCGATAGCTTGTTGAATTTTAGCAAGGTGAGCCATAGAAGTTATACCCGTTCCTTGAACCCAAAGAACACGCACATTTCCGCTTGAAAATGTCTTTTCCTCTTTTAAAACGCCTTGCCACCATTTTGAAAGCGACCAGCCTTTTTCGTTTCTCCAATTTCTATCTTCTGGATTTTTAGCATCGTGATAATAATACTCTTCAAACGCTGTGTTTTTTACCGGCTTTCCACCTTGTTTAGGCTCTTTAACCGATGTTGCAAAGCGTTTTACAAATTCATCAAAATCGACGCCCCAGCCTTTACAGTAGTATTTCCAAGACGCATCTGTTAATCCATAATACATAGGAAGCGTATCGGATAAATTTCCCATATCTGTTGAGCCTTGAACATTGTCGTGTCCGCGGATAATGTTACAACCCCCACCTGGCTTGCCCATATTGCCCAAAATCAACTGAAATATCGGCAAAATTCTCGTATTTGACGTTCCTACGGAGTGCTGAGTGATACCAAGAGCCCATATAACCGTTCCTGGCTTGTTATGAGCCATTATGTAAGCAGCTTGTTCTAGCTTTTCTACTGGTACACCAGTAACATCGGCCGTAAGCTCAGGCGTCCAATGCTCGGCCTCTTTTCTAACCTCTTCTATACCGTAAGATCTATGCTCTAAAAATTCCTTATCTTCCCAACCGTTTTTAAGTATGATGTGAATAAGTCCATAAACAAGTGCGACATCAGTTCCAGAACGATGACGCAAATAAAGATCGGCGTGAGCAGCTGTTTTTGTGAAATTTGGATCAGCTACAATTAACTTAGCATTTACCCTATCTTTGGCTTGCAACATATGTTTCATACCGCCAACTGGATTTGCAACAGCTGAATTCGCACCTATACAAAAAATAGCTTTTGAATTTGCCGCCATATCCCCAAAGTGGTTTGTCATCGCGCCATAACCCCAAGTATTCGCCACACCGGCGACTGTTGCGCTATGTCAAATTCGTGCTACGTGATCGTTACTGTTTGTGCCCCAAAAAGCTACAAATTTACGGAAATAATACGCCTGTTCGTTGTTAAATTTAGCTGAACCTAAGAAAACAGCACTATCTGGACCGTCTTCTTTGCGAATTTGCAACATTTTATCGCCGATTTCATTTACGGCTTGCTCCCAGCTAATTCTTTCCCATTTCCCATTTACTTTTTTCATAGGAAATTTGATTCTTTGTTTGCTTTTTGTTAAATCAATTTGATCAATTCCCTTAGAGCAATGGCTTCCTTGCGAGATCGGATGAAACATCGCCATATCTTGACGAACCCAAACACCATCTTTTACCTCAGCTTCGATACCACAGCCAGCAGAACAAATAGAACAGATCGTTCTAACCTTTTTTGACCCCTCATAAGGCATTTTTACGCCTTGGGTTGTCGATTTTTTAACAGTTTCGTTTTCACCAAACGCCATCGTGCTACCAGCACCAAGCGCGGCAAGCTTTAAAAACGAACGTCTTCCTATGCGTGCATCACTCATTTTAAGCTCCTTTAATAGGCGATTTTGTAGTAGTATGCCCATTCTTGGCTTTTGTTATAAAGCACCTCTTTTTTCTTTGACTTGCCAACTACGACGTTTTGTTCATCGGCTGGTAAATCATCACTTGTCATCTTCGCTAAGGCAGATGTAGCTATAACTGTTCCGCCAACAGCTCCGATTTTAAGAGATTTTCGTAAGAAATCCCGTCTTGACTTCTCCATTTTTTCTCCTTTTCCCTCTAAAAAGTTAAAATTTTAGAGAAATTTTAGCATATTTTTAAAATTCTCGCACATTTATAAATTCTGCAAAACCCGATGTAATCGGAAAATGCAAAAATACAAGATTTTAAAATATTACATTTTGAATTTATCATATATTTATGATTAAAGTATTAAAAATTAAATATTAATATATTTAGTTAAGATTTGTTAAAGAAGTGTTTAGCGTATATTTTAATTTTATTATAATTATTATCAAATTATATCTTTATATTTTTTGTTGGTTAGGCATTTTGCTAACCAACATTGTAAATTTATTTTTGCAAATCAGACAAATTTAAAATACTAGGAACAGAGCGAACACCAGCTGAAAAATACTTTCTGCGCAAATTTTCTATCTTTTCAACATCGCTATCGCTTACCAAACCATCATCTACCTTATAATTATCTGCAAAATATTTGCGCAAAGTCTTTATTTTTTCGCTATCGCTAGTCAATTTTGCTACATCTTTGTATATCAAAAAGCTCTTTTGTAAAGACGATTTTTCGTGAACTGGCGTTAAAATAATATTTACATTTGCTTCTTTTAGCGTTAGCTCTATCTTATCAAGTTCAGCACGACAGTAAGGGCACTCTGGGTCTGAAAACATAACTATTGTAGGCTTTTTACTATCACTTCCAAGCGAAATAATATTTGCTTTATCTTCCTTCTTGTATATGCTTGAAATTCCGCTTGATAAGATTTGTTGTTTAATCTCAGCAAGATATGATTTATGCTCTTTTAGGTTGATTATATCTGGAAATAGCAAATCACCTTTCGCAAAGATTACCTCATTTTGGCTGTTTGCACCATTGCTTAATCTAACTATAAAAGCCTCTATGCCGTCAGTTATAGCTTTACGCTCGGCAATACTTACATTTACGCCATCACTAACCACACCTTTGTAAAAATCGATAATTTGATTATCACTAGCCGCAAAAGCACCAGCACAGATTAAAGAAGCCATAGCTATTTTTTTCATTGTCTATCCTTTTTGATAAAATTTTAGGTGATTATACTGAATTTTTTATAAACAAAATTTAACCGTTTTTTAACTTTCTATCGTTTCCGTCTTTAAAAACGTCTGGTTTTGTATCTAAATATTCAAGATATGCGATTAAATATTTTCTACTCAAATTTAGCTCATCTTTGGCGTTTGAAACATTAACAAAACCTTTTATTTTTATAATTTTTCGTAATTTTTCTTCAACTTCGCTTAAAGCCCTTTGCGACACAAAAAGATTATGTGCAAGCCTTACAACGCGTTTTAAAGAAGTTAGTTTTTTTAAAGCATTATCGCCACTTATCCTATCTATTTCAAGCTCGTCGTAAATATTATATGGCGCATCTGGGGTCAAATTAGCCTCATTTATTATGCTGTAAATTTTCTCTTCCAGTTTTTGTTTTAGTTCGTTTAAATCAACGCCAGTTTTTGTGTAAATTCCATCACTTTTGGCTATCAAATTCGCATTTTCTAGCTCATCAAGTGCCTTTTGACAAAGATCTTGACTAGCCCAAACAGTCTTTAAAGCTATACTTGAAGCCGAAAACATAGCGTAAGGATTCTTTTCTATCATAAATTTCACAATGGCTTTAATACGCGAAACAGCCTGCAAATCATAAACATTTAAAGCCTTTTCATCAACATAAACATTTGGCAAAATTTTGGCTATTTTTACGGCTTCATCGTGAGTTAATCCAAATCTTTGATAACTAGAAATTATGCCAAAGCCATTTTTGTGGCTGTCTTTTAATATCGCAAAAGCGGTGCTAAATTTTTTGTTTAAAAGTGCATTTAGCAAAGAAATTTTAGCGGTCTTTTTAAGCGGTTCTATAACGGGGCTTAAAACCCTTCCGCCACCGATTACGCGCGCATTTGAGATCAAAACAAAAGGTTCGTCAAATTTCAAAAACATTTCATTTTGAAATTTAAATGTTACAAAAAAGCTATCATCTTTTTGACTTAAAATCGTAGCTTTTGCTCCGATAGCTTTTGCTCCAACGCAAAATGTAACGTCTTGATTGTGCGCTAAACTGCGAGAAACGACGCAACAATCAGCTTGCGTAAAACCCCTAAAATAGCCTTTTTTACTAAGCAATTGCCCTTTTTTTAGCTGCGATAAATCAATATTTGTCAAATTTAAAGCCACACGACTGCCACTTTGGGCTTGATTTACAAAATTATCGTGGCTTTGCACGCTTCTAATTTGTGCTTCTTTTGAAACATCGTAATTAAAAATTCGCTCATTTTTGCTTATGCTTCCTTCTATGACCGTTCCAGTTACGATATTTCCGACCCCTTTTAGGCTAAAAACCCTGTCTATGTAGTATCTGAAAATTCCCTCGTTATCCGTATTTTTGCCATTTAAAGTAAAAAGGTAATTTCGCAAATCGTCAATGCTTAATTTATCCTTTATGCTAACTTCAAAAAAATTTAAAATATTTAAATTTTTGTATTGCGAAATAGCGTTTCGTATCTGTATTTCTCGTTGTTTTATCTCGTCTTGGCTTACTAAATCGCATTTGGTAATCGCTACGATAATGGATTTTATGTTAAGGATATTTAAAATTTCTAAATGCTCCAAACTTTGTGGCATCAAGCCCTCATTTGCCGCTACGACGAATAAACAAGCATCAAATCCATACGCACCACTTATCATCGTTTTAACCAAATTTTCGTGACCTGGCACGTCTATAAAAGCGATATTTTGTCCGTTTTTGGTTAAATTTGAAAAGCTAAGCTCGATTGTTATGCCACGCTTTTTTTCTTCTTCTAATCTATCCCCTTCAAAGCCATTTAACTCTTTAATTAACGCGGTTTTACCGTGATCTATATGTCCTGCCGTTCCTATTATTAAGTTCATTTTTTATCCAGTTTATTGATAACTTTTATCAGTTTTTCTACATCTTTTTGCAAAACAGATCGCAAATCAAGTAAAAATTTATCGTTTTCTATCCTGCCTATTACGTTTTCGTTTCTAAATTCCTCCTCCATCACGTTTGCATCTCCTTGAATAACTAACGCAATGCTTGGAATTTGTTTATTTGGCATAGCTCCACCGCCTACAAAAGTGCTTGTTTGAACTATTTTGAGCGGATTTTTTAAGCTCATATTTATTTTTTGAGCCATTTTTTTTAACTCATCCTGACTGGTTTTAAGCATTTTAAGCGTTGAAATTAGCTCAAATTCGCCATTTGCATAGGCGTTTAAACTTTGGATTAATAAAGAAATTATAACCTTATCCAATCGCAACATTCGCAAAAGTTGATTTTTCTTAAGCTTATTTATCAACTCCTTTTTGCCTAAAATAATGCCGCACTGAACTGATCCAAGAAGCTTATCTCCGCTTAAACTAACCAAACTAACGCCGATTTTACTAAGTACGTTTAAGCTATCTTCTTTATCACTTAAACCAAATGGCAAATCGCCAAAAAATCCACTTCCCAAATCGTAATAATCAATCAAACCTTTTTGCTTTGCAAGCCTTGAAATTTCGTCTATTTTAACCTGTTTTGTAAATCCAATCATTTCAAAATTCGAGCGATGAATTTTAACTAGCATTTTCGTATTTTCATTGATCGCATTCTCATAATCTTGCAAATTTGTTTTATTTGTAGTTCCAACCTCTTTTAAAATTGTGCCAGAATTTACCATAACTTCAGGCACTCTAAAATTTCCACCGATTTCAACTAGCTCTCCACGACTAACTACTGTTTCGCCACCGCTTGCAAATGTGTTAAGCACCAAAAATACGGCGCTTGCGTTGTTATTTACGACAATAGCATCTTCAAATCCAAACAGCTCCGCCGCAAGCGATCCAACATAGTCGTATCTGTTTGAGCGCGAGCCAGTTTCAAGGCTGTATTCTAAATTTGAATACCCGGTTATAATATTACTTGCGCGGCGCAAAATTTCATCTGAAATAACGCTTCTGCCAAGATTTGTATGCAAAATCACACCAGTTGCATTTATGACACTTTGCAAGGTTTTTTTATTAAAATTTTCGTATGTTTTTAAGATATTTTTTATGATTTCATCTTCGCTAGGACAACTGTCGCCATTTGAAATTTTAGATCTTAAATCATCGATTTGTGCCCTAGCAAATTTTGTAACCAAATGCGTTTGTAAACCGATAAAAGCGGAATTTTTGACAATCTTATCAATCTGTGGAATTTTGCGAAATTCGCTCACATTTTCTCCTAGTAATTTTGTTTTACCAAGCCAGATTGTAGCATATTTTAGATAAATTTTAATCCCCTGTTAGGGGGATTAAAGCTGTTTTATTAGAATTTGTAAGATAATCCTAATGTTCCGTTGT
>JBQNAH010000011.1:0-58910 GCA_052170535.1 Campylobacter sp. | reverse complement strand
GCTTAGGGGGTTCTGACGATAGTTCAGGCTAAAACTACCCTAAAGCTTTTATCCTGCAAACTTCTAAAAAAAGTTAATCTAAACCTACAAAATATAAACTGCAAGCCCTTGCATCTATTGTAAAAGTATCATTATAATTAAAAAATAGCCACTTAATTTATTGGTAGCAAATAAAACTATTGGATTGCTTGGCTGCGATAAAATATTTTTATTTGGCTCAATTAAACTTAAGTGGATTTTTAGCTGCAACTACGTCTTGCTACTTACAAGACCTCTTATCAGTTTCAACAGTTTCTGATATAAGTTTTCCTGTGTAGTTTTAGTATTATATCTAAACTCTACTTCACTACGCTCGTAGCTGCAAGCAGAACACATTCCTTTAAATAAAGCAAGAAATTTTCTTTCTTTATCCCTTTAAATTTAGATAATCTGTGTTTAGCGTATCCCCTTCTGCTCCACTTCGCTACGCTCGTGGCCTTTTAGGAAGCAGTAGCAAGACGAAGTCGCAGCTAAAAGTTTTCTATGTCGTTTATATGATTTTTACCATTTGCAAATTCATTTTTAGAGTGCTTCACTCTGTAGTGCTCTTTAGCTCCGTAATCCACTAATCCGTCATAAGCCCTCCAACAATCTGAATAAATAGTAGAGCTATCAAGCTCGCCAAATTCCTTCAGTAACGGCAATAGCTCATTTTTAGAACAGTTTTTAACTATCTGGGTATAGACCTTACCGTCACGCTTTAGCATTCCGAACACTAGAGTTTTATTTGCTGCGCCTCTGCCTCTTTTACCTCTTACCCTTTTAGCTCCGTTCTGCTCTACTTCACTACGCTCATAGCTTTTCAAGACGCAGTTACGAGCGAAGCGAAGTAAAAGTAGCTTTTGTCTATTTTAAAGCGAAGCTTCTAGGCGGGCTTGGAAATCTCACCACTAAATTTACTTATCTTTCACACTCTTTAGACATTAGAATTCTTATTTCTCTAAAGATTTTACATAGGGTTGCTTCTGAAATTTTAGTTAAATTTGGTATCTTAGATGCTTCTATATCCTCTGTGAAGTACTTTAGAATTTCTCTAAATTTAGCTTCAGAAATTCCTAAATGGACTATATGCTTATTTTTAACTTCACTACACTCGTTACTTTTTAAGAATATATCTCTCATCGCAACTTACTGCCCCTTTGTGTGAGCCTAAGTTCAAGAGAGCCAAGTTAAATATTATAGTAAATATAATACAAATACGTTATATTTTAAATTCTAGCGTTCAAAGCTATTTGTATATTCTCCATAAGCCCTAATTTAAACGTCTCATTTGTCGCAAAGAGCCTATAAAGCTCAAGCTCTTTTCTTCTTTCGTTGTTTATCACTTCGTCTATTATCTTTGTGATGGCAAGTTTTTTGTTGATCTCATCTGTGTTTTTCTCATAGTTTTGCTTGAAATCTTTATGCGCTTTTACTTTATCTATGATGTGTATAAATTTAGCCCTTTGTTCTTCTGGTGTAGCGTCCCAGCCCTTAAACCACTTCTCGTTAAAATTTTTTATTATCTCATCTAGCGGATCTTTTTTCTCTTCATCGGCGTGAGCGCCCCTTAAATTTGGATTTTGCGGATCTAGCTCTGCCTCGCTTGGATCTAGCTCGATTTTTGCGCCAAGTCTCACCCTTTCTAGCCCATATGTAGAAAGATCGACCGCATTTAAAAGCTCGTCAATGATATCTTTATCCTTATCTTTTACGACCATTTTTCGCACTAGAAATTTCAAAAACCAAAATAGTTTCTCCCACTCTACTATCTCATAAGGCATGATCGATGCCATTTGCGCGTAAATTTTTACAAACTGCTTTGCTTTTATCTTATAATCAGCTTTATCGTCATCTTCAAGCTCATTGTTAAATCTATCCGCCACTACGTCTATCATGGCTAATAATTTCCCCGCCTCTTCGCCTTTAAAATAGCTATCAAAAAACTCATCTACTTCAATTCGCTCATAAATTCCGCTATCATCAAGCACCGCTTTTAGCTCGTGCAAAACATTTATATCTGTCTCTTCTTTTAGCGATGTTGATGTATAAAACGGATCAAAAGAGGCTTTTATATCTTCGATTTTATTGAAAAAATCAAGCACAAATAGATCTTCTGTTTTCTTAGAATATTTCGGCGCGGCACGGTTTAGGCGCGAAAGAGCCTGCACAGCAAGAACGCCATCTAGCTTTTTATCCACATACATTGCGCAAAGTTTTGGTTGATCAAAACCTGTTAAAAATTTATTTGCCACGACTAGCACTCTATAGTGATCACTATCAAAATTTTGGGCTATATCTTTTGAATCAAATCCATTTATGCTATCTTCTGTGTATTCTATCCCCTCAAGCTCTTTTTTGCCAGAAAATGCGACGATAGCTCCAAACGGATCGCCGATTGCGTGAAGCTTTTTAACGATAGCTTTGTGATAAAGGATGGCTGTTTGTATGTCAGCTGTCACCACCATGGCTTTTGCTTTGCCTTTTAGTTTGTTTGTTTTTACTACATTGTTTATGAAGTGATCTATTATTATTTCTGTTTTTGTAGCTATTGTAGATGGGTTTTTCTCGACAAAGCCCCTGAGTCTTTTTTGCGCTTTATCGGTCCTAAAATATGGATTATCATCTATTGATTTTACTATCTCATAGTAGCTTTTATACGTTGTGTAGTTTGATAAAACATCTAGTATAAAGCCCTCTTCTATCGCTTGTTTCATTGAATATAGATGAAACGGAGCGAAACTGCCGTCATCTTGCTTTGTTCCAAATTTTTCAAGCGTTGAGTTTTTAGGCGTGGCTGTAAATGCAAAATACGAAGCGTTGTTTTTTAACTTTCTGCTTTTTATTATTTCAAGCACCATATCTTGCGCGTCCATATCATTGTCAAATTCTTTTTTGCCCATCGCTTCATTCATCTTTTGATGTGCTGTTCCGCTTTGAGATGAGTGCGCTTCGTCGATTATAATGGCAAATTTCTTATCGCTAA
Organism: Campylobacter sp.; assembly: GCA_052170535.1. Classification (GTDB taxonomy): domain Bacteria; phylum Campylobacterota; class Campylobacteria; order Campylobacterales; family Campylobacteraceae; genus Campylobacter_A. The sequence goes on along the minus strand of JBQNAH010000011.1, from coordinate 55,906 downwards.
GATCGCCTATGCCCTCTACGATAAATGGAAATTTTTGAATGGTTGAGATGATTATCTTTTTGCCATTTTCTAAATTTGACTTTAGCTCAGCCGAACTAAACGCCGGAGCGATGATATTTTTTACTTCGCTAAAATTTGCTATATTTTCTCTTAGCTGTTTATCTAGTATCTTTCTATCAGTTACTACTATGACACTATCAAATATCGGACGCTCACTCATACTATCTTTTGCCGAATATGCTTCTATTAGCCTGTATGCGCACCAGGTTATAGAATTTGACTTTCCGCTTCCTGCGCTGTGCTGTATGAGATAGGTTTTACCGACACCATTTTGGCTCACATCGTCTATTATTTTTCTTACTACGTCTAGTTGGTGGTATCTTGGAAAATATAAATTTCTGCTCTCTAGCTTATCGGTATCTTTTCCATCAAGCCTTACAAAATGCTGTAAAATATCCGCCAAAGAGGCTTTTGAGAAAATTTCCTCCCAGATGTATGCGGTTTTGTGTCCGTTCGGGTTTGACGGATTTCCTGCGGAGTTTTTGTCGCCTTTATTAAATGGCAAAAAGATAGTTTTATCTTTTTCAAGCTTTGTGCTCATATATGCTTCATCGGTATCAAAAGTAAAATGCACCAAACATCTAGCGAAATTTAAAAGCCTATCTTTTGGATCTCTATCTTTTTTGTATTGATTTATGCCGTGGTATTTTGCGTTTTGCCCGTATCCACTCATCGCGCTATTTTTAAGCTCTATGGTGATTATAGGAAGTCCGTTTATAAAGATCACCATATCTATTTCAAGGCTTGGATTTTGCGTTGAGTAGGTTAGTTGTCTAGTAACGCTAAACTGATTTTGACTAAATTTCTTTCTGGTTTCATCGCCACTTGAAATTAAAGGCGCAGGATAAAATAGTGTGAAATTTGCGTCTGCTATGCTAATGCCCTTTTTTAAAATTTTAAGCACGCCGTATTTGCTTATCATTTTGCTTAACTGATAGAGTATCTTTTGTTTATAATCGCTATCTCTTTTTAGCTTTTCAAGCTCATCTTTTTGCGAAATTTCTAAAAAATCAAAGAGCCTAATTTCGTCTATGGCGTATTCTTTGTTAAAATCCTTGCTGTGCCCTTTGATATATCCGTGATTATCTAAGAGATACTTTTCTATACTGCTTTCGAGTGCTTCTTCATTTGTTTTGCTAAACATTATTTTTCCTTGTTCTATTTTTTGCGATATTTTCTAGTGCTATTATCATATCTAGGTTGTAGTATTGGGTATTTCTTTGGATATCTCTATCACCTTCTTTTTGAACTGTTTGGAAATTCCGAACAGTTGAGCTTGGTTCTAGCTCTTCATCGTCAAATATAGCTTTTATATGTTCGCTTATCGTTGATTTTGATTTGCCATATAGCTCGCAAAGCTGTTTTAAAAGAGCCATATCGTCTCATGTTCTAGCATTACGTCTAGCTTTACTTTGCCGTTGCCACTTTGGTAGATTAAAATTTCGCTCATTTTATACCTTTACTTTGCCTGTTACTACGCTATCGATTAGCGAGGCTTTATACTCTTTTAAACTTTTTATACACTCTTGCTCTAAATTTAGTAATTTATCGATTTTTGATATTTTATTTTCTATGTATTCTACTATTTTTTCTTGCTCATCTTTTGGGGGAAGCGGGATTATTGAATTACCTATAAAATCCCAATTTGCTCTAGGCATCTTTGTGCCATAAGTAGAACTGTTTATGTAATCTATATAATTATTTGATACAAGAATATACTTTAAAAATAAATTCTCAATTTTTTTAGCCTCTAGAACTAAAAACTCACTTACACAAAGTCCATCTTCTTCTGCCAAATAAACTTTTGCGAGATAAGGTCTTAATTTACCAAATAAAACATCACCTTTTCTAAAATTTATTCCAGCTTCAAAAAAAGTAATTTCTTGTGTTGCGATATATTTTGTTGTCTGACTTTCAATATTCTCAAGCGATACTTTAAAATCACTTTCAATAGATTTTACGTTTTTATTATTTGAAACAAATTTTAGTTTTTTCATCTCCCAATGGCTAGGAATCTCCCCGAGCCACTCTATGCCACTGTTTTTAAATTTGGCGTTTTTATTAAGTCCTTTGGTTACGGCGTCATTTATGATTATCTGTTTTTGCTCTTTTAATAGCTCGATAAATTTCTCTTTTCCGCTTATGGACGCGTCTATTTTGGCTATTTTCTCATCAAGATATGAGGCGATTTTTTCTTGCTCATCTTTTGGCGGGATTACACAATATAAATTTTTCAATATCAATAAACTAATATTATTTTGAGTAGTGGAATTTGATAAATTAATGGCTGTCTGAGTTAGTGTTTTTAAATAGTAAAACATAAATTTATAATAATGCTTTTTTTGAATTTCAATAGATAAAATTGCCTGATTTGTTGTTAAAAATTTTTCTGAATATGCTACTTTTCCTAGTGAAGCATAAATGGAATATAAAATAGAATAGGGTTTGATAATTTTTGCAGAACAATTTTGTAAGCCAAGTTTTGAAATATATTTCTTTGTTTCTTGAATAACTTCAGATTTGCTTATATCCTCTATTGAAACCCATAAATAGCCGTCACTTTGGCTATCGGTCCAGTAAAAATCATTTAAAGAATTTGGGGTTCCACCACCTAATATTTGTTTCGCAACAAATTTAAGCTTTAAAATTTCCCAATGGCTAGGAATCTCCCCGAGCCAATCTACGCCGCTGTTTTTATACGAATCATATCTTTTAAATTTAGCCATATCATTCGCCTAAAATTTCTTTGATAAGCCCATCGCTTTGGCGTTCAAGCTCTAAAATCTCATTTGCTACTTCGTCTATGCTTCTTAGTGGCTTGTGAGTGTAGAAATATCTATTAAAGCTTATCTCGTAGCCGATTTTTAGGCTATCTATATTTATCCAAGCGTCATTTACGTGTGGTTTTACCTCTTTTAAAAAATAGTCTAAAATATTATCTTTCAGCGCGATATTTTCGCTATCTCTTAGCTCACTGTCGCTTTCGTATTCTATGTATTCGTCCTTTTTCTTAAAATAGCCGAAATTTTCAAGCTCACTGACGCTACATTTTAGATGTGTGAGCGAAGGTTTTTCTTTGCTTATCTTTTTTATCACTTTTGCCGCGCTTTCATCTTGCCACGAAACGGCGTTTAAGATAGTGTTTATCTGTGAGGCATTTAGCTTAATACCCAGCTTTTTAATCGCTTTTGAAACCAGCTTTTTAAAGACGTTAAAATCGCTAAATTCCTCTGTGCCGATTGCTTGCTTTAGCCTGTTTGCGCTAGAGAATAAAATTTGGTGCTTTTGCCAAAGCTCTTTTGAGATAAGGGCGTTTTTTTGCTTTGCGTTTAGCTCTAAATCAGCGTTTTCTAGGTATTTTTCTATCTCTTTTTTGTGATTATTTAGCCCCAAAAAGCACTCATCTTTAAATTTATTTAAACACCATTTCATCGGCTCTTCTAGGCTTTTATCAAATTTTAAACTCTCTATTAGCTCGTCAGTAAATCGCGCTTTTAGTCTTTTTGGACGTTCGATATTTACTTTGTAGTATCCAAAATCGGAATTTGAAAAAATCTTAGATGAGATTTTTTTATCATCTACAAATTCGTCGCAAGTTTTGAAATTTTCGTAAATTTGCATGATTTTGGCGATGTGTTTTGGCTCTAGCTCGCAGTTTTTATCGCCCAAATTTTTCCTTAGCTTTGAGTATAGCTCACTAGCGTCGATGAGCTGAGTTTTGCCCTGTCTGTGGGCTGGCTTGTTGTTTGAGAGTATCCAGATGTAGGTGGTTATGCCGGTGTTGTAAAAAAGATTATTTGGAAGTTGTATTATCGCATCTAGTAGATCATTTTCTATGATATATCGCCTGATATTGCTCTCTCCGCCACCTGCATCGCCGGTAAAAAGCGAACTGCCGTTATGAACGGAGGCTATGCGGCTACCTAGTTTGTTTATCGATGTTGGCTTCATCTTATCTATCATTTCCATTAAAAACAAAAGCTGTCCGTCGCTACTTCTTGGTGTGGCGTCGCACTCGCTGAAATTTCCCCAGTAGTCGCTAAGGCTTAGGGTAAATCTGCTGTCTATTATGTTTTTGCCATCTTTTATGTATCTTTGCTCGCTCGCCCATGATTTGCCATAAGGGGGATTTGAGAGCATAAAGTCAAATTTCATACCGGCAAATTCGTTGAGTGAGAGTGTGGAGCCGTTTTTGATGTTTTCGGGGTCGTTGCCCTTTATCATCATATCGGATTTGCATATGGCGTAGGTTTCGTCGTTTATCTCTTTACCATATAGATATATGTCGCTTTTGGCTCTTATTTCGCCGTTTTCGTCTTTGATGAAATTTTGAGATTCGGTTAGCATTCCGCCGCTTCCGCATGCTGGATCGTAGATAGTGATGACTGGTGGGAGAGTATCTTTTATGGGGCTAAAGACGATATTTGTCATTAAATTTATTACCTCTCGCGGGGTGAAGTGTTCGCCGGCTTCTTCGTTGTTGTCTTCGTTAAATTTTCTTATTAGCTCTTCAAAGACATATCCCATGCCAAGATTTGTAAGCGGGGGTAGCTTTTTACCATCTGGATCAACGGCTTCTTTATCGGTTAAATTTATGTAACGCGAAGTAAATTTTTCTAAAACATCTAGTAACACATCTTTGCTCGCCATGTGTTTTATCTGCGCTTTTAGCTTAAATTTGTCGATTATTTCTATAACGTTTTGGCTAAAGCCGTTTAGATACTCGGTGAAATTTGCCTCTAAAATAGCCGATGAGTTTGTCGCTGTGTGATATAGCTTTTGAAGTGTCCATTTGCTGGTGTTGTAAAATACATAACCGCTAGCCTCTCTTAAACCACTACCATCTAGCTCTTTAAGCTCGGCTGTGTTTATTTGAAAATCTATCTCGCTTAGCACGGCCTCTTTTGTCGGCTCTAAAAGCGCGTCAAGCCTTCTTAAAACGACCATTGGCAAAATAACATCTCTGTATTTTCCGCGCACATAAACATCTCTTAAGCAATCATCGGCGATCGACCATATAAAACTAACTAATTTATTGTGTGCTGCTTGATTCATCGGTTAATCCTAAAAATTTATATTTAAGGCAAAGATAAAAACATATTTTGCCTTAAAATAGATTATAAATCAACACCTTTTTGCCATAGTTAAGCGGTTTTGGAGCAGTCTTGTTTCGCACATTGACCGATTTATGTAGAAATTCTAAATGAGTCTGCTGGGCTTCTAAATAGCCAATTATCACTTTTTGATTTGCGTTGGTAGCGCCCCGTAATAGCTTTTAAAAGCCTGTCCGAAGTGCCCGAGGCTTTTATGTCCGACGATACTTGCCGCTTCGGACACGTTGATGTCTCCGCTTAAAAGTAACTCTTTGGCGATTTTTAGCCTTTCGTTTTGCAAAGCTGAAGGTTGAGGGTGGGGATAGTCCCCATTGACACCATAAAGCCTATATTTATCGGTATTTCAACCGCATCTTTTAGAGTTTTTATTTCTTTGAATTGTTTCTCGAACAAGGAAACGTTTTTTTGATAAAAAGCGGTGCAGTTTTCCAGAATTATTTTGCTTTATAAAAAAGATTCTATGAAATTACTTTGGATTCATATCTAAAAATCTAGTTTATCTTGGTTTGGATTGGAAAATGGCGTTAATGCAATTTTGATATTTGATTTAACTAGTCTGATGTTTTGCTTAGACATTAAATTCAAAATAAGTATCTCAGTGATATTATGCGGTATAGTATAGGCTAAATTTAGCAAATTTTTGGTCGCCATTGCACACTTTTATCTTAAAAATTCTATAATACCGAAATGAAATTCAAGCAAAATTATTTTTACATTTTATTAGTCGCCGTTGCTGTGGGATATTTTTATCTAGTTTTTACAAACTATGATGAAAACAAACAACAAACATACGACTCTGCCGTCTCAAGCCAGATAAAAACGGTACAAAAATACAAAGCAATAATAAACGAGCGCATCGAACAACAAAAGCGACTGCTTGAGGAGACTGCTAAATTTATAGAGACAAAAGACTATATAAAAGACTATGCTACGATAAAAGGCGTGCTTAGCATTGTTGCTAGAACTGGTAGCTTTTTAGCAGTCTATGCCGGATATCCGGATAGCTACAGATTTGTCGCAAGCAACGATATAGAGCCGCAATATAATTTCTCTGACCGCCCTTGGTTTGTCGCGGCAAAAGGCAGTATGACAACAAGCTTTACCGAGCCATATATAGACCATCAGCTTGGCATCTACGTCATCTCTGTCTCAACGCCGCTTTTGAAAGATGGCGAATTTATAGGTGTTTTGACGGCTGACCTTGACTTTGAAATTTTTCAAAAGGAGCTTGCCGCACTCTTCCCACTTGCAAATGGCTCAGCGTTTTTAATGATAGATGGCAAAAACATTCTTGATCAAACAGAGCAAATTTTAGACTTTTCAGGCGCTCAAACCAAAGAGGTATTGCAAAAAATTTCAGTTAAAAAACAAGGAAACGAGCAAATTCTTATCAAAAATAAGCCTTATATTTTTGTATATGATACGCTTGCAAATAGCAAATGGATGCTAGTTAGCGTGCTTGATGAGGGTATGATTTACAGGCAAATCGACAAAAAAGCATTAAAAGATCTTGGTATTTTTTTGGCATTGGCATTTTTTGGTATTTGCGCCTTTGCTACTCTTTACGTGGCACAGCGAAAATTTTACAAAAACAAACACCTTCTAAATCTTTTTGCCAAAAATCCAATAGGTGGGCTTGTTATCACGGATAAAGACGGCAATATCGCCTTTATCAACAAAGAATTCGAGAAAATTTTTGGTCTAAAATTTAAGGCAAATATAGGTAAAAATTTAAAAGAACTCTCTAATATTTTCTGCTCAAATCAAACTACACAGAGTATATTTACGCAAATCAGCAGCAACCCAATCAAGAGCTTTGGCCTGACCTCAAAAAAGGGCGAGCTGTTTTATAAAACAGAGTTCTTGCCGCTGCTTGACAAGCAAGGCGTATTTGAGGGCGTTTTTATCATGTCACACGATATTACGCACGAGGTGAGCTTGGAGCAAAACAGACAAAAACAAGAGCAAATTTTACTACAAAACTCCAAAATGGCAGCACTTGGCGAGATGATAAGCGTGATCTCGCATCAATACAAACAACCCCTAAATACCCTTTTGCTTCTTGCAAGCGATACGCATGAGCTGTTAAGCGGCAAGAATGGCGATAAAATGGCACTAAAAAACATTGAAAATATACGCATGAACGTTGAGCTTATGAATGAGACTATCGATGTTTTTAGGAATTTTTACAAAGAGGATTTTTGCGAGAAAGAATTTGACTTAATCGACGTGCTTGATGATGTTTTATACATTTGCCGACCACAGCTTCAAGTAAAAAATATCGAGTTACGCTTTACATACGACGATGGACCCCATGAGATCAAAGGCTATGCAAACTACATAAAACATGTGCTTATGAACCTTATCACAAACGCAAAAGACGAGCTGGCCAAAAAGGCAAAAAGTACCGACAACTTTATCCCTTATGTAGAAATAAATCTGCGTCAAGATGAGAGCAAATTTATTATCACTATTGAAGATAATGCAAATGGCGTAGATAGCGAGCTTTTAGATAAAATTTTTGAACCGTTTTTTACCACAAAAGGCGACGATGGCACCGGTATGGGGCTTTATCTTTGCAAGCTGATTTTCGAGAAAAAACTACGTGGTGACATAAGACTTGCAAATGCCAAAAACCCGACAAAATTTGAAATAGAGCTATTAAAATGAACGAAATTTTTAAAGAGTTAGCACACTTAAATGTGCTTTTGGTTGAGGACGACACGCAGCTGCAAGGAGTTTTGGCTGGACTTCTTAAACCATATGTAGGGCAAATTTACAAGGCACAAAACGGGCAAGACGGTCTTGAGAGCTTTAGCAAAAACGACATTGATGTTATCATCACCGATATCAATATGACCCAAATGAGCGGAACAACGATGGCAAAACGAGTTAGAGAGCTTGACGAGCGTGTGCCGATCATTTTTATTACGGCCTATGATACCGATGAAAATTTACAAAACTCGCTAAACATACAAAATTCAAACCTACTTAAAAAGCCATTTGACAAACAGCAACTTTTAATCACGATATTAATGGCTACAAAAAACGATGCAAAAACTAGCAAGCGATTAAATTTAGGTCGTGGATTTAGCTACGATACACAAGGTAGATTACTTTATAAAGAGAGCGAAACTATCGTTTTAACTAGAACCGAACAGCGACTTTTGCATATCTTAGCGATAAATAAAGAGCGAGTCGTATCGTTTGATATGATAGAAAATTTCGCATGGAACGGTAAAGTAGCGTCATTTGAAACGATACGAAACTACATAAACAAACTACGCACCAAAACCTATACACAACTTATCAAAAACATTCAAGGACTTGGATACAAGCTCTCGCTTGATGACGAAGCTTAAAAATTTGCCTTTAAAGCAGCGTGTAAAATTTAAATTTAAGCGCAAAAAGTCAAATTTGAAAAATAATAGTACTATGATTTGATTTTCTAAAAGCGAGTTGCAAAGAAAATTTCGTCCTAAGAGTAGATATATAGTCTACCAAAGGCCGAAATTTTCTAGCTCATGCAAGACGATGCGCAAAATAAAGTTATTCTATTGGAGCTTTACTTTGTAAAAATCTAGTCAAAGTTTGCGTTTCCGTCTCATCAAGTCCAGCGTTGCCAATCATAGTTTTTATAACACTTGGCCAAACATTTACGTTAAACTCATCGTATCCGTGCAGTGCATGACACGCCCCGCATCGCTCTTTAAACAACTCTTCGCCAGGTTTATAAACCTCGTCTAAATTTGATTTTAAAGCCTTTTTGTCAACTGCTCCCTTAACGCTAACCTTGATCCATTCATTGTCATAGTCGTCTTTTTGGACGCCATTTTTCTTGAAATTTTTATCGTTTTTAACACTTATGTCGCTCTCTAGGACACCTAGTCTAGCATAAGCTGTATTGCCCTCGCCAGGCACAAAGCCGTTATATTCGACTTCGGCGAAATTGCCGCTATCTTTTAATACCTTGACTTTTGCGCCCACGAAAAGCTGACCGATCTCTTTGCCGCCAACCTTATCTAAAATTTTAGCTGGTGTACCGACATAGGCATCGTTAGCAAAAAGCGCAGCACTAAGCCCTAAAAACATAACTATTTTTTTCACTTCTTATCCTTTTTTGCAAATTTTGGCTGAGAAAAGACCTCTAGGTTTGGCAATTTACCCTCAAATTTCTCGATTTGCACGAGTGCGGTTGCTTGATTTCCCATAGCAAGGCTTGAGGTTGGCTCGTTTGGTATTAGGACGTTTACGTTTCCGTGTCTGCAAAGTCCGTTTTTATCTGGATCCCACCAGCTACCCTCTTGCATTCTAACAACGCCTTGTTTTACGTTTTTAGTTACGATAACTCCTGCTAAAGTTTGGCCGCGATCGTTAAAAATTCTTACCACATCGCCGTTTTCAAGACCTCTAGCTTTTGCATCATCTGGATGCATCCATACAGGCTCTCTGCCTTGAACTTCTTCAAGGTTTCTAAGCCATGTGTTGTTTAGTTGGCTGTGAAGGCGGTATTTTGGGTGCGGGGTTACTAAATTTAATGGGTATTTTTTTGTTTTTTCCGCATCTCCTAGCCACTCCATCGGCTCCATCCAAGTTGGGTGCGCCTTGCAGTCATCATAAGCCGCTTTTGCAATCTTTTTAGACAAAATTTCAAACTTACCAGATGGCGTTCCTAGGCGGTTGATGATAGGATTTTTTCTATATTCGGCCATAGTTACGTATTCGTGAGCGTGAGGCGGGACTTTAAACTCAACATAACCCTTCGCCCAAAACTCCTCAAAACTTGGCATACCTAGTTTTGCATCATCGCCCTTTTTCTTTGAGGCATTATAAAACTGCTTGATCCAGTCCATTTCACTCTTGCCCTCACTAAATGCCATATACTCTTTATCACCAAATTCTTTTAAAATGCCACAGTAAATTTGGTAGTCGTTTTTAGCTTGCTCGTATGGCTCGGCAATCTTGTGCATAGCTATAATAAATTTGTTTGTATGAGATTTTGTGATGTCATCTCTCTCTTGCTCGGTGGTAGCCGGCAAAACGATGTCAGCCATGCGAGCCGAAGCCGTCCAGAAGCAATCTTGCACGATAAACGTATCAAGCTTTTCAAATGTTTTGGCCATTAAATTTGTATCTGGTGCATGGTGGAATGGATTGCCGCCAGCCCAGTATGCCATTTTTATAGTCGGATAGGTGATCTTTTTGCAGTTAAAATCGACCTCTTTGCCAGGGTTGTTTATACAATCAAGGATTCTTGAAACCGGTATAGCGATATTGCTGCGGTTTTTCCACTCGCCCTCAGTTGATGGTACGATGCCGATAGCTCCTAGTCCAGGAAAAGCTGTAGATGTCGTAGCAGAGCCGCTTGCAAGTGCAAGTGCGCTGCCGTTTGGTGCAGCTGGACTTGGGCAACCGCCGTCAGAGTAGTGGTAGCCAAAGCCATATCCGCCACCAGGCAGGCCGATCTGTCCAATAAACGCAGCAAGCGTTATCATCATCCAGTGAAACTGTTCGCCGTGATGTGCGCGCTGCGGTCCCCAACCGCCCATTAACATAGTACGTTTTGAGCCAAAAATTTTAGCCAAATTTATAATATCCGCCTCGCTTACGCCACAAATTTTTGCCGCCCAAGCCGCATTTTTCACGACTTTATCCTCACTCTCGCCTTTGAGATAAGCGATAAATTGTTCTGAGCCGCTTGTATATTTTTTTAGAAATTTCTCATCAGCCACGCCAGCGTTCATCATCTCGTAACATATCGCCATCATCATAGCAACGTCGGTTGTTGGATTGACGAAAATGTGCTCTGAGTTTAGGTAGTTTGCGGTGTTGTTATAAACTGGATCGATCGTGATGATTTTGATGCCGCGCTTTTTCATCTGCTCTTTTAACTTACGAAAATAAATGTAGCTCTCATGATCTGCCACGCCCCATGCAATCTGGTTTGTATTGATCGGATCAGCTCCCCATATGACGACAACTTCGGTGTTTTTAAGTATCACAGGCCACGCAGTAACAAGAGAGTTGCCCTCATCAGAGCCTGCAACGTGTGGCGTAATTGCACTAATAGCATGCTGCGAGTAGTTTAGCGTACGAGTAGTGTAGCCGCCAATGATATTTAGCATACGGCCAAGAAGCGTTTGCGGATTGTTAATGCTACCAACGCTATACCATCCGTAGCTACCGCCGTAGATTGCGCTACCGCCATATTCTTTATTAACGCGTTTTAGTTCGTCGGCTACTAGTTTAAAAGCCTGTTCCCAACTTATCTCAACCCACTCGTCCTTACCGCGCATTGATTTATCGCTTTGATAGCCTTTTTCTAGGTATCCTTTACGCACGCTTGGACGCGCGATACGAGTTTGATCGTAGGTTCTAGCAACCACGCCTTGAGTTAGACTAACTGGGTAAAAGTCAATCTCGCTGGCATCTAATACACCTTCGAATTTACCGTTTTTAACTAGCCCTTTGATAGCACCAAAATGACTTGCGCTCATCTTTGCAGGCGTGTCGCTCATTAGGTTGTCACTTATGAGACTTGTTGCGTTTAAGCTACTTGCTCCAGCGGCTGTAGCTGCTGCGGCTTTTAAAAAATCTCGTCTTTGCATCTTTTCTCCTTGCATGAAATTTTATGATTAGTTTAAAATATAAATGTAATTTTAAATAAAAAGTATAATAAAAGTATAATTTAAAAAATTTGCAAAAAAGTGTCCAAAAGGCTCGGACACTATATGTTTTATGCGTTAGGTTTTGAAAACACCTTTACTCTTGGAGCATTGCCTGTAAATTTCTCTATATTTACAAGAGCTGTGTGAGATATATTGCCTTGCGCAAGCTTTGATGTACCCTTATCAATAGTTAGGACGTTTACATCGCCATGAACACACATAGATCCTATCTCGCCAGGATTTTGCGGATCATACCACGCACCCTCTGCTACGCAAACTACATCTTTTCTGACATCATCTGTTACGACAGCGCCACATAGAATTTTGCCACGTTTTGATGAAACAACGACTAGATCGCCATTTTCAATGCCTTTTTGTTTAGCATTTTCTGGATTTATCAGTACCGGTTCACGTTCGACAACCTCATAAACTTTACGCAAGATTGTATTATTTAGCTGAGAGTGTAATCTGTTTCTTGGGTGTGGAGAGATAAGGTGATATGGAAATTCCTCAGTTGCATTTCCTAGCCACTCAGCTGGCTCATAAAATTTAGCATATCCTTCGCAGTCGTCATAACCATATGAAGCGACTTTTTTAGAGAATATCTCGATCCTGCCAGATGGAGTTCCTAGCTGATTTTCTATCGGATCTTCAACGAATTCTTTAAAAGCCACATAATCATCGCCACCTTTTTCCATTTTTGTAAATTCATAGTAGCCTTGCTCCCAAAACTCTTCAAATTTTGGCAGGTCGATACCTTTTGCTACGGCTTGTTCCACTGCTTGCTCATAGAAGTATTTTGCCCAGCCTTTTGCATCTCTACCTTCAGTAAATAAATCTCTCCTGCCAAATTTTGCCGCCAAATCAGCAAAAATATCATAGTCCGCCTTTGACTCACCAACTGGTTCTATGCCTTTTTTCAAGGCAATAAGACCAGTTTTTGACTCAGAGCCAACCACACTTATATCATCACGTTCTATTTCGGTACAAGCAGGGAGAACTATGTCTGCCATACGAGAGCTAGCGGTCCAATATGGATCTTGATTTATTATAACTTCTGGTTTTCGCCATGCTTTTAGCATTTTGTTGCGGTCTTGATGATGATGCATAGGGTTTCCACCAGCCCAGTATATGAGTTTAATATCGGCAAATTCCACTTTTGTGCCGTTATAATCGATGCTTTTGCCTGGATTTAGTAGCATATCTGAAATTTTAGCTACTGGAATAGCCTTATTTGAAAAGCTTTGCTCAAACGAGCTTGTATCACTGCCCGTTCCTGCATTATAAGTCATCGGTTTACCAACAGTTATGCCAGGTATTGAGACACCGACTCGCTCGGTTGAGCCGACATTGCCATCGCCGTGATAACTAGCGCCACAACCGCCACCATTTTTACCGATCTGTCCGAGCATAGCAGCTAGTGTAAATACCGCCCAGTTGCCCATCTCACCGTGATCTTGGCGTTGCAAAGACCAGCCTGGCATTATCATAGTTCTAGTTTTTGCCATAAGCTCGGTTAGCTCTTTTATCTCATTTTGGCTTATGCCAGTGATCTTGCTAGCCCATGCAAGGTCTTTTTTGACCCCATCGGTTTTGCCAGTAAAATAGTCTTTAAATTTATCAAAGCCAACAGTATAGCGCTCGATGAAATTTTTATCATAAAGACCAGTTTCATATAGATGATAGCACATGCCCACCATTAGCGCAACGTCAGTATTTGGGATGATCTTTACATTTCTTGCATCAAAAAATTTATCGCTATCTGTGCGTAGCGGATTTATAGAAATGACTTTTAGCTTGCCGTCCTTAACTGATTTTTGAATTTTTACAAATCCATCATAAGATTTGTGTGCTGGTACATCCCAGTTTACTTGTGTCGTGCGGACTAGATCGCAGCCTATTAGCACTAATGTCTGCGTATGTTTAGCTATGTTATCAAGGCTTGTGTGGCGAAAATAATGATTTGTTCCCATAACTATTGGTGTAACAACCGAGATCGCACCGGTTGAGTATGTGCCTTTACTATCAACAAAACCACCAGTTAAATTTAACATCCTTTTTAGTAGCGTTTGTGGGTTATTTAGGTTGCCGATACCAAACCAGCCGTAACTTCCAGCATAAATGCTCTCTGGACCAAAATTTTTCTGGCATCTTGCGATCTCTTCATAGATGATTTGATTGACTTTTTTCCAACTAACACGTACAAATTTATCTTTGCCACGCATTGCGGTGTCACTTTTATGACGATCTTTTAAAAAACCCTCTCTAACATATGGATAAAGCACGCGGGTCTCATCATATGTGCGGCTGCGAACAGCTTTGTTCATTAAAGATGGATTTGAATCAAAGCTTAGTGCCTCAACATCTATTAGTTTACCATCCTCGATAGTAGCTTCTAGTGCACCCCAGTGCGTAGCTGTGGTCACTTTTTTAGTATTGCTTAAAATTTTTGCGTTTGCCAACACCGGCGCAGCAGCTACGCTAAGCGCCATGCCTTTTAAAAAATTTCGTCTTTGCATTTTAGATCCTTTCTTGGTTATTTTGCTGATTTTTCTAGTAGTTTGTATTGTAGATATGAGCCGACAAGTCTTATCTCGTCCTTACTAAATCCCGCTCTATCGCTCATGGTTTTTACAACATTTGGCCATTGATTTATCGTATATTCTTCTAGTGTTTTAGCAACATGACAACTACCACAGCGATGATATAGCTCCTCTTCTGCTGCCCACAAGCCATCTTTTGTATTTTTTATAGCACTTGGATCTTTTACTTCAAAGCTTAGCTCGACATTTTTCCATTTTACGCCGTATTCATCCTCTTCTTCAGAAAGAACCTTTAAATTTTTTATAGCGTCGTTTGAAATTCTGGCAAGTTTTATTCTGTCCTTGTCATTATAAAAGAGCATATATTCATTGCCACTCATAGCAGCTGCTTTTATCTTATAGCTTGCACCATCTTTTTGTATCTGTGCGCCTTTGTATAGCGTGCCTATCTCCTCTCCATTTTTTGTCATTGCTGTATCTGATCCTGCTACTTCAAGCCCAAAAATAAGGCTTGGGATACAGCAAAACACAAATGTCGCAACTAAGTTTTTTAGGTTGTTTTGTTTATTCATCATTATTCTCCCTTGTGATGTGGTTTGATAAAGAATTTTAATAAAAAAGTATAAAAAAAGTATAATAATTAAAAAATAAAATTACTTTTTACTTTTAAGATAATACATTTTTTTATATTTTTAAATACATAAAAATATCTGCTTTCCTAAGTATTTTTTATATTGATTGTATTACAATCCGCACTAGATTGGGGGGGGCTGACTATAGTTTAGACTAAAACCACTCTAAAGCTTTTATTCTACAAACTTCTTAAAAAATAATCTAAATTTTGCAAAGTGTAAATTTTAAGCTTTTGTGCCCATTGTGCAAAATATCATTATATTTAAATTGGACAGCATAATTTTTGGTGTTAAATAAGACTAGAATATTGCTTGGCTATGGCAAAATATTTTTATTTTTTACCGTTTTTCATTATTTATGAAGCAAGGGTACGATATGATTTTAAACTTTTTTGAGATAGTGTTCCACTTTTTTATCAAAGTGTTCCACTCTTAAAGGAAATATTAAAGAAAGGGAAAGATCGTAACAAGCTTTTCCGATGGCTAAAATAGGGTGTTTTGGTGTCACGGGGGAAACTTGAACTAAGGGCGTGCGGCTTATGAGGAATTATTTTAAATCCTTGCAAAGCACTGGTATTGCGCTATTTTAAGTCTTTTTGACTTTAAGGCATCGTCAAGGTGTTCCACTTTTGTTACACCGCTTATGACGCATATTAAAAATCGCAACGGAACATACTACTACAGGAGCGTTCTGCCTAACGGCATAAGAAAAATCTTCGGCGTTCAAAGAGAAATTTGCTTTACGCTAAGCACGAATTCCATACTAAAAGCTAAAAAATCTGCTAGAATCTACGACAGATACATATATTTAATAACAAAGGTGGCGGATATGAAGTTGGACGGCAAGATAATCGACTCTCTCGTAGATAGCTTTATGCAGGCAAAAGTCGATAAAAGTATAAAAGAGCACTCTTTATACGATAAAAAATTAGACGTCGAATTTGCCGATGCTCTAAATAGGCACTTTAAAGAAGCCTTGCAAGACAATCAAATACCCAAACTTCTAGAGTCTAGCGTGGAAATTTTAGAAAAAGATACCTGACAAACGGACGACGAGGATAGAGCTACTATGACCCACGCTTTGCTCGAGAAAAATATCCTTTCGCTAAACTACCTCATAGCAAAACTTGAGAAAAACGCAAACCTTACGGCCAAAAGATTAAAATTTTAAAGTAGCATAACTGATAGCTGAATTTATTAAAAATTTAAATTTAGTGTTTTTAGACAACAAAAGTTAAAATTTTCTTATATTCTGACACAACAAGCAACCATTTTAACAAAAGATAGTTTTGAATTTTGATGTTTTAATTTGGTAAAGATACTAAAATTTAGTCAAATTTTAACCGTGAAACTTTCAAAATTTTAAGATAAGTTAAGTTACAGAAAGCTTCACGGAAGTGTTTGAGAGAATTTACGCATTTGTGCTGCTTTTCAAGATCACAAATTTCATAAATCACCAAAAAGTGCTTTCAGATCTTTTGAGTTTTCATCTTTTTTTGCACCCATCGTTGCAATCTCATTTAGCTCGATCTCAAAGCCTGTTATCATACTTGCAAGGCGGATATTTATACCGTTTTTGCCGATAGCTTTGCTTTTTTGCTCAGTAACTAGGCTTACTACAGCTTTTTTATCATCAACTATTTTTACGCTACTAATTATTGCTGGTGCCATCGCGCGCGTTATAAATATAGTCGGTTCGTTTGAAAATTCGATCGCATCGATGTTTTCGCCATTTAGCTCCTTTGTAACAGCATTTATTCTAACACCCTTTACGCCAACTGTCGCGCCAACAGGATCAACACTTGGCGTAGTCGATATAAGCGCAACCTTAGCTCTCTCGCCTGGAATTCTAGCACTGGCTGCAACCAAAACCAAACCATCTTTGATCTCTGGCACCTCAGCTTTTAAAAGCACTTCAAGAAATTTTGGCGAAGTGCGCGAAAGCTCAACTTTTATACCCATACTTTTATCAATATGCACACTTCTAATCACAGCCTTAACAACGTCGCCAACTTTGAAAATTTCGCCTTTAATGCGATTTTTTCGTGGCATTATTGCCCTTAACTCGTCAATCTCAACAAAGGTATTTTCATCGCTATCAACTCTCGTAACTGTTCCAAAAACGATACTTCCAACCATATCTTGATATTTTTGGAAAATTTTCTCTTCTAGCAAACGCTGAATGTGATATTCGAGCTCTTTGTGAAGCGTTTGAGCCGCTGTTCTGCCAAGATTATCCGTACTAAGTTCGTATGTCAGCTCATCGCCGATTTCTATACCATTATCAACATTTCTAGCCTCACTCAAACTCATAAAATGCTCATTATCTTCGCTAAGTCGCTCATCATCATTTGCGACAATAGTTATCTTTTGATATAAATGTAACGTTTTTGTAACATTATCAATAGTTACGTCATATTCGTAATTTTCGCCATAAATTTTCTTAGCTGTATTGATAATCGCTCTTACAACTCTCTCTTTGACATCATCGATTTCAAGTCCTTTTTCGTTTGCAATCGATTCTATAATATCCGCTATTTTCTCCATTTTTACTCCATTAACTTTTTGGGAAATTTTTAAGTAGATTGAAATTATACAAAAAATGAACTTTTAAGAAGTTTAATGCGTTTTTTATTATGTTTTTGATATATTTTTAGGTTTAAAAATTAAGTTTTAAGGATAAATAATGGATTTAAAACTCGCCAGAACAGAACTAGATGCGAAACCTAAGACAATTTCGCTAGAAAAAATTGAAGCCGAAGTAAGTAAAGATTGCCAACAAATTTTTTATTTTGATAAAGACAACACACATAAACAGTTAATAGCTTTGGTTGAATATTTTGAAGAAAAAGGGCTAAGCGTATATCACAGAACTGTTAAATACGGGCTTGACGACAACGACTATATGTATGAAGTTCATATTTTATAGGCTAAATTTTGGGTAAAAAAATTTTTATACAAACACTTGGTTGTGCGATGAATGTTCGCGACAGCGAGCACATAATAGCTGAGCTAAAACAAAAAGAGGGTTATGACCTAACTAACGATATAAACAAAGCAGATTTGATTTTAATCAATACTTGCTCCGTGCGCGAAAAACCAGTACATAAACTTTTTAGCGAGATTGGCGCATTTGAAAAAGCCAAAAAGAATGGCGCAAAAATCGGTGTTTGTGGTTGCACGGCAAGCCACTTGGGAGATGAAATTTTCAAACGTGCGCCGTATGTTGATTTCGTCCTCGGAGCGCGAAATGTCAGTAAAATAAGAATTGCTGTTGATACGCCAAAATTTATCTCAACCGATATAAATCACGATGAGAGCGAATACGCATTTGGCGAATTTCGCAGCTCGCCGTATAAAAGCCATATAAATATTTCAATTGGTTGTGATAAAAAATGCACCTATTGCATCGTCCCGCACACCAGAGGCGATGAAATTTCAATCCCTCTTAAACTAATACTAAACGAAGTCCAAAAAGCCGCAGATAACGGCGCAAAAGAGATATTTTTGCTCGGACAAAACGTAAATAACTACGGCAAAAGATTTTCAGGGGCACACGAGAAGATAGATTTTAGCGATTTGCTTGTTAAAATCAGCGAAATTTCGGGCGTTGAGCGCATACGCTTTACCAGTCCTCATCCGCTTCATATGGACGATAAATTTTTAGAAATTTTTAGCACAAATCCAAAAATTTGCAAATCTATGCACATGCCTCTTCAAAGCGGAAATACAAAAGTACTCCGAGAAATGAAGCGCGGATATACCAAGGAATGGTTCTTAGATCGTGCAACCAAACTTCGTTCGATGTGTCCGGACGTAAATATCAGCACGGATATTATCGTTGCATTTCCAGGCGAAAGCGATGACGAATTTGCCGATACTATGGACGTGATCGAAAAGGTGAGATTTGAGCAAATTTTTAGTTTTAAATACTCGCCTCGCCCGCTAACAATGGCAGCTCAATTTAAAAATCAAATCGAAGAAACCATTGCAAGTGCGCGCTTGACTCGCTTGCAAAATCGCCATAATGAAATTTTAGACGAGATAACAGCTGCGCAAAATGGCAAAATTTTTGACGTGTATTTTGAAGAACTTAGAGCAAACGGTGCGGTTGCTGGACGGAGTTTTAACAACTTTCTTGTGCAAGTTCAAGGAAGCGAAGAATTGCTTGGCAAAACGCTTAAAGTGCGCGTAACAAATCCAAAACGTATGGTGCTTTATGGCGAATTGGTGTGCTAAATTTAAAAAAGCGGCATTTATAAATTTTACAGCATACGCCATTTTTTTTATCATTTGGTTTATATTTTTAACTTGCAAGAAAAAATTTTCAGATACAAAACTAGCCCAAAAACCTTGCGTTGTGCTGTTTTGGCACGGTAAAATAGCGATGATGAGCTTTGCTTACAGGCATTGGTGGAGCAAGGCTCATCAAGGCAAACGCAAGGGCAAAGTGATAATAAGCGATCATAAAGATGGCGAAATCATCACAAGAGTTATTAAATTTTTTAAAATCGGCACGATTAGGGGAAGTAGCTCAAAAGGCGGTGCAAAAGCGCTAATACAAGCTTTCAAAGAGATAAAAAATTCAACCGACGTGATAATTACGCCCGATGGACCAAGAGGACCGCTTCATAGCATAGCCGATGGTGCAGTTGTAATAGCGCAAAAACAAAACGCACAAATACAAATTTTAAACTACAAGGCGAGTAAATTTTGGCAATTTAAAAGCTGGGATAAAATGATACTTCCAAAGCCGTTTTCAACGATAAATTTTACACTTTCCGAGCCTTTTAGCGTAGATACTTTAGAGATTGAAGAGGCAAAAAAAATCATAAAAGAGAAGATGAAAAATGACTTCTAAGTTTGTAATCGTTATCATTTCTATCGTGCTTTTGTTGCTATCTTGGGCATTTTTTGCGACAAATAATTCGTATCAAGAAGCTATAAAATCGCGATTTTATTATGAAATTTCAAACTATGATAAAGCGCACGAGTTAGCAAAAATCGCATACGCAAAAGATAACTATAACAAAATGGCATATACGGTTATGGTTCAAAGCGAAATTTCAATGCGTTTTTCAAACTACATAAAGCGAGGTGAGGCGTATTTGGATAAAATTTTAAAAATAAGCAAGCTTGAAACTGTCGATAAAGCCCAGGCTACTAGGATTAAGCTAATATGCGAAATAATGGTCGATGATTTTCATACGCTTGTGCCATCAAGGCTGACAGATAAAGCGTTGCAAGATGAAGCCAAAAATATGAGAGATAAGTTTTTAGAGCTTCAAAAACAGCTTTTTTAATCATAATTAAGGGTAAATTTAGATAATATAACGGATTATAAATTTTAGGAGCATTATGTCGTTTTCGGTTCGCCAATTTTTTAGCACACTTTTTCTTAGCGTTATTCTTGAATCAAAGGAGTGCCAATTTTACGGCAAAGTTATGAAAAACGGAAAATTAATCAAAACTATTGACGCTAAATTTCAAAGCGAAGATAGTCAAGAGCTTAATGCAAAAATGATTGATTATATAAAACGCCAAAAAGAAGAATACAAATGGGTTTATATCGCGTATTTTTTGGACGCTTTGGGACAAGGCGCGTTGCCGTGCGCTAGTAGCGAAGAATTTGAGAAATTTGGCGTAAATATAAACGACATTAACTTTACAAAAATCGATGAAGGGTGGTTTGTCTATGCCGATATGGTTGACATAGTCGAAGCAAAGTCAAAATTTAAGGATTTTGGACTAGATTTTATGTATTCACCAATCGCTTTACTTCACAAGGTAGTGATGTCGCGCGAAGAAAACCTGAAAAACACCTTATACATTTACAACCACAAAGACTGTTTCGCACTTTGTGTTATAGACAACAAAAAGCTAAAATTTGGCTCTTTTGCAAGACTAAATGATGCTATTAGTGTTGCAAATGCGATAAAGGATAAAGATGATTTTGGATTGAGCGCGGAAAATATCGACGAAATTGACGAATTTATAGCAGAAGTTGATGATAGTTTTGAAAGCCTTGATGATTTGCAAAGCCTAGACGAGCTGTTTTCTCAAAACGACGAAAATGACGAATTTGAGGATTTAAATTACGATTTAAATATGCCAACATCAACCGATGTAACAGCGTCTATTTCGCTGTTTGGACGAGATATGAGTATGTATCAGTTCATAACCGTGGCTTTGAAGGAATTTTACTCAAATCCAAACTACAAAAGTGATTTTATCCAAGATATTGTGATATTTGACAATGAAAAAACAAGCGCAACTTTTTTACAATTTTTACAAACTGAGCTTTTGGTTCAAACCACGCTTTATCCAGTAGAAACGGCAAAAATTATGACGCAACTTATGATTGACGAGGTTGGGATATGAGTTACAGCCTGATACGTCCGCAGATAAAGCCGTTTTTTAGCCTTTTTAGTAAAATTTGGATATATTTTATCGGCATTGTTTTTGTGCTTTTATTATTTTTAAATTTTTTCTTAATAATAAAAAACTACTCGTTAAAAAGTAGCATAGAAGACGCTAAAATAAGCTATTTAAATACAACAAAAGACATCGAAAAAATCGATGAAATCATAGCTGAATTAAACAAACAAACAAAAGAAGCTGGCGAAATTTTCGCATCAAATACGATACTAAAACAAAGCTTAAATAACTTATTTGATTTAGTGCCAGATAGTATAACCTTAAATGAAATTTTTATGGATAAAAACACACTTATAATTAAGGGCATAACGCCTAGTAAAGATATGTATAATATGCTTTTAGCGTCGCCACTTCACTCTATTTTTACGACTTCTAACACGAGTTTTTATCAACTAGAAAATGGCTGGTTTAACTTCATATCGACAAACAAAATCGATAATACAGAGGGCTACAATGAGTAAAGATACCAGCCTTGAAAATATCGATATATTAAAATTACTTATATATGTATTAATTTTTATTATCGTATGCTTAATTATGATTTTTGGTTTCATTGTCCCAAACATCAAAGAATATCGAATGATACAAGCGCAAAACCGATCTCAGATGGCAAACATAAGTAGAATCGAGCAGGTTTTAAATACAAAAAACAACGCCCTAAACGAGATCAAGGAAAAGGATAGAGTAACTTTAAAAGCATTTGATACGAAATTTAATAAAATAAAATTTTCCGCTTTTGCGACAAATTATTTTAGCGATGTCAAGCTTCAAGAAATTCCTAGCCAAAGCAAAGATGAACCATATTTTAGATACGAACTAAACGTAACAAGTATGGTAAAAACGCCGACGAAATTTTACGATTTTATTGACGCATTGCAAAAATATGATAATGTAATTAAGATAGATTTTCCCATAAAAATGCGCGGAGATAGGGATAAAATTCACACTACATTTAATATAAAAGTTTATGGATTAAGGTAACTTTGCACCAAATTTAGGCTACCGTTTTCAAACAAGAAGCCTCGATTTATCGGCGGTATTTTCTTTATCCTGCAAATTTCTTTAAATTTTTTATCCATTTTTTCGCACCGTAAAAAAGGTGTTACAAATATATTTTTTTCACCATAACCAACAGCAACTCGCCCGCTTATGACACTATCTTTTTGTTGCGATATGTTTTTTCTAAGCTCACATCTTTGAGCCTCGCTCATCACAATGCCAAGCCTTTTTATGGCAAAATCAACACCGCGCAAAAAATTTTCATCAAAAAAAACAATATAAAATTTTTCACTAATTTTTTTCACATCGCTACTCAAACGCCACTTATCGTTGTCTAAAAAATTAAAGCTTTTTTTAAGCCCTAATGAAAATTCGCTCACAAAAGCATTTGAGAATTTTTCACGAAAGTAATTTCGCCTAAATTTCGTATCAAAATTGCTCTCGTCGTTAAAAAATTTAATCCCCCTACTTTGCAAAAAATGCGAAATTTCATCTTTGCTAACGTTTAAAAACGGTCTAATTAGATTAAATTTCTCGCCTATTTGAATATCTTGCATACCAAGCATTTCATTTAAACCCGCCCCTTTGCTAAGTTGCATTAAAAACCACTCAAATTTATCATTTAAATGATGTGCCAAAATAACATTTTCATAGCCAAATTCCGCGCAAATTTGCTCGAAAAAATCATACCTAGCCACTCTAGCGTTATTTTCAAAATTTGCACCATTTAAATTAACAGATTTGATAAAAATTTTCTTACCAAACCTAGCAGCTAAATTTCTAGCCGAAGCGACCTCATCTTTGCTTTGTGCGCGAACGTTATAATCAACCATCGCCAAGTCAAAATTTATCTTTAAATCATCAAGCATATAAAAAAGCGCGGTGCTGTCACTACCGTGAGAAAAAGCCAGCAAATTTTTACCATTTTGCAATCTCTTAAGCACCTGCTCTTTTATCATTTAAGCCCTTTTTATAACTCGCGCTAGAATATTTTTGCCAACAACTTGCGTAATCTCGCACACATACATATCGCCCATTTGCAAATTTTGCTCTTCGCTATCGTTTATCAAAATTTCGCCGTCTATATCCTTGTCCCAAATGTCTAACTTGCCGGCATAAAACATATCCCCTTCGCTACTAACCCCTTCAATGCTTACTTTGCAAATCTTATCTTTCATCGCTAAAAAGCTTTCATTTACGCTGTTTTGAGTGATTTTTTCTATTTTACTAAGCCGTTTTTCTATCGTTTTTGTAGGTATTTGCTCCATTTCATAAGACGGCGTACCCTCTTCTTTGGAGTAAGCAAAGGCTGAAATTCTATCAAATTTAAACTCGCTTAAAAATTCGCAAAGCTCATCAAAATCAGCCTCACTTTCACCAGGGTGTCCGACTATAACGCCAGTTCTTAGGAATGAATTTGGCGCATTTCTCATCTTACGCAAAAGCTCTTTTATCCTTTTTGACGAACTCGCACGACGCATAATTTTTAACAAATTCTCGCTTATGTGCTGGATTGGCATATCAAAATAATTATGAAAAATTTTCGATGAAATTATCCTATCTAATAACGCATCACTCGTAGTGCTCGGATAAAGATATAAAATTCTAGCCGATTTTACGCCATCAATCTTTTCAATCTCATCAATCAAGCCTATAAGTCCGTCGCTAACCCCAAAATCTCGCATATATGAGCTAGAATCTTGAGATAAAAAGCTAAAATCGTAATAGCCTTTTTTTACCAAATTTCTAACTTCATTCGCTATATTCTCGATAGGGCGCGATTTTAAGCGGCCCTTAAAATTTGGTATCGCACAAAAGCTGCACTTTTGGTTACAGCCTTCGGAAATTTTTATATAAGCGTGGTAGTTTGAGCCTGTTATAACGCGCTCTTGGTTGCCTTGCAGATATGTTTCTGGGCTAAACAAATTCTGCTTTTTGAGTATTATCTCATCTATACGATCGTAATCGCCAACACCACTAAACAAATCAACTTCTGGCAGCTCCGCCATAAGCTCTTTTGCGTATCTTTGCATCAAGCAGCCCGTAACAACAAGCAACGAGCCTTTTTTACGTTGATTTGCGATTTCTAAAATCACTCTTATGCTCTCCTCTTTTGCCGAAGCTATGAAGCCGCAAGTGTTGATTATTATCACATCAGCAACGCTTACGTCATCTGTTATCTCGTAAGCTTTTAGTCGTCCTAGCATAATTTCGCTATCGACTAAATTTTTATTACAGCCAAGCGAAATAAGATGTAGCTTTCCTATAAATTCTTTCTTCATTTTTACATCCATAAATTATCTATCAATCGCGTATTTCCAACCTTTGCAGCTACTAAAATTATGCTTTGATTTTCTTTAATCTTTGAAATTTCATTAAAATTTCTATCTACAAAAGCGATATAGTCAATCTCGACTTTGGCTAAAATTTCAGCCATTTTTAACCTTATCTTTTCGGTATCAAACTCTTTATCCAAAATCATTTTTCTAGCCTCAATTAACGATGCGGATAAAGCAAGCGCATCGTTTTTTTGGTCTTGATTTAAATAAGCATTCCTAGACGAAAGCGCCAAGCCGCTAACTTCTCTAACTATCTCGCAAGGGATAATTTGTAAATCCAAGAAGCTGGATTTGACGAAATTTTGCACGATTGCGAGCTGTTGAGCGTCTTTTTTACCAAAATAAGCGCGCTTTGCCTTAGTAAGATGAAAAAGTTTATTTAACACTCTTAAAACGCCGTCAAAATGTCCTGGACGCGTTTTGCCTTCTAAAATTTCAGCCATTTTTTTAGCAGCTAAAATAAGCGGTTCGTTATCTGAATAAAGCTCGTTTGGAGTTGGTATAAAAATCGCACTAACGCCATTTTTATGGCAAATTTCAATGTCGTTTTTTTCATTTTTAGGGTATTTTTCAAAATCTTCACCCTTTAAAAATTGCGCTGGATTTACAAAAGTAGAAACGATAGTAATGTCATTTTGACTCACACTTTGCCTAATCAAACTCTCGTGCCCAGCGTGAAGTGCGCCCATCGTAGGCACAAAACCGATCTCGCCAACGCTATTGGCAACAAAATTTTTAAGCTCTTTTACCGTTCTTAAAATTTCCATTTTAACCCTTGATTTATTTATTTAAACGCGCGATTATAGCAAATTTTAGCTTGGTAAAAATAAGTTTTAGATATAATCGCTCAAATTTGAAAATTTACGGAGAAAATTTTGGATAATTACGAATACACCGAACTTTTAAAAAAACTAAACACAAAAGTTGCAAACATAGCTTTGATAATAAAACCAGACGATATAAATGAAAGATTAAAGCAGATACAAGAGCTTGAAAATGATCAAAATTTTTGGCAAGATATAACAAAAGCTGGGCAAATAGGCAAAGAAAAGACGAAAATTTCAAACATTTTATCAAAGTATAAAAATGCAAAATCAGCTATTGATGATGCGAAAGATTTATACGATTTAGCCAACGCAGAAAACGATGAAGATACTATAAATTCGCTATTTAATGACGCAAACGAGTTGGAAGAAAAAATAGTAAATCTTGAAATTTCTATGCTTCTTAGCGGCGAAGACGATAACAAAAACGCAATTGTTACAATCCACCCTGGCGCTGGAGGAACAGAGAGCAACGACTGGGCTTCGATGCTTTATCGTATGTATCTTCGTTTTTGCGAAAGAGAGGGCTTTAAGGTCGAAACGCTTGATTTTCAAGAAGGGGACGAAGCTGGATTAAAAGATGTAAGTTTTATCGTTAAAGGCGAAAATGCTTACGGATATTTAAAAGCCGAAAATGGAATTCATCGCCTTGTAAGAACAAGCCCGTTTGATAGCGCAGGACGTCGCCATACGAGTTTTACAAGCGTTATGGTAAGCCCAGAAATCGATGATGATATTGAGATTGAAATCGATGAAAAGGATTTAAAAATAGACACCTACCGAGCGGGCGGAGCGGGCGGACAGCACGTAAATAAAACAGAAAGTGCAATCCGTATCACTCACGCGCCAACTGGTATCGTCGTGCAATGCCAAAACGACCGTAGCCAGCATAAAAACAAAGCAACAGCTATGAAAATGCTAAAATCTCGCCTTTACGAGCTTGAGCTAATGAAGCAGCAAGAAGCAAATAATAGCGTCGAAAAAAGTGAAATCGGTTGGGGACATCAAATTCGCTCATACGTACTTTTCCCGTATCAGCAAGTCAAAGACAACCGAAGCGGAGAGGCTTACAGCCAAACAGACGCGATACTTGACGGCGATATAAAAAAGCTAATTGAAGGCGTTTTGATAAGTCAAAAAAGCATTGTGTAAATGAAAAAACAAATCATTTTCGCGTTTATATTTTTTCTATCTGGTTGCGCCAATCATACCTTGCAAAAAACAAAAATTCAAGGCGATGAATTTCAAATCAGGGCTATAAAAATTTTGCAACCCAAATGCCAAGACGGCTTTTTGCCAGCTTGTAATGATCTTGGCATAAGCTATCAAAGTATCCAAGATCACGAAAATGCGATGAAAATTTACAAGAACGCTTGCGATTTGGGATATCAAAATGCTTGCACCAACCTTGCAAATATGTACGCAAAAGGGCAAGCAGTAAGCAAAGACGAAGAAAAGGCAAAGCAAATTTATAGTAAATCTTGCTTAAGTGGCGGCGCTTATTCTTGCTATTTTTTGGGAGAATTTTTTAGAAAAAATCAAAATTTTTCATCAGCTGCAAAAGCTTACGCAAACGGTTGCGATCTAGGCGATGTGCCAAGTTGCGTAAATTTAGGCGGTCTTTACGAACTTGGACTTGGCGTTAGCAAAGACATTAAAAAAGCATTTAACATATATAAAAATACGTGCGCAAAATCAGATATGGCAGCGTGCGAGAATTTAAGCAGACTACAAACAGGCGTCGGTCAAAACCGACCCTGATGTTAAAATTTATAAGATAAATTTATCTTGAAATTTCTGCCAGCTTCCCACTCCGCAAACTGATTTGATTTGTCGTAAAAGTCCTTATTTCTTTGCGAATGCGCCGAGTAAGCTTTATCAAATGCGTTATAAATTCCAGCATTTATTTCAAGTCCTTTAAATTTACCGCTAAGTGGGGCATAAGTAACGTAAAAATCGCTTACGCAGTAACTTGGTAAATTCACCTTTTCAAAGCCTTGTGCTTCATCAACGCTTTGTGAAGCAAAGTATAATAAATTATAGCCAAACAGCAAATCAAAACTCGAAAGTGCGTATTCGGCGTTAAATGTATATTTATCTCCGCTATCTCTGTGTCCTAGCAAATCAGAGCGATAATACTCCTTTTTGGAAGGCTGTAAAACCCTATCTTTATACTTTATGTCTTGCTTTGTATATCCAAAAGCAAGGCTTGCATTGTATAAATTTGTCCTTGCAAATACTTCAAAGCCATCAATATCAGCCCCGCCGACATTTATCCTGCTAGCGTTATTTTTATGCATTGCGATTAAATTCTTATACTTTGATTTGAAATATTTTGCGGTTAAATTTAAGTTAATGTCATTGCTTATATAAGCCTTATATCTCGTGCCAAATTCGTAATTATCACCAGTTGTCGCTTTTAAATTTTTATTTACTGGATAATCCTTTGCGCGGTTAACAGCCATGGCTTCCATCATTTCAGGACCACTAAATACTTTTGAGTAGCTTGTAAATACGCCAAATCCCGCACCTATTTCATAATCAAAAGAAAAACTTGGCATAAATTTATCAAATTCATAGCTATATTTTGAAATATTTGCGCCAGAGCCTTTATATGTTTTTAATTTATACTTTTCATATCTTAAACCTGGCGTGAGCGTTAAATCGTTAAAATTTATAGAATTTTGAACATAAAACGCATAATCTTGTGCCTTTTCAGGACGCAAATTGCCCGGCTTATGTAATTTTCAGAAGTGTAAAATTCCGTCCCGTATCGCAGGGTGTGCGTTAAATCAGCAGTTTGAAATTTCGTTGTTGAGTTTAAATTTAAACCATTTGTTTTAATGCCCCATTTTGATTTTTCAACTCTTTTGTGGTCTGTATTGTAAGCAACAGCTTGCAAATTTAAAAGATCGCTCGGATTATATTCGTATTTTAATGTGCTTGTTACTCTTTCATATTTTCTCCAAGCGACAGAATTTTTATCGCTTAACCAACTAGAAAATTCAGCTCTCATAGGAAAAATTCCCTTGTAAGTATTTTTCTCGTGAGAAACAGCTATCTTATGCGCATCAAAAAAGTTGTAACCAACCTTAAATAAATAATTTAAATCACTGCCATCGCCGCCCATTTTCATGTCGTTGCCAGACTTGCCCCAATCGTATCGTTTGCGATTTATCGCAGCTAAAATATTAAGACCGTCAATTGGTGCTGAATAAATCAACAAACTTTGCGAAAATTCATCATTATTTGAAGCATATCCGCTTTTGATTTTAGCTCCGATAATCTCGCCATTTTCTAGCAAATCCTTTGCATCAACTGTCCTAAACGCAACCGAACCGCCAATACCGCCACTGATAGCCGATTTAGCACCAACAGCTACTTCAACGGATTTTAAAAGCTCTGGATCGATTAACAAATCAGCATTATGGTGAAACGTATTTCCCATTTGTTTTGCGCCATCTACGGTTATGTTTAGCCCACGATCGCTTATACCGCGTATGAAAATTTTTTGATTCATAGAATTTGTTCCGCGCACATAAACGCCTATAATATCACGCATTACATCTTTTATCAATCCAGAATTTCGGGTTGTTATTTTTACATCATTAACGCTATTCGCACCCCCCCCTCCATACCAGTAACTTCAACCGTATTTAGCGAAACGGTAGTAGCTGCATTTGCATAAGAAATAGCCAAAACAGCAATCGCAGAAATTTTAATGGCATTAAAACCCATTTTTTCTCCTTATTTTTTTAATAATTACATTAAATATTGATAAATATTTTTAATATCATTTTTAATATAAAAAAGTTGATTTTATAAAAATAAAACTAAAAATCATATTAAATATTTTCTTGAGAATTTCAAAAAACAGCAAAACTTTTAGTATTATTTTATTGACAATAAAAATCATTGTTGATATAATGCTCTGTCAAAATTTTCAGGCAGAAAGGCAGATTGATGGAATTTTTAAAACACAATGTTGATTACGTGATAATAGGTATTTTAGGGCTTATGAGCTTTGTTGTGGTTTGGCTAACAATAGAAAGATTGATATTTTATTCAAAGGTTAATCCAAATGAGTACGATAGCAAAAACGACTACGAAGAGAGTTTGACAAACAACCTAACAACACTTTATATCGTTTATTCAAACGCTCCTTACATAGGACTTTTAGGAACGGTCGCTGGTATTATGATTACTTTTTACGATATGGGTATGAGTGGCGGAATTGATACGAAAAGCATTATGGTCGGACTTTCATTGGCGCTAAAAGCGACGGCTTTTGGTTTGATAGTAGCGATACCGACTTTGATGATTTACAACGCCTTTATGAGAAAAGTTGATGTTTTATTAAACCGATACAATAAGGCTTAACGATGAAAATGCCAAAAAAAGAGGGTTTAAACGTAATCCCTCTAATCGATATTATGCTAGTTTTATTAGCCATTGTACTTAGTATTTCTACATTTATCGCGCAAGGACAGATTAAGGTTGATTTACCAAATAGTCAGAGTGCGGAAAAAGAACAAGATCAAAAAGATAAAGTCGTCGTTTTAGTAAATAAAGACAACGAATTTTTCATAGACGACGAAAAAGTAAGTGAAGAAGTTTTGAAAACGAAACTAAAAGAAATTCAAAACGAAACCTTGGTTGAACTCAAAAGCGACAAAGAGAGCAAATTTGATTCATTTGTTAAAATTATTGACATTTTAAAAGAAAAAAATCATGAAAATTTCGCTATCACAACAACAATTGAGTAGAAAAGCCAGTTTTACTGGGCTTGGTATATCGCTTATTTTTCATACGGCACTTATTATGTGTTTGATAAAATTCCACACCGAGATAAAAGTTACACCGCCAAACAAACCGATAAAAATTTCACTAAATACATTTCAGCCCACAGCCGCTCCAGTTCAAGCTCCAGCTCCTACGCCACCTGCGCCACCAAAGCCAACTCAGGTTACGCCACCAAAGCCAGTAGAGCAGCCAAAACCTATAGAGAAACCAAAACCAGTTGAAAAAAAGGTAGTAAAACCTAAACCAAAACCAGTTGAAAAGCCAAAACCAGTTGAGAAATTGCCACAAGAGCAAATCGTCGAGCAGCCACCGATGCCAACCGAAACTGTCGATACTCAGACCCAGACGACATCTAATTTAGCATCAGCATCTTCTAGCGATGCAAACAGCAAATCAAGCACGTTTGGTGCGCCAACTGTTGGAGAATTTAATTTTTCAAGCGCAGTCGGAGATGAAAAATTTGCAAAAATTCAACAAGCCATACAAAAGCACCATAAATATCCAGACAAAGCTCTTAAAATGCGCCGACAAGGTGTTGTCGAAGTCAAATTTTATCTGCAAACAAGTGGAGATGTGCGAGATATTGTAGTTGTAAAAAGCTCTGGCACTGAAATACTTGACGAGGCAGCAATGAAAACGATACAAAAAGCCTCAAGGGATTTTCCGACACTTGATAAAGACTATATTTTAACAATTCCAGTTGTGTATAATCTAAAAGTTTAAGTGTTACTTGGCTCTTAAACTTTTAGATTTTTGAATTTTGCAAAAGATCTGAATTTAAAATAATTTAGCACAAATTGTGATTTGTAAATAATTGCATTTTCTTAATTTATGCCACATAAGATAAAAGCTATAATAAATATACGACAACTTACAAAAGCTACTTTAATGTGGAATACAAAATAATTTTGCATTATAATTTAAGTAAAATTTATAATAAAAATTAAAATATTTACAAGAGTAATAATTATTATTTTTGTAAGTATTTTTTTAAATATTTTATCTATAAAATTACTTCTTTTTTAATAATAAAATCATAAAAAAGGAGATAAGTGTGATTGAAAATAAATTTGCAAAGCTCGGTTTTTCAGGACTTTGCATAACTTTTATTTATTCTTATGCAAACGAATCGGTTTATCTTGATGCAGTTGTGACAGAGAGAGAACGTAAAAGCTGATAAAAAAGTTTTTAAAAAAGCAAAAGCCGTAAGCGCAAGAGAAGATATTTCTAATTCAACACAGAATTTAGACAATATCATCAGGACAATTCCTGGAGCATTTACAAATCAAGACAAATCCACAGGCACAATCGCACCAAATATCAGAGGTGGAGCTGGGCTTGGACGCGTAAATACCATGGTTGATGGGATCACACAGACGTTTTATTCATCGGGTGTTGATGATGGCAAAAGCGGTGGTACATCGCAATTTGGAGCGACGATCGATCCTAGCTTTATAGCGGGAGTAGATGTGGAACGGGGTAGTTTTAGCGGACGAAACGGAATAAACTCGCTAATGGGATCAGTAAATTTTAGGACGCTTGGCATCGATGATATCATTAAAGATGATAGCAATTTCGGATTTATAACTAAATTTCAAGCCGGAAATAACGCATATAAAAGTAACTGGATGGGCGCACTCGCAGGAAAAGAGAAATTTGAGAGTGGCGGACAGCTTGGCGTAGTTGTCGGATATGGAATGAGAGATGTATCACAAGATTACAAAGCCGGCGGTGGCGTAAAGATAGAAGATATAAATAAAGATGAGCTAGATAGAGCGTATAAAGAGTGGCTCAAAAATAAGATATTTTTTCACTATAATCCATGGCCAAAAGGCGAAACGAGAAGACAACGAGAGTGTCGTGAATATGGTGGACAAAAATATTGTTCATATATTACAAGACAAGGTAGTGGTTCATTAGAAGATTTTATAAAAGATGAAGATTTTGGCAAAAATGGCAAATGGTGGAAAGAACAGACTTCTGCGCTAGATACAAAACCATTTGATCCACAAAAGCTAAAACAAAAGATCAAAAGCAATATGGTAAAGGTTGAATTTTTAAACGATAACAATATGCTAAATTTATCATTTAGAAATTTAGAGAATAAAATTTGGAGCAGAAAGATCGATAGCAAAAGCTATCAGTTAAACTACACATACACAAACAATGCAAACATGGATCTAAATTTTATCGCTGCTTTTAACGACACAAAACAGCTCTATAAAGCCGGTGCTGAAATTTCAGGCAGAGAGTTAATCGCAGACATTAAAACCGAAAATAAGTCCGCTAGTTTCGATATAAGCGACACATTTAGAAATGAGATAAAAGATGCGCAAATCGAGACAACAATAGGACTAAATAAACAAAAAGTTTCTTATTCAAAAAATAGACACCCATATGAGCTTGTCTGGTTTGATAATTACGCAGAGAGATTAACATTAAAGGACCCTGAATTTAGAAAAACAAGAGAAGAACTACTCAAAGGTTTACTTCAAGATCCACCAAATGATATATTTGGAAATTATAGAGCAATAGACTTAGGTGGTGATAAAAATGGCTTTAGAGCAAACACATTTCAGCCTGACGGAAAACAAGACTTTTTTAGCATTTATGCAAATAACTCTGTGCAAAAAGATATTTATAGATTAGATTTTAGTATAAATTCGCTCAAATACAACTACCAAGGCAAATACTCAAAATGTGTCAAAAAGGGAAGTTGCACTGATGGTGAAATTTGGGTAGATGATGCAGGCAAAAGAACAGCCATAAACTACTCTGGTGCATTTTCAGCTGAAATTCACGATCTTTTTATGCCGTTTATTAGCTACTCAAAAAGCGAAAGAGTGCCTAATATTCAAGAACTATATTTCTCACAACAAACAATACACGGCATCCAAAATGGTTTAAAAAATGAAAAAGCCAAAACTTGGCAAATAGGATTTAACGGCTTTAAAAGCGATTTATTGAAAAATGGCGATGTTTTTGGATTTAAAACACTCTATTACAACACAAAAATCAAAAATTACATTCACACCGTTGCTGTACCTAGATATAAACCAGATAATGCCGATCCGCTAGATTATCCGCATTTAGAGTTTAATAATTACGACAAAGTAGTAAAAAAACGCGGTATTGAGCTTGAATTTACATATGATGCTGGATTTTTCTATACAAATTTAGCTTACTCAAGACAATTCACAACGCAACCAACTTCATATTCTGATGTAAGCGGAGGCGTCGTGCCACCACCATCACTTAGAGAACTATTTTTAACAGGTCACGGAATAACTAGAGTTAGTGAGTTGCCAAAAGATTACGGATTTTTAGACACTGGGTTTAGATTTTTTGGAGAAAAATTAACGTTGGGAAATAAAATAAAATATTATGGTCCAAGCAAAAAAGCAGTATATAAAGATGAAGATAATCGATACATAACACCAGAAAATGCAAAAAAACCAAAGCTAATCAGATACACAGAGACTATCGAAAAACAGCCGTTGATTTACGATATGTATGTAAGCTATGAGCCGATAAAAAATCTAACAATAAAAGCCGAAGTGCAAAATGTGTTTGATAAAAAATATATCGATCCGCTTGATTCAAATAACGACGCAGCGTCTCAAAGAACATACAGCATGGTAAATGGCGAAAGGACCTTCTTAAATAACTTCGCAAAAGGTCGCACGGCGGTTTTGAGCTTGAGTTATAGATACTAAATTTACGACCATCGATAAATTTCATCGGTAGTCTTGCCATATTTTTAGGAATTTACTCTACAAAACTTTTACTTTGTTAATGGTTTAAAATATATTTAATTTTTACTGTTTAAATTTGGTTAATTTTTAACAATTGTGCCTAATTGATTATGCGACAATTTTCAAATTTGCTCCAAAATGTCTGAAATGTTTTACTGTTTTGCACTTAAATTTATAAATATATTAAAAAATATTTATGTTTTATTAAATTAAATAAATTTTACAACCAAAAGCTAACGCTATTTTTCAAGCTAATTTTAGATGATTTGTTGTAAATTTACAAACTTAAGGTCTAAACACGAAAATTTACTGTTTTATCCAGACCAAATCGACATTATAGCGTTAAATCTAGAAATTTAACGCTTTGCAACTCACGCATTAATGCGATATTTTTAGACATTAATTCATCTATTTTTTGCACTTTTATTTCTTTAATTTTTGCAAATTCCTGCCTAAGTTCAATTAAAATTTTATTTAAAAATGAAACATTTGATAACATTTCGTTTTCAAATTCATGCAAGCTAAAACTCGTTAAAACTTTGTTAAAAATTTCGCCACTACTTGGGATAAATATAGAAAAATTTACCGGATCTTTTTCGTAAGCCAAACGCGATAAATCTATCTTTTCCTTAACTGCATAAACTGCAATTTTAACAGCATTTTCATAATTTGATGCAACCTTTAAATTAAGACGCTCGAAAAATGAAGAGATTTTTTGCGATTGATAAAATTTAACTAATTCATAATCTTTCAAAAACATTTCATAAACCTGCCCTGCATATGTTCGCATCGAGGCAAATTGCTCATCTGATTGTTCTAAACGCTCTTTTGTGATATTTTCAAATTCTGATTTATAAAGCAAAAAATCATACTTTAAAGCCAAATAAATTTCATCAAATGCGCTTTTTAACTCATTTTCTAAATGCTTTAAATTTTGTCTGTAAGTTTTAAAAAACTTATCAAACTTAACATCATTATAAATTAGTTTAGAAAAAACCTCATCACTATCTAAAACCATCATTTCGTATTCATTTTTCTCAAAAATTTCTCTGCCAAAAACACCCTTTTTTAGTAAAAATTTATCCACTTTTTTAGGTTTTAAAAGGCTTAAAATTTCGTCTGATATTAGTTTTGCGATCTCTTTTATCTCATTAAATGAAATTTCTAATTTCGGATTAAATTTTTCTTTAAAAATGGCTATTGTTTTATCTAGTTCATCATCAAAATTTAAGATAATTTTAAAGGCTTTATTATAAATTTCTTGAAAGTATCCTTGACATATTATTAATTCATCTAATATCTCTTTGCATTTTTTAAGGACAAAATTTTGCTTGATATTTTCACAATCAAGACCAGTGATTTTATCTAAAACCAAATCAAAATTTGACATTTTTAAAAGTTGCAAATCCTCATTTTGCAAGGCTTTTAGGGCTTGTTTAGTAGAAATTGCAAGCACATCATCAAACAAATTTGCAAATGTATTACTGCAATGCCTTAGCGCATTTTCAATCTCGTTTTGGCTTAATTTATCCTTTTGATTTAACACGCAAAAAACCTTTTTGTCACCACCTGATAAAAGCGAAATGATATCGGTCAACTCACTTGCCCTACCAGAGTTATCCGCCAAACTTAGCCAAATTACCGTCGCAACCTTGTCTAAAATGCCTTTAGTTACGGTCGTATCAGCATTTGATAAGGAATTTAGCCCAGGCGTATCCACAAAGCTAACGCGCTTTAAAATTTCGCACGGTGCATAGATACAAATGCTTTCAATATCCTCCTCAAACACGCGCTGATCGACAAATTTGGCGATTTCATTGACGTGCAAATTTAACTCCGCGCCGTTTTTATACCAAACCCTAAGCGAGTAATTTGGGGCATATTTAATGTGAGTTATTTTAGCTGTTACAGGAGTTAAGCCAGTTGGCAAAATTTCACTTCCTAAAAGCGCGTTTAAAAAAGTTGATTTTCCACTTGAAAATTGCCCTACGATAGCGATTTCAAGCGGTTGGCAGATAAATCTTTCAATCTCTTTAAGTTTAAATTTCAAATCGCTACTAGGGTGAAATTTTGGGTCTAAAACAAAGCTTTCAAATCTCTTAAATCGCCCCAATAAATCATCTGAAAAATCCATAAAAAAGGCATTTTTGTAAGAATTTATAAATCTTTCAAGCATTTTTAAGCCTCTCTTTTATATATTGAAGCGAATTTTTAACTTCTTCAAGCCTTTTTAACTCGTTAATAACGCTTAAATTTGAGTTATTTAGTAAATCCATCTGCTCTTTTAGCGCACTTTTAATAAGCTCAAATTTTTCATTTTTTTTGTTTAATTCATCTAAAATTTTACTTGTAAAACAATCCTTTTCATGCTTTACCAACTCTAAAACAAGCCCCTTAATAAATTCATTAGACAAAAACTCATCAATCGCCAAAGACGCATCTTTTCTGGTGCAAATTTTATCACAAACACCGTTAAAATCGAATTTAACGCCCCTGTGCGTTAAGTATTCATAAACGTTAAAAATTCTCTCATCAATCACGGGTTGAAAACCGCTAAATTTTAATACCATATTTTGTTCAACAGTCCTTAACTGAGATAAAATTTCATTTCTATTTTGACGCAAAAGGTGCATTATACCGTCATTTAAGCCACTTGATACGATATAGCTTATTCGCTTTTTATCTATTTTTTTATGATAACTTATATCATTATTTACGCGCTCGCTTAACGTTTTTGATAAAATTTTTAAATTCGCCCTAAAATCAGCTTCCAGCCTTGACAGATCTATTTTTTCGATCTCCTTTTCAAGACTATTTGTTATCATTTCTCGCTCTTTTTGATTAATCATCTCTTTTTCTTTAAGATCTTTAAATTTATCTATTATCTTGGTATTTGAGCTGTTAAAAATTAAAATTTTATCATCAGTTTCGGCTAAAAACTCATCGCAAACGCTCATCATTTCACGTTCAAACCCCAAAATTCCTAATTTTGATTTTTCATTGTTTTGACTAAAAAAAGTTTCATATAAAAATCGCTTAAATTCATCAACTCCGTTTCTTTCATTGCCCTTAAAATACGCCTTTGAACTGACCGCAAAAACAGCGATTTCAACGCCAAATTTGTCAAATCTATCTTTTAAGCTTTTTTGCGTATATAAAAGAACTTCGCCAAGCTCATTTTGCTCCACTAAATCGATATGAGTTATCAAAATTACAAGTCTTGAAATTCTCGAATTCGCAAGAGAATTTGTTATAAATTCAACATCTTTTTGCGTGCAAGTTTGCGAGACATTCATTAAATGCACCATCAAATCGCACTCGCTCATAAATTCCCTAACCAGTCGTTCGCGCAAAAACACCACATCATCGATACCAGGCGTGTCAATAATGCAAATTCCGTCCCTTAAAAGGTCTAAATTTTCAAAAATTTCTACACTTTTTACAAGTGGCGAGATCGGTGAAGTTGTAGAAGTGTAATCCTTTAAATTTGCAACATCTATCTTTTTTATGCTGCCCAAAAATGGCTCAAATTCGGTCTTAAATTTTATTTCAAGTGCATCAATTTCGGCTCTATTCCAAAAAGCGACATTCGCAAAAGAGCTATTTGAAAATTTAAGTATATTTAAATTTGTAGTTTCTGGCACGTTTGAACTACCAAGTATTTTTTTATTTAAAAGTGCGTTTAAAAGACTTGATTTTCCAGCATTTACAACGCCGGTTATGACGATGTTGAAATGCAAATTTTCAATTTTTTGTCTAGCCGCTTTAAGCCT
Source organism: Campylobacter sp. (assembly GCA_052170535.1). Classification (GTDB taxonomy): domain Bacteria; phylum Campylobacterota; class Campylobacteria; order Campylobacterales; family Campylobacteraceae; genus Campylobacter_A. The sequence continues at coordinate 17,958 of JBQNAH010000011.1, read as the reverse complement.
TGATTCAAAACGAGTTTGATTACAAAGTTGATAAAATTTATCAAAAATTTGCATTAATGCCTCTTTTTTGGAGTGGAAAAAATTCTCTTTAATAATGTCTTTAAACTCCAAATTTTCTGAGATAAAAATACTTAAAAAATCATATATTTTATTAAATTTATTTTTACTAATAATATTTTCTTTTCTTAATATATCAATAACAAAAAGTATCTTTTGACTTGAAATTTTAGATTGTTTAAGTGCATTTATAGCCCCTATTTGAATATTTTGGACGCTATAAATATTAGCGTGAAAATTTAGCGATGTTAAAATTTCTCTAAATTCTGGCAAACTTATAAATCTATCATAATTTTCGCAATCACAAGCCAAAATAATACCCAATCTTTCTTCATCAGCAACAAATACAAATTTCTTATCCAAAAATAGCCTATCACTACGCCAAATTTCATCTAAAAATCTATCCATCTCAAACTCTTTATTTTTTCTTAATTTTAACGATTTTTGCCTTAAAATTTTAACTACAATATCAAAAGTAAATTTACAAATTTTCGTTTAAATATATTGTATTTTAAACCATAAAAACTACCCAAAAATAGCGTTTTCACCCCCCCCCCCCCCATAAAAAATAATATTTGCTTAAGTATTTTATTGCTAAACTGCCGAAATTTTTAAAGCAAGGAGTTTAAAATGGGCTTTTTTAGTAACAATTCAACCACAAGCAAAGGGCAAATTCCCGATACACAAAGCCAGATCAACGATCTTAAACAGGCAAATCAAACGCTAATGACTGAAAATGAACAATTGCGAGCTCAAATTCAAGATATGAGTATGCAAAGCGAGCGATATAAGGAGCTCATTATGTTGATGTTTGATGGTTCGAGCATAGGTATAAACGATGCTAGGGAGATGACAGCTCAAAATTTACAAACTTCAAAGCATATTTCTGAAAAAACAATTAGTTCGGCACAAAAAGCAAAGGATCTAAATTCCACCAGCGAAAAACTGATGGATTTGATTATGCAAATCGCTACCACATCGAATAAATCACATGAAAACGTTGGTTTGTTGCATAAAAGCGTTGATGAGATCGCAACGATTGTAAATTTGATTAAAGACATTTCAGATCAGACAAATTTGCTCGCTCTTAACGCCGCTATTGAAGCTGCCAGAGCAGGAGAGCACGGTCGCGGATTTGCCGTGGTTGCTGATGAAGTGCGAAAGCTTGCTGAAAGAACACAAAAGGCGACAAGCGAAGTGGAAATGAATATAAATTTACTTAAACAAAATGCAAATGACGTTTTGGCTATGAACGAGCAAGTTGGTGAAATTTCAAACAACTCTGCGACATACATTAATGATTTCAGATCGGATTTTAAATTCTTACTAGATATGTCAAATGTTATACAAAGAGATTCGCAATGCATAATAGGAAATATCTTCGTTAGCCTTGCAAAACTTGACCACATCGCTTTTAAACAAAACGGATACTCTGAAATTTTTAACCAAAGAACCCAAGCCTTAGGCGATCACGAGAACTGCCGTTTGGGCGTTTGGTATAACACAATTGGCAAAGAAGCGTTTGGATCAACCTCTGTTTATGGCAAAATTTTAAATCCACATAAATTAGTTCACGAATGTATCAATTCAGCTGTTAGTTTAGGCTTAACAGCCGAAAATGCCAAAGAAGTTCTTGCAAAGTGCAATCAGGCCGAAATTAGCTCAAAAGAGCTTTTTGGGTTGCTTGATAAAATGCTAGACGAGAGAAAATAAATTAAATTCTAAGCAAAAGCTTAGAATTTAAAAAAGTTAAAATTTGTATCGTAAATTTGCATAAAATATGCGACCTTCTTGCGGATAGCCTTCGGTGTATTCGTAATTTTTATCAAACATATTGTTTATTCCAGCCTCCAATCTCAAATCCTTAACCATTTCGTAACCAAATTTCAAATTCGTTACGCCAAATCCGCTAAGTTTTAAAGTTTTAGCCGAATCTTCATATCTTTTAGATGCTAACTCTTGTGAAATATAAATATCAAATTTCGGAGCGATTTTATAATCTGCATATATAAAGCCTTTATGCTTTGGAAAGTCGTAAATGTATGTGTTTTGCCTACCTTTATATTTTGCACTTATAAATGTATAATTTCCACCAATTTCTAAATTTGGCGTAGCAAAATATGTAGTACCTAGCTCAAAGCCTTTATATGCCGCTTTATCGACATTTTGGTTTTGCGTTGTGTTGTTAATATAATCCACCTCGGCTATTGCATCTACCATCTTAGAGTAAAACAAAGCGGTTTGAAGTCTAAAAATATCGCTAAAATTTCTATCGTATCCAATTTCGTAATGATAAGCAATCTCAGGTTTTAAGTCAGGATTAGGAGTTTTGCCTTTTGTAACTTTTCCTCTTTTAGTGCCAGGTAAACCGTAGCTATATCGCTCTTTCATACTTGGAAAATAGGTCTTTTTAGCATAGCTAAAACTCAATTCATCATTATTATCAAAGCTATGTTTAAGTATTGCTTGGTAATTAAACGCGTTCTCTTTTCCAACCTCAAAGTCAAAAAGCTCAGGTTTTGCGTTAGCAGCCCCACTTCGTTTTTTATACGCTTGCGCCTTTTTCGCATCTCTTGTATCATAACTAACCCCAAATATCAACTTAGTCATATCAGTAAATTTAATACTATCTTCAAGTGCAAACGTGTATGTTTTGTCTTTATATTTTTGCACTGGATCATCGTTATTGTGTTCTTTATGTTGATCAAATTTATAACTTAAAGCCATCTTAAGAGTGTTCTTATCGCCCAAATCCATGCCAAATTCTGACCCACCACCGTAACTTTTGTCGCGATAATAGCTATCAAAAACTGTCGGTTTTTGAGCATAAAGATCGTTGTTAAATGTATCATAAAAGGCTTTTGTATTCAAGTAAAACTTCTCAAACTGCATATGAGATAAAAAATACACACTCTCTTTGTCCCATCTAGGCCAATCCCAAAATCTAGGAAAGTTGCCTTTCCCAGCATATAAAGGCTGCTCTTTGCTAGCTTTTTGATTCATATAAGTTATAGCGTATTCATCTGTTTGATTTGGTGTAAAACCGATTTTAAAACCGATCTTTTTATCTCTTTGAACGGAATTTTCGCGTCTTTTGCCATCTTCATTGGCTGATTTTTTAAATTTAGCTGAAAGTTGTTCGCCTTGATCCTCTATAAAACTAGCACTTGCTTGAATATAAAATTTCTCCTGTTTTGAGCCGATGTTAAAATCAACATTATTTCCTGCGGTATGCGAATTTTTGCCTGTTTCAAAACCATATCCAATGCTGCCTTCAAGTTCTCTCATTGGCTTTTTTGTAATCAAATTTATAGCCCCGCCCATAGTATTTGCACCGTACAGCACCGAGCTTGCACCCTTTGAAACATCTATGCGAGATAAATCAAACGTAGTAAAACGCCCAGCATCAATGTTGCCATCGTATGGTATATAAACTGGAATTCCATCGATAAACATCGGTACACGGCGCGCATTAAATCCACGAACATATAGGTTGTTTTCGGCTCTTGCACCACCCTTGTCTGCATAAACACCAGATATTACACGAGAAATATCACTAAGACGCTTAATCTCGTCTTTTTGCATTTTATCGCTATGTATAATCTCGACACTGCTATCGCCTACCTTGCCGCCGATATTTTGTGTAACCTCAACTTGTCCTAGCTTAAAAACTTCAGCATTTAATCCAGCCAATACTGCACAAGAAAGCACAAAAAGCCCTTTCATATCGCCTCCTTATATAAAAATATTCTTAAATATAAAAAAATAATTATATTTGATTAAGTATTATATTTTACTTAAATTTCAATATTTTATATTAATAAAAATTATTAGTATAATTTATTTTATTAATTTAGTTTCTAAAATAACGACAATGGAGAAAAAGATTTTTTCGTGATTTATGCGTGAAATTTCAGCTATTGTTTGATCTTTTGATTTTATATTTATACCTGATTTTGTAAGTTTTGTAAGCAAATCATCGTCATTTATGTCTAAAATTTTAGCAAGTTGCGCGATCGTATATGGTTTAAAAGCGCTGATTAAACGGTTCATATTACAATAGCTTGGATTTGCTCTGTTTGTTATAACATCTATAAATTCATTTAATAATTTAACCACCTTTTTGCGATTTATTATAATATGCAAAACAGCCGCTATTCCAAGGCTTATGCCACAAATTTTATGCCAAAGCAAAGTGAGTGTATCCTGAAAGCCAAAAGTAAATGCAATACCTGAGATAAACAAAAACAAAATCGCAAAAATCAATATAAAAGCTACAAAAAATTTATAAACAATGTCAATTTTAAACATATTATTTTTCCTTATCGACACTGATAAAAGCCCATTTCATAGGTTTTGCAAAGGCTTTCCCACCGTTTTTATAATACTTTATCAACCGCTGCTTTTCAGCCAAATTCATCTCGCTAGTTAGTTCCCAGGTTATCTTTTTAATCAGCTCCTCTTCATCTGTTACAATATGACAACTAGATGCATTTATAAAATCCAAACGTGGCTCATATCCCATTTGAGCGATGATATTTAGGATATATAAGTAATTTGGTTTTGGCACAACACTACGCCCTAGAACGCACAAAATTTCATCATCAACAAAGCTTTTTTCAACTTTATACGTCAGGTAAAGGCATTTTTTAGTTTTTGAAAGAAGTTTTGCTATTATGGTGCGCGGATCATCAACTTCAAGGCAACGCGACGCAAAAACTATATCACACTTTTCAACATCGCTCCAATCCTCCTCAAACGCCTTTTGCGAAACAGTGATATTTGAAATTTCTTGCTCTTTTATGTGAGATTGCAAAAAATCAAGCATTTTGGTTGAATAATCATACGCAAACACCTGATCTACTATTTTTGCTGCCTTCAAACTAAGCGCACCTGCCCCACAGGCAAAATCAAGCACGGTTTTGACACCTCTAAAATCTACGCGAGATAAAAAATCATCGGCGTATTGACTTGTAAGCGCGGTTTGATTAAATTTAATAGCCTTTTTATCCCAATCTAATTTGGTCTTTGGAGCAAATGAACTCTTACGCCTTTGCGCTTTATAAAGCTCGTTAAAATCGATCTCGTCATAGTTTGAATTTAGTATCATACTATCCTCCTAATTTAAGTTTTGTTTATAAAAATGAATCAAATTCGTTTGTTTTTAATCCATAAATTTTAGCCATATTTTTGGCATTTATAAGCTTATCGCTACTTGCATAGTCTAAAATTTTACCATTTTTTAAAAGCAGTGCTAGATTTGATGCAAACTGCGCGTGGCGTGGATGATGAGTTGTTTGAACCACAGTGTATCCATCATTTGCAAGCGATTTCATCATATTAAGAATCTTTATTTGATTACCAAAATCAAGTCCGTTTGTCGGCTCGTCCATAAAAACAACTTTGCAACGTTGCACGAGTGCGCGAGCTATATAAGTAAGCTGTCTTTCTCCACCACTGATACGCGTATATGGCTCATTTTTAAGATGAGCGATACCCATCTTCTGCAAACACTCTTGTGCAAAAGCCTTATCATAACGGCTAAAATTTGATAACAAAGAAGTTCTATTAAGTGCACCCATAAGCGCGACATCAAACACTGTATAATCGTAGTTTGGAAAGTTATTTTGCGGAACGTAAGCTATAATGCTAGCTAGTTGTTTTGGGCTATATTCTCGCAAATTTTTACCATTTATCAAAATTAAACCATTAAATTTTAAAAATCCTAGCATTACGCGTAAAAGTGTGCTTTTGCCACTACCATTTGCACCCAAAATACTAACCGAAGAGCCCTTTTCAATGCCAAAACTAAGCCCCTTTAAAACCTGCCTTTTGCCGTAACTAAAATTTAAATTTTCAACCTTTATCAAAAATTCCTCCTAGCACGCCTTAAAACCACGATAAAAACAGGAATTCCAAACAAAGATGTAACTATACCAATTGGAATTTCATAGCTTAAAACAAGTCTTGAAACATTGTCGCAAAACAACAAAAAAATCGCTCCAATAAAAGCAGAGCCAAAAAGCACAGCACGGTTATCCGCACCAAATAAAAAGCGTGTGATGTGGGGCACTATAAGTCCAATCCAGCCAATTATTCCAGCGATTGTTACGCTTAAAGCACTAATAAATGTGGCGATTAAAATAACCAAAATCTTAACTCTTGAGACATTTACGCCGATACTTTTTGCCTCCTCTTCGCCAAGGCTTAAAGCGTTTAAAAATTTCGCACTACAAATGAGAACAATTATCCCAAAAATCATCGGCAAAATCGCTAACTCAGTAAAATTTTTAGAAGCAAAACCAAGGCTTCCCATCAAAAAATATGTGATATTTGGCAAAACATCAGTCGGATCGGCTATGTATTTTAAAACCGAGAGCAAAGACGTAAAAAGCGATCCGCTAATTATCCCGCCAAGCACTAGCACGATAATGCTTCTTGAATTTGAATAAAGCACACTGATACTAAACGCAACTAAAACAGCACAAAAACCAAACACAAACGTGCTAATTTGAATAAAAACACCACTAAAACCCAAAACCATACCAAGAGCCGCGCCAAATGCTGCACCAGATAGCACACCTAGCACAGATGGGCTAACTAACGGATTTACAAACATCGCTTGATAAGCTGCGCCACAAACCGACAAAGACGCCCCGATAAATACACAAGCAAGCACTCTTGGCAAGCGAATTTCAAAAATTAATGTATGAATTAATTCATAAGATTTTAAATCATCATTTGTAAATAAAGCTTTAAAATAGCTTAAATATTGCCCTATACTTATGTCAAATTTACCAAACAAAAGCGAAGCTAAAAAGCAAACGATGAATATGAAAATCAATGTTAAAAGCGCGATTTTACTCATTTTGTAGTGAGAATTTTATCTATTTGACTATCGTCTAAATCAACTTGTAAAAATAGCTTGTAAAACTCGCGAATTTCACGCCTCATATCAAATTTAAACGCTTGTGGAAAATTTATATCAATAAGCCATTTTAGCCCCAAAAATCGCATAAATGAAGGTGGGCGATCAAACCAACTAAACGGTTCGCGTGCAATGAGATAAAATTTACCGTTTTTTACAGCGTTTAAAAGCTGCCATTTTGGATTTTCACGAATATTTTTTAAAAATTCCTCCTCGTAAATCAAAATAGTATCTGGCTGATATGATAAAAGCTGCTCAAAGCTTATTTTTATGCGCCCAAAACTATTTTGAATGCTACATTTATGCACATTTTCGCCACCACTTAGCTCAATAAGAGCGGCGTGAAGCGAACCAGCGCACTCAGTTTGCAAGCCATCGCTTCCTTGTGCGTAGTAAATTCTTGGCTTTTTTAGGTTGTGTTTAATAATAAATTTCTCCAAAGCCTGTGCTAAATTAAGCGTTTTTCTACCATAATCCGCCACTTCCTTGGCCCTATGTGTTTTGCCCGTAACAGCACCTAAAATCTCAAAACCATCTATATAATCTTGAAGCGTTGTAGCATTTAAATAAAGTGTTGGTTTAGCCATAGGGCCAAAAATTTCATCAATTTTGGTTTGATTTTTGATGTCTTTATTTACTAAAATTAGCTGTGGATTTAGCTTTAAAAGCATTTCAGCATTTGGAATTTTGCCACGTCCAAAAAAGCCACCCACAACTGGCTGAGAAAGCACATCTTCTCTGATATAAGTGCGTTCGTATTTGTTCCACTCAAAATTTGCCCCAGCTATTTTTTCTGGTGCAATGACATAAAGTAAATGTAAAAGAGTTGGATTTGATGGATAAATTTTGTCTAAAACATTACAGAGTTTGTCTAAATTTTGACTATTTTCTTTTATGTAACAATTTATCTCATCACTACTAAGAGCAAACGCAAAAGTAGAAAAAGTAACCAAACACAAAAATATGTTTTTCATAAATACCCTTGAACTGATTTTGAGGATTTTAGCATTTTAAAGCTTTAAAATATATTTTTTTATATATTATGCATTATTTTTAACAGACCCTGAATTTTGAGCGTTTTAATGCGATTTTGGCTCAAAAAGAAACGCATAAATTTTTAAAAATAGTAAAAATTTAAGTTTTACTTAGATAATATTCGTTTTCAAAATAAATTTAATCAAGGAGTAAAAATGGAATTTTTACAGCTTTTGATGGTTTTGATAGCTATGATAATTATCATAGTAAAACCACAAAAAGAGAAAATCGCATTTGGTTTAGTCGTAGTCGCTTGGCTATTTATGGCATATTTATACGTGGGACACAAATCAGGCAATTTGCTAACCACGATAAATTTGTAAGGAGCGCGAAATGAACGAAGTTAAAAAGGCTAAATTTTTCTACACGCTTATGTGTTTGGCTGGATTTTTGATAATCCTTTTGCCAGTTGGTATCGCAAATTTAATCTTTGGCTACGTGCTAAAAGATAGTCCTTGTACGCTTTGTTGGGGTCAGCGCGAAGGTATGATATTTATTGGAATAATGGCTCTTTTTATTGTTAGATACGGGTTAAAAGCCAAATACCTAGCCACGCTACTTGTAATGACTGGTTTTGGATTGTGGCAGTCTTTTGCGCACTTTGGCATCCACGCACACAGAGATCTTGACCAAGGCTTTGGACTAGCTGTTTTTGGAATTCACACATATTTTTGGGCCGAAGTCGTCTTTTGGGCGGTAGTGGTACTACTTGGCGTAATGTTTTTCTTCGCGCCGAAATTTAGCGCATTTGACGAAGAAATAGGAAGCCAAAATGTCAGAAAATTTAGCAAATTTACCAGCTCTGCTTTTATCGTTTGTGCGTTAATAATCGCCTCAAACGTCTTTCAAGCATTCGTTAGCACTGGCGTGCCACCATATTACGGACAAGGCGATCCAGTGCGATTTACGCTTGATAGCAAATACATCATCTGGGACGATAGCGGCTATAAAAAACACTGGAATAACGTATCATTTTTAGGTAAAAGAGACGTTGCTGCGCCTGATTACGCATTTGCGCCAGCTAACGATAAGCTTGGCGTGAAATTTGACAATGACGCAAACAACGCTCCGCTAAATGTAGATGAAAATTTAAGCATAGCCTCCAAAAAAGAGCTTGAATTTACAAAACCAATAAATTCTCTTGATTTTATAAACGGCGAATTTGTCGCAAGCTCAAAATGGGAAGTATTTTTTATGGACGAAAATTTCAAAGTTGTAAATGATTTTGAGATTGATCCGTATTTTTCAGCCACGATTGATCCAGTTATCGGCGTTATCCCGTTTATGGAAGACAAATATATGCTGATGGGCTCAAATAAAACGCTTTTAAGATTTGGCAAAAATCCTAATGCTAATGAGGCACTACAATATGCCGATTTTATGCGCGGAAACGATAAGTTTGAAGGTCAAGGCAAGGGGCTTGGACGTGCTAGGATTGATACCATTAGAGCAAAATTTCACCACGTAGCAAGTATCGCAACCGATGGAACGTATTGTTACCTAGCAACCGTGCCAAACAATAAAGATGCAAAAAAGTTCGTTATCTCGAAAATTTTACTAAGCGATCGCACGCTTTCTGGCGAATTTACTCCAAAAATTGCGCTTAAAGATGGCAAAAGCCTAGGTGATCTTTACGTAACGTCAATGACTTACAAAGACGGGCTTCTTTACGCACTTAGCAAAAACCACAACGTGATCGCGCTCATTGATCCAAAAAGCGAAGAGATAGTAAAAACTCTTGCTTATCCAAGCGAAATAACAAACGCTAGAAGTATATTTTTCAAAAATGGCGTAATGAATATTTTATCTTATCAAGATGGTAAAAACACGCTTTATCAGATGGATTAAGTGAAATTTAAGAAGCGTTTTAATAACAAACGGCGCAAATTCTGTTATAAATAGTCTAATTTGCGCCGTTTGAAATAGGTACAAATTCGACCAGTCATTTAGGCGGTGGTGATATTGCTTAAAATTTAAAATAATGGCTAATAAATTACGGCAATTTTGCCTCATTTCGACTTAAATTCTTAAAATAGTTCATAAAATCAAAAATTTAACAAATTTTAGTTAGAATTATGAAAACCACAAAGGAAAAATATGATTTTTGTCGATGCTTGCCTTAAAAAACCAACGCCATATACGCCAGTTTGGATGATGCGTCAAGCTGGTCGCTATCTGCCTGAATATATGCGCGTCAGGCAAAAAGCAGGAGATTTTCTCAGACTTTGCAAAGATTATAAATTAGCTAGCGAAGTTACAATTCAGCCGGTTGAAATTTTAGGCGTTGACGCAGCGATTTTGTTTAGTGATATTTTGGTTGTTCCGCTTGAAATGGGTATGAATTTGCACTTTGAAAAGGGCGAAGGGCCAGTTTTTGACAAGCCCTTAAAAGACCAAAACGACCTGGATAGATTGGATATTTTTAAGGCTGTTAAAAATTTAGATTACGTTTATGATACGATAAAGCTCACGCGTGAAAATTTAGCCGACGATAAGGCACTGATAGGCTTTTGTGGAGCGCCTTGGACGCTTGCTACGTATATGATTGAAGGTGGCGGAAGTAAAAATTATGCTATTTGCAAAAAAATGCTGTATTCAAATCCTGAATTTTTGCATAAAATTTTAGATAAAATCACGCACGCGCTTATTGGTTATTTAAAAGAGCAAATTAAATCTGGCGTAAATGCGGTGCAGATTTTTGATAGCTGGGCTGGAGCGCTGGAACAAAGCGCTTATCTTGAATTTGGCTGGAAATATATTTTAAAGATTACGAACACTTTAAAGGCTGAATTTCGAGATATTCCTATCATCGTTTTTCCGAAAGGAACTGGCTGTTTTTTGGATAAAATCGATGGGAATTTTGACGTTTTTGGCGTTGATTGGAGCACCCCGCTTAACATCGCGCGCGATAAACTTTCGCACAAATTTGTCCTTCAAGGTAATATGGAACCAACTCGTCTTTACAATAAAAATGCGATAAAATCTGGCGTAGATGAAATTTTAGAAATTATGAAAAATAAGGTGCATATTTTTAATCTTGGGCACGGAATTTTGCCTGATATTCCAGTAGAAAATGTTAAATTTTTCATAAAATATGTTCAAGAGGCTAGTTGTAGATAAAGTTTGATAATGACAAAAAAATTTTAAATGCTTTTTGTCAAAAATTTGTAAAAAATTATATTTTTTTTAAGCTTCTTTTTATTGACATATATTGTTTTTTTATATATAATACGCACTTCATTAGCAAAGCATTCCGGATTAGCTCAGCGGTAGAGTAGTCGGCTGTTAACCGATTGGTCGCTGGTTCGAATCCAGCATCCGGAGCCACTTAATATTTCCTTAAGCTTCCTATTAATTCCAATTTTTATCAAAAAAGCCCAAAATACGAGATTTGCTTTTACTTATATTTCTATTTTATTCTATTTCTTTTCGTTTTTTTGTATCATGGTTCCGAAAAATATGGTATCTCTTAGGGTATCTCCTTTAAAAATACGCTTTTAGGAGATACCATAAATTGAGTTAAGCGCCGTTTTTCGGAACTTTTCGCTACTTTTTGGAAAGTCAAAAATAGCAATTTTTCGGTAAAAAACGAAACTTTTTGCTATCTTTTGCAAAAGAGATACCCTAATGTTTTTCAAAGTCCTAATTTCAGGCAATCTTATACGGTTTTTAGAAAAAAGATCGCAAAAAGGCATTCTAGATCCCCTTTTTGCTTTTTTAAAATTTTAAAAAACATTATAATGAATGCATAATATAAAAAAGTAAAAGGAAAAACATAGATGATAATCATAAAAGAAGAACAGATACAAAAGCTTCCCGTTAGCGGAAAGAAGGAAATGCATAGCTTGGCTTGCCTAAGAGAGCTAAAACTTATACTTACTGCAAGCGGAGCTAAGATATTTAAATTTCGCTACGAAAATAAACTGACTGGCGATAGAACTACTAAGACTCTAGGAGAGTATAGACAAGGTGTCTATACTATAAAAGAAGCCAGAAACGACGCCATAAAGCTAATTATGCATTATCAGGAAACTGGAAGCATTAATAAAGAGTAGAGTTAAGCTATGACGATCTTTGGGCGCAGTGGAGAAAGCAAAGAGCCGCAAGAACCGATATAAAGCATACTAGCGACGAGAGTACTTTAAATTTAGTCGAGCGTTGCGTGCTTCCGCTTGTCGGAAACATAATGCTTAAAAACTTTAACGATTCAAAAACTACCGATATGCTCATTACTCAGTTTAAAAAGCTTCAAACTCCGGATAACCCTAGAACCGAAACCCTAAGAAAATGCGTAAGATACGTAAGGATGTCTCTAGACTTTGCTATCATGAAAGGATATCTAAAAACGAATCCCGCAGATATCATAGGCAAGAATTTTAAATCCCTTATGGTCCAAAAACCTACTAAACATTTTAGAGCCATAACCGATCCAGAGGTTTTAAAAGAATTTATAGCCTACGTTAACTCTTACTGTGGAGACGCTAGTATACTAAACTGTCTTAAATGGCAGGTGCTATACGCCCTCCGCTCCCAAAACGCTAGAAATATAAGCTGGGAGGAGATAGATTTTAGCAAAAAGATATGGACGATACCCGGCGAAAAGATAAAGATGACTCAGGATTTTATTATTCCTTTAACCGATACGGCTATAAAGATCTTAAAAGAGCAAGGCATTAAAAAGAGCGGATACGTCTTTGAATCTGGAATCTCAAAAACCAGAATGCTTAGCGAAAACACTCTAAATCAAGCCATAAAACGCATAGGCTTTGGAGATCAAACCGTATCTCACGGATTTAGAACCACGTTTTTAACGCTGGCGGATGAAAACTCCATATCTCAAGGATTTAGCGATAAAATCTTATCGCTTTGTATAGACCATAGGCTAAGACACGCCGTAGCTTCCGATAAGGCGTATAATAGAGCTAAATTCGAATCAGAAAAAAGAAGGGTGTTTGAGTGGTGGCATGGTTATTTGGGCGAACTAGGGTTTAATAAGTAAAATTATTATGCTAGAAGCGACGTAAAACCTTGCTTCTAGCATATCTAAAATAAAATCAAATTTAAGAAATATCTAAAAATGTATTGCAAACAATAGCACTCATAACAAACAGCAAAAAGAATAAATAAAATACTACAACAATTGCATGACGTCTTGTGATACACTTATTTTAATTATAAAAAATATGTAATAGCAATTCAATTAAATTTAGTTATAGCCCACACACTCTTTTGCTATATTTACCCATTGCTTATATAACCCCCCCCCCCTTTTTTTTCCGCCAACGATTCCATTGGTGGAACCTACTCCGACTTGTCAAGACAAGTCAGTAGGCCCTACGTGGTTTTATAAATCAGTTTTTTATTTTTTCACATCTCCTTTTTAAAATCATCGTAACTCTTATAATTAAGTTAGCAATTGATTTTATGAGAGGCAGGACGATATATGGAAATAGTAGTAAGCGTCAGAGCCAAAAAGCTAACTAATGCGAAAGCCATAAAAGCTCTTCGTCATAATCTTAGAGAACCCGGCTCCATTAAAGCCAAAAGAGGAGAAGAGGTCTATATAAAAGTAGACAAAATTTCGGATAATCGTACTTTTATATATTGGAAGGATTTGCTTTCCGATGTCAGATATTTCAGAGAAATGGAATTTGCCGGCAAGAAAAACATAGACGATCTGTTTAGCTCAACCTTGGATAGAATTACGAAAGACTATGAAAGTCAAACGGACTCAAGAGGAAGACGCAAGAAACTCAGAAAAAATACAAAAATATTGGAAGAGATAATAGTAACCTTTGGTTCGGATAGAATTAGAGAAGGAAAAGCCGATAGGGGTCTAACGGATGAGGAAGCAGAATATATAAACTCTCAAGACTTCACTCAAGAGATTCAAAATTTCTGCGAGAATTTAAGAAAACGGCATGGGTATAATGATTTTATCATAACCGAACACAGAGACGAAAAAACCGTGCATTATCAAATTCTGTGCGGAAGATACAACTACGAAACCGGAAAATTTCAACCCCGTATGAGTAAAGCCGAGCTCTCTAAATTCGACGCCGGACTTCAAGATCTTGCTGTAGAAAGTTTTGGAGGAAAAGTAATAAGAGGAAAGGTAAACTCAAAAACCGTTCACGATACCCTAGAAACAATGCACCTAAAAGAAAAAGCAGAAAAAGAGGCTCGAGCTGCTGTGAAGCTAGCTGAGCAAAAACTAAAGGAACTGCAAAAAATCGAAGCCAAAACTAACGAAGCAAAGGAAAATCTAGCCCAAATTCAAAAACATTGCAAGGATACCCAAGACCGACTGGAATCCGCAAAAAGAAAACTCTCGAAGGCAGAAGACGTAGTCGTATACCAAAACCAAGCCATGCAAGATGCACAAAGTAAAATAAATAATCTAGAAACCAAGATAGATATCAGTAGTAGCAAGCTTCAAACTATAAAAGACGAAATAGATACCGCCAGCAATGAACTTTTAAACAGACAGAGCCAAGTGGAAGACAAAAACAAAGAATTAAAGACCCTAAGCGACAATATATCTACTGTGCAAAGCGAGATTTTACGACAAGAGGAAATCGAGCAAAGAGCAAAGGAAGTCGTAGCCGAGATCATAAAAAACTCGAGGGAAACTAAAGAATACGAAGAGTCCGCAGGATTCCTGGGTAAAACTATCAAAAAAATCAAAACGATTATTAGCATACCTAAAGTAGAGGAATATATTGAAGAGAATTTAATTAAATTCTCCCACTACATCGATCAAAGCAAGGCTCAAATTTTAGAGCTATTGAAAGCCAACGACATAAACACTCCCGAGGAGCTTCAGCAAAAAATAGACGACTCCAATAAAGTAGAAAAACTAAACAAAGACATAGAGTGGTACAAAAAGACCATAATCCAAAGAAGCGATAGAATACGCGAGTTAGAATCCAGTTTGGAAAATGCCGAAAACAACCTAAAACAAGCCGATACCGACAAAGAAAAAGTCCAGACCCAATTAAATGAAGCCCTAGATAGCCAGTTTAATGCCGAAATCAAAAAAAGCGAATATATAGAGCTCGGGGCCAAGATGGGAATGGTGATAAGCTCGATATCACAGAAGATAAAAGACTATTTTATCAAATTTAACTCAGGAACCATAGTGCTACCAGATACCACAAGCAAAACCTCTCATGAAAGTATAATGGAGCTAGCAAATAGCGAATATGAAAAAGAAAGGGATATACAAAGTCTAGACTCAAAAGACAAGCTGCTAGATGGCTACTTGTCGGCGGTGTATTCTAGAAATAGGAATCATGCGTCGGAGAACTTCGGGCTAGGGAGATGATTATTTGCCAAGGGATCACAAGCATGATCTAGTCGTAGTTCTCACTGCATGCACGTTTTTTAGCGAGTCAAGGTGGGAGGAGCTGCTAAAGACCTGCGCCTTTAAGAACAACGCCTATGTCGTCCTGCGCGTAAACCGCGTCGGCAATCACAAGGCCGCTAGCGGCGAGCAGTGGAACTTTTACGGAGATTCGATGCTGATTAGCCCATTTGGCGAAGTGGTTTCGCGACTAGGTAAAAACGAAGAGATGATGGTAGCAAAACTCGAAAAAACAGAGCTCGCACAGTCTAGACACCTATGGGGATTTTCTCAAATTTTAAACAAAAGACTAGGCTAAATTTAATTTTTAGGCGGCAAATATGTTTAAATTTGCCGCCGTTTCATCTACAAATTTTACCGATTAATTTAAATTTACCATCCAACCGCTGCTCTCCATATCCAAATTTAACGTCACAATTCAAATTTAATCCTGTAAATTTGAATTTTATTTTTCACCATCCTTAGCCCGATACAATTACGTTTTGAGGCTAAATAAATCTTTAAGTATTACTAATAAATTATAAATTACACCTTCATTTAAGCTTATTCTTTAAAGTTAAGTCCTATAATAACACTAGCTAAAATAAATTTAATCTAAGGAGGACGCCAAAGACGCCAAGAGTAATAAAGGTATTTAGAGTATAGTCGTAAATTAAAGATTTACAGGTAATAGCTAAGTAAATTTAAGGAGAAGCTATGAAAAACTCAAACGTTTCAAGAAGAGATTTTGTTAAGTTAAGTATGGTAGGTGCCGGAGCTTTAGCTCTAGGTGCGGTAAATGCGCAAGCAGCCGTTAACGCTAAAGACGTCAAATTTGACGAGGAGTGGGACGTAGTTATCGTTGGTTCCGGTTTTGCAGGACTAGCAGCTGGTATCACCGCAGCCGAAAAGGGCAATAAAGTCCTAATCCTAGAAAAGATGGGACGCGTCGGCGGTAACTCCGTAATTAACGGCGGAATATTTGCCGTTCCAAACAGCGACAAACAAAAAGCAGAAGGCATCAAAGATAGCAACGAGCTATTTATCAAAGACTGCCTAAAAGCGGGTCGCGGCCTAAACCACGTAGATCTAATCGACACCATCGCTACTCGCGCGCAAGATGCATATAAACTAACTCTAAAATGCGGCGCTAAATACATAGATAAAGTTACTCACGCAGGCGGACACAGCGTACCTAGATCGCTTCAAACCGCTAACGGTTCAGGCTCAGGTATCGTTCAGCCGATGGTAGAATACTTCAAAAACCTACAAGGCTGCGAGCTAAGACAAAGAGCTAAATTTGACGAATTCGTCCTAGGCGAAGACGGTGGCGTAGACGGCGTGATCATCAGAGAGGATTATAAATTCGACTCAAAGAGCCAAAAAGACGACGCCGAAAATACTACCGGAACTAAAAAGACTATAAAAGCTAAAAAAGGCGTAGTACTAGCCGCAGGCGGATTTTGCCGCGACGTATTCTTTAGACAGGTTCAAGATCCATCTATCCTACCAACCACAGATAGCACCAACCACCCGGGCGCAACCGCAGGCGCTATGAAAGAGGCGTTTAGGATCGGCGCAACTCCGGTGCAGCTAAGCTGGATACAGTTTGGTCCATGGGCATGCCCTGACGAAAAAGGCTTTGGCGTAGGCTCTATGTTTAACGTAAACGGAAGCTTCCGCTACGGTATCTCAGTCGATCCAAGAACGGGCAAACGCTTTATGAACGAGCTAGCGGACCGCCGCACCCGCTCTCAAGCTATGTTTAAAGTAATCGACGCAAAAGCAGATATCTATCCTATCAACTTCTGCGATAGCGAGGGCGTAAAAAACATGGTCATACCTGAGCACTACACTAAACCGCTAGAATCTGGCGTACTAAAGAAATTTGAAACTCTAGACGAGCTAGCAGCAGCTTATAAAATCCCTGCCGCAGAGCTAAAAAAGACCGTCGAGAGATATAATAGCTTCGTTAAATCTGGTAAAGACGAGGACTTTGGTAAACCAATGGATAAAACCACTACAAACGGCGTCGATATCTCTAAACCACCTTTCTACGCTATGCGCGGTACGCCAAAACTTCACCACACCATGGGCGGTATCGATATCAATACCAAAGCTCAGGTTATCTCTCTACAAACAGAGATGCCTATTCCTAGATTATTTGCCGCAGGCGAGATCACGGGCGGCGTACACGGAGCCAGCCGCTTAGGTAGCGTGGCGATAGCTGACTGCTTAACGTTTGGTATGATAGCCGGTGAGAATATAGGCTAATTTGCGGCGTCTTTCGGACGCTTTTTGCGGAGCTTGCTAAAATTTTGCTTGGCAGACTAATTTTTGCTTCGGGTTGCTCGCAACTGCAAGCAGAAGTCTAGCCTGTGCAAAATTTTAGCCGCGCAACCCCAAAAATCGCCTCGAAATACTTGCAAATCTTATTTCGTACCGCAGGTCAAATTTAAGATTAAAGTCTAGAATTCGGCTTGCGGTACTTTTAAATTTGAAGCCGAATTTGCAGTTAAATTTGCAAACTAGGCATCCGAAAGGAATTCGCATGAAACATAAAGCGTTTCTCGCCTTGTGCGCATCTATGCTG
>JBQNAH010000010.1:0-59704 GCA_052170535.1 Campylobacter sp. | reverse complement strand
AAAATATTGCTTATTTACAAATGATGAGTATCAAGCAATGATAATTGCCAATAAATAAAGTATGGATATGATATGGTAGCTTTTATAAAAGTTAAATAATGGCATAACCAGCTCAAAGTTTTCGACAAACTTTAAATCCATCATAAGAAACAAGTTGGCTGATAGCATGAGTAAAAAATCGGTATTATGTAGCAAATGTACAAATAAATAAAAAGTCGATTTACAAAAAATATTTAAAAAATATCTATTATTTTAATAAAAAGAGTAATTATAAAAACCCTATATGCTTATTGGAGCCTATTCCCATAAGGTAGCGATTTTATATAATTTTCCATAAATTCCCAATCGGGGTCGTCGTTTCTGTTAATAGGGAGTTTGATAGTAGTTTCTTTTAATCTATCTCCTGTCCAAGAGCGACCGAAAGAGTATTTATCGTATTCTTTGCATAAAACAGTGGTTACAAAAAGTGCGATATACGGGTTTATCCAATCTGCATATCCAAGATTTAATGAAGCGGCGCCGATAAATTCTTTATTTAAATAAATAGCATAACCTGCCGAACCTTCTCCTTGACCTATCATAGCTATACAATTACCTTTGCTTACAAATTCAGTATTACCTTTTAAAGAACAAGATTTCATTATCCCATTATCATTAAATTTGGCACCGATATAATTTATATCATAACCGTCTACTAGACTTGAGGCGTTTCCGCATTTGCCTTTAACCAAAACAGGAAATAAATTTTTAATCTTAAATTCTCCCCATTTTTTAATATCTAAATTTATGGCAAGACCCGCTTTGTTTTTTGTAGTGAGTGGCTTATGGCGTAGTGATTTTATATATTTTTTCATAAATTCCCAATCGGGAACATATCCATCATCTGAATATTTATGTGTTTCATCAACAAAGGGCGTTTTATCTAAATTTTGTTTAATAGGTAAATCAATTAAATCATTTAAGTATTTAAATTCTGTAACTTTACGACCATAAGTATATTTAAATTTATTAGCTATTAATACCGACTGAAAAAATATATATAGTTCTATTGTTGCAATATTATCGGGCAATAACAATATTTTTGCGGAATCTCCGACAACGCACCCATTTTTTTGAAAAGATACGAAACCAGCCGAACCGCTTCTTGCAACGGTTAAACAAGGCTTTTGGGAATACGTATAGCCCATTTCTTTGCAATAATTTAAATCGATATAACCGATTACGCCATTGTTTTCTTCACCGCTTTGGACAGCTATAAAATCACCCTGATTATCAAAAATTTCTTCTTTTGTAATTCCTTTTCCATTGAGTATCGTAAATAATTTACCTACTTTAAATGGTTTCCAGCCAGTTATATTAAGATTCATATACTATACCTTCTTTTACCAAATAAGCAAGATAATTATTAAGCGTTTTTTGAAAATCGGCTTCACAAAGCTTGCTATAATCCGTTTTCATATAAGCTTCGCATAGCCACTCATCGCTTGCAGTTACGTATTCTTTTGCTGATAGTCCTGATTCTACATCACCGTTTTTAAACAAAGATAACCATTTAGGGTGAATTTGAGTTTCCCAGATTGATTGACCGTTTGTATCTAAAACCTCTATACGACCTAGATTTTTCTTTTTTGTAAATCCATCGTTTTTATAATAGCCAAAAAATGTTTTTTTCTTTGGTTTTCCATTGGTATCAAAATGCGGAATTCCCATAGTAAATAACATACAACAAGCATTAGCGCTCGCTCCGGGATAAAACATTTCAGGCGGTAGCGTAAAAACGGCTTCTAGCGTATTATATTTTAAGATATTTTCTTTTGCCCTTAGTATTATTCCGCTATTAGCGATAGCGCATTGAAGAGGGAGCAATACGGCTAATTTGGCGTTTGTAATATTTGCTTTGTGCAAACAATCCGACATATACTCCACAAAACAAAGACCTTTCGTAGGGTCTTCTTTGACGGGTTTGCCGTTTTTTTGTTCCACGCCCCAGTTGAATATGTTTTTAAAATTTCAATCTTTTTCTCACCTTTTTAGTAACTAGAGTTTCTAATCTGTCTATAATTTTCGTAGGAAACAGTATTTGTTGTGCGTTATACGGTGGGTTCATTAAAATTACACTTGGTTTTATTTCTTGTATCCAAGATTCTTTATAAAAACAATTTGCTTTGATAATATTAGTATTACCATCGCCGTGAATCAACATATTTGTAGTAGAAAGACCAAACGGCTTTTCACTCTCTTCAATGCCGTAAATTTGTTCTTTGTGTATTTTTCTACAATTTTATTTTTGTTTGGTAAACTAGAACAAGAATTTCTAGCAGTTACTAACGCTCTAACTAAAAACGCACCGCTTCCACAACAAGGGTCTAAAACTCGCGAATTGTAATCAACTTCTGTAATCTTACACATAAAATCGGTTATATGGTCAGGCGTAAAAGCTTGGTTTTTGTCATCTTTATTGACATATTTATTAAATGTAGTAAAAAACAGATTTAAAATATCTTGCCCTGCTTTTGTTTCGTCGTTAATATAAGGCAAAATTTTATTGTTTATATGTGTTAGAATTTGATTAAAATCGTTACTAGAAAGCCTAATAACTTTTTCGTCCTCTAAAACATTTTTGTCAAGCAAAAGCATTTTTTCTGCCTTGCTTAAATTATCATCCACGCTTTTATCTAGTAGATTGTTTAGAATTGCTCTTATTTCGCTAATTACGACAGAAGTTGCTTTGGGTTGTTTTTTTAAATTTTCATATTCTAAATCATTTTTTAAAGCTAAAAGACAAGTTCCTACAAATTGTCCTCTGACTTTTTCACTTATTCCAAAACTATGCAAAATTTCATTTAGCTGATATGTGGCTCTAATAACATCTTCTTTGCTATTTTTAATAGCAGGAAAAAGTTCGTTACAAAGCTCTTCCATACTAATAATTTTGTCAAAGGTAAGTAGATTCTTGTTATCCACTTCTTCTACATACATTAAAACATCATTGTGGGTAGTATTAGCCAAAATACCGACTACACATTTCCACTATACTGCTTTTCATATTGCATATAGGCGTTTAGTTGCTCTTTGGCTTTTTGAAGTTCTTTAATTTTTAAACTCTACATCATAACAAAATTCATTATGTTCTGAATTAATGGTACATACAAGATACTCTTTACCTATAACATCGATAATGTCTTGTCTAATCATTGCTTTATCTCCTCAACTCTCTTATAATTATATCCTTGTCTAGTCGTAGCCCAGCCGTTCATAGTTAGCTTATTCGTTTTAGTAAGCTCGGCAAATTCGTCTCTATCTATTCCGGCTTCTTTTAGCTTTAATAAAAATTCATCGTAATTCATTATGTGCTTTAATTATATATCAGCGTATTATACAATTTTTCTTAATTTAAAAGCAAGTAGATTTAGGTAAATAACTTATTGTATTTTAAACCTTTTATGTATAATACATACATAAAAGGTTTAAAAATGTCTCAACACTTCCTTCTCTCGTCTAAGGCTAGAACAATATCCGTTAGAAAGATAACTAGTATGAGCGAAAACGAGTGTTACGAATATTTTAAATCTATTCGTTGGAGTAGCAACAAAGGCAATCCTATCTGTCCTTGCTGCAGAAGCGCATCGTCTCATTACTTTATAGAAAGTAGATTGCAATATTGCTGCAAGGATTGCTTTCATACATTTTTGCTTCGTAATACTCGCAACGCTAAGGCGAGGAGCGTTACAAGCGGAACGATATTTCACTCTCATAAGCTTGATTTTAAAGTTATACTTCTTTCCATTGTTATATTTTCTAATGCTACGAAAGGAATTTCAGCCTTACAGCCTAGTAGAGATTTGGACGTTCAATATAAAACAACTTGGGTCTTATCTCATAAAATCAGAGAAAGCCTTATGGTTAGCGATAGCGGAAATAAATTGAGCGGAGTAGTCGAGATGGACGGAGTATATGTCGGAAACTATATAAAACCCGCTAATAATATAAACAATAGAATAGATAGGCATAAGGCTTTTAAGCCCAATAAGAGAGTTATTATATCGCTTAGAGAGAGAAATTTATTTGGAAGTGGAGCTAGTAAAACTAAGACCTTTATATTAAAAAGTGAGAATAACGTAGATATAAATGCTATCGCTAAATCGCATATTGCGCCAAACAGCGAAATTTATACCGATGAGAATTCGGCTTATGACGATTTGCTAGCTCACTACAATTTAAAAAGAGTAAATCACCAAATAGAATATTCAGGATTAAACGGAGAGAATAATAACCAAAGCGAAAGCTTTAACGCTAGATTTAGACGTTTACTTCTTGCTTACAAGCTACGAGCTTAGCGAAGTAGAATACGGTCAATGCCATAAGCTAGGAACGCTATATTTATCAAACTATGCTAACGAAATAGCTTATAGAGAGGATACTAGAAGACTAGATAATAAGTCTATAATGGACGATATTCTAACTCGTTGTTTAGCAAACAATACTATCTCAAATGAATTCTGCGGCTATTTTACTTCGCTTCGCTCGTAACTGCAAGCAGAAGGCAAGCCAATCACAGAGTAGCCGAAAGGCTTGGAGCTTAGGAAGCTATTTTATAAAATTTTACTCCATTGTTGATAAATAACGAGACAGTTCCTCTTTTTATGAGCTTTGAAATTAAAGAGGATATGTTTTGCCTATACTTGGCTATAAGAGCGTCATCCACTTTTTCATCTTTAAAAACATACTCGGCTATTTCATTTACAGTGCTAGGCTTTATTTTTACACATTCTATAATTCTACGATTTAACTCACCGTGAGGAAAATACGAAGAATTACTAATTCTTTTAGCTCGAATGAACGTAGTTTTATAACTAGGGTCAAATATAGCAATAGCCTTATCTATCGTTTCAAGCTCGGATTTTAGCTTTAAAACTATATCTTGATGATATTTGATACTTCCTTGAAGTTCAGAGTGCTTACTAACTAGAGCAGATATTACGTGAGTTTCAGCCATATAAAATCATTTACGATTATGATATAATGACTTAATTTTGTCGGATTTTGGAATAAAAATCTTGTGTTGTTGCTACATAATACCGTAAAAAATTGTCATACAAGAAAACAAAGCATATCTAAGCACTATTGAGTATAAAAGCATATTTCAAAGAGTGGTGGGTGAGTTTTATGGTGTATATAATACGAAAATATGTTGCACAGAAAAAGAAAATATAAAACAACCAAAAATAGAATTATCATTTAGTCAAATAGCTAATCAGTATGTTAAAACAGAATGCGAAAAGTCAAAATCAAGTAATAAAACCAAAGGTATTATCAGATTGTTTTAATACTACACTTATGCGGTAGGAGTAAATAAAATTTGCCCCGCTCGCTAGAATTCCAAGCCCTTTACAAAACCCTCCTCTAGACTAATACGGCATGATGTCTTATCTTGATGAAATAGTAGGGAGCGATTTTATTATGGATTTTAATAGGGAAGGGGCGGCTGCAATGGCTGACGGCGCTCTGCATAGGCACTTAATCAAGAAAATTGAAGAAGGCAAAATTTTAGACCCTAGAGATGTAGATGCAAATGAAACTACTAGGGGAGAATTTGTGAATTATTCCAACAAAGCCATAAAAGACTACAAAGAAAAATTTGATCTAGTTGGCTATCCAAACACTTGGAGCCAAAAAGACATCTCACTTTATATCGACTCTACCTTGCTTGATCCAAAATAATGTCCCTAATCCCTCCCGAAGAATACCCTAACGCTCCATACTATACACTCTTGAAGAGCTAAAAGATTGTATGAAACAGGCAAGCTAGATAAAAGGCTAAATCCTCTAACTCCTGTTATGTATAAGCCAAGCTTTCCAAAAGATCTAAAAGATAAGATAGAGGATTATGCCAAGGAGCATAATATAAAGGATTAGTAAATTTGAGCGCAACAGGGTTAAATTTAAGCAAGCTCGTCATTAAGTTTGCTTAAATTTACGGGACGAGTTATTTTTTTGAGATGTATCTTTCTAGAGCCTTTAACACCAAATACTCAAAGACCTCCTTTTTCTCCTGAGTGCTAGAACATGCTAAACCTTTGCACTATTGTAATAGAGTTTTTGTTGGTCGTAAACTACAAGAAAACAGTCAGTCGTCCGTTTTTTGAAAACGGACGATTTGAATTACTTTGTCAAAACCATTTTTCTGCGCATATAGGCTATACGACTTTGTAGCGGAAGATGTTTTGGACAATTATCCTCGCACGCAAGCAAACTCATACAACCAAACACACCATCATCATCGCCAATAAGCTCATAAAAATCTTCATCTGTTCGCTTATCAAGCGCATCTATTTTAAATCGTGCAACGCGGTTTAGTCCAACTGCGCCGATAAAATCTGGTCTCATAATAGCCGTTCCACATGCAGCAACACAAATACCACATTCTATACAGCGATCAAGCTCAAACACTTCTTGTGCAATTTCAGGCTCGACTTTTTCTTCAAGTTGTGCGATTTGTGGCTCGTGATCTGTATGTATCCAGCTTTCTACGCGCTTACTCATAGCATTCATCCAATTTCCAGTATCAACGCTTAGATCTTTTAGCAGCTTAAACACTGGCAAAGGCATAAGCTCAATCACTCCGCTTTCAAAATCTTTCGTCAAAGTTCTGCACGCCAAGCTCGGTTTGCCATTTACTAGCATACCGCAACTGCCACATATACCAGCACGGCACACAAAGTCAAAACTAAGGTCTGGGTCAAATTTCTCACGAATTTGATTAAGTGCGATAAATAGCGTCATACCATCGGTTTCTTCTAATTCGTAGCTAACAAAATGTGGCTTTGAAATTTTGCTTAAAGGGTTGTATTTAAACGCTTTTATTGTTATTTTTCTACTCATATCCGATACCTGCTCTTTCATTTGGTGCTTTGTATTTTTCTTGAAGTTCGTAAGGCATAAGTGCATTTTGAATTTCATATCTGCTTTTGCCATCAGCTTCCATTTTTGCGCGAATTTCATCAACTTGTGCCTGACGAATTGCACTATCTGGGTGCTCAATTATATTCCCTTTCGCGCCGTATCCTCGAAATGCTGGCGGAATTTCCATTTTCATAATATCAAGTGGCTCATAGCTGATAGTTGGCATTGTTTTACCTTCTTCCCAGTTTGAAAGTGTGCGGTTTAGCCAATTTGCATCATCTCTTTTGGTGTAATCCTCACGGTAATGAGCCCCGCGACTTTCTGTTCTAAGAAGCGCACCGTAAGCTATGCAAAGCGCAAGTTTAAGCATTTTTGGAACTCTGTAAGCCTCTTCAAGCTCTGGGTTGCCAAATAAAGTTTTGTTTGTAACTTTGACATCGAGCGAATGTTTATAAAGTTCTTCAAGCTCTGTTACGGCTTTTTGTAAGCCCTCGCCAGTTCTAAATATCGCAACGTGTTCCCACATCACGTCTTTCATACGATTTTTGATGTCAAATACGTTAAATTTGCCGTCTTTGTTAATCAAATCGTTGAGATAATCTTGCTCTTTTTTTACAAATTTGGCTATATTTTCGGTTTTTATCTCAATCTCGTGAGTGGCACAGTATTGCGCAAAATAATCACCCACAATCATTCCGGCCACAACCGTTTCCGAGACAGAATTTCCACCTAAGCGGTTAAAGCCGTGCATATCCCAACACGCCGCTTCGCCAGCTGAAAAGAGCCCAGATAAAGTTGGACTTTCGCCAGTAGGATTTGTTTTGATACCGCCCATTGAGTAGTGTTGCATCGGTAAAATCGGCGCCCAGCCTTTTCCTTTGCCATTTTCGTCAATTTCGGTATCAGCTGGATCAATACCGTTAAAAATTTGACAAATTTCTTGAACATCGCGAAGATTTTTCTCGATGTGCTCGCGTCCAAGGATTGATATATCAAGCCAAACGTGCTCACCATAAGGGCTTTTGACGCCTTTGCCTTTTCTGATATGCTCCATTATTCTTCGACTTACAACGTCTCGGCTGGCAAGCTCTTTTTTCTCTGGTTCGTAATCAGGCATAAAGCGGTATCCATCCACATCGCGCAAAATTCCGCCATCTCCACGACAACCCTCTGTTAGTAAAATTCCACTTGGAACGATCGGAGTAGGGTGAAATTGCACCGCTTCCATATTGCCAAGTTGTGCTACTCCGGTTTCAAGGGCGATAGCTGCACCAATACCCTCGCAAACTACGGCATTTGTTGTGTGTTTATAAACCCTTCCATAACCACCAGTTGCGATAAGAGTGCCTTTTGCAACATATGCGGTTATTTCTCCATTTACCAAATCTCGCACTATTGCACCATAACAGCGATTATTTTCGTGAATAAGCGCAACGGCTTCTTTTCTATCGTGAATTTCAACGTTGTGCTTTAATGCTTCATTTGCGACAGCAAAAAGCATTGTATGTCCTGTTGCATCAGCGGTATAGCAGGTTCTCCATTTTTTTGTTCCGCCAAAATCGCGTGAATGAATAAGTCCATGAACCTCTTCTTTTTCGACGATAGTAGTTCTTTGAGCGTTTATTATAGCGCTTCGCTCACCTTTTGTTATCCTAGTCCAAGGCACGCCCCAAGCAGCGAGTTCTCTGATGGCTTTTGGAGCGGTTTGGCAAAACATTCTAGCTACTTGTTGATCACAACCCCAGTCGCTACCTTTTACAGTGTCAGCAAAATGCACATCTTCATTGTCGCCCTCGCTCATTTTGGAATTTCCTAAGGAGGCTTGCATGCCACCTTGTGCGGCCGCGGAGTGGCTTCTTTTGACTGGAATAAGACTTAAAACTATCGTGCTTAATCCTTTTTCACCCGCCGCAACCGCAGCTCTAAGTCCCGCAAGACCACCGCCGATAACTAACGCATCACAATATTTTATATTCATTTAAAACTCCTACGTGTTAGTGGCTAAGGCCAATCCATACAAAATCAGCGATTAACGCGATCGTAGCCAAAATGCCAAAAATGCCAAAAACTAAAATTCTAGCCCTGTTTCGCTTAATCAACATTTCGTGCTTGTTAGCGCCATCAATGCTTATCCATTTGACATACAAGCGATATATTCCAATGCCAGCGTGTATCACCATGAATACAAGAAGTGCTAGATAGAAAAATTCAAGCGTATGGAAATTTTTAGCCGAATTTTCAGCCGTAATATGTCCGCCAAATACAATATCTACCAAGTGCGCACTAGCTGCAAAAAACAGAGCAAAACCAGTCAAAAATTGAAACCACCATAGTGTCGTATCAGCGTGTTTTATGCGATTTTTATGTCCTCTAAACATCAGATATTGTCTGTAATTTGCTGGAAATTTTCTCATCGCTAAAAACGCATGCGCTATAAAAACGACAAAGATAAATGCCGCTATAACGTTTGTAATCCACCACGTCGCTTCGCCAAATAAAAATTTAGCTTCCGCAAAGCCAACAACGGCGTTAAATGCGTCTTTTCCAAGCAATATAGTTGAAGTAAAAACCATATGACAAAGTATAAAACAGGCGAGTATTAAGCCAGTCAAACTTTGCCATTTGTCCCAAACGGCTGGCAAACGACTTTTTTTTGTATCTATTTGCCTACCCAAAAAACCCTCTATAAGCTCACTCATGAGCACTCCTTATTTTGAGATATATTATCATATAACTTAAATTTTATTTAAACTAAATGATTAAATATTCTACGTAATATTATCACAAAAAGCTTTAAAGATATTTAAATTTTAATACCTTTTTTCATCAGAGTAATATAAACGTAAGCCCCAAAAATAAACATTAAAAGTGATAGAATTTGTCCCATTGATAGGTTTAAGAATACAAAACCCATTCCAAAGTCAGGTTCTCTAAAATATTCGCAAAAAAATCTTGCCAAAGCATAAAGCATAGCGTAAATACAAATTAACTCTCCGTCGAATTTTTTAAATTTTCTGTAAAAAAACAGGACTAAAAATACGACAAGCCCTTCCAAAATGGCTTCATAAAGCTGACTTGGGTGGCGAAGTTGTCCAGCGATATTTATAGCCCAAGAAACATCGGTTGTGCGCCCAAATAGCTCCTGATTTAGAAAATTTCCAACTCTTCCGAAAAAATATCCGATCGGAATGCTAATCGCGCAAAGATCGAGCAATAGCCATAAATTTTGCTTATATTTGCGGCAAAATAAAATAGTCGCGAGTAAAAATCCAACAACTGCTCCGTGATAGCTCATACCGCGAATTCCTACAAATTCGCCGTTATGAAAAGGGTTAAAAATTTCCAAAGGTTTTGATAAATACCACGCAGCTTCGCCAGAATAAACCACCACCCAACCAAGACGAGCACCTAAAATTACTCCGATTTCGACCCAAAAAAAGTAGCTATCAAGCATTTGGCTAGATATTGAGATTTGATCTTTTTTAACTACAAATTTAGCCATTGCAAGTGCTGTAAGAAGAGCTAAAACATACATCAATCCATACCAATGAATGCTAAATTTGCAAACGCTAAACGCGACAGGATCGAGATTTGCGTAAATATTGTTCCACCAATTCATCTTTGCATTGCCTCGATTTTTAAGCTTTTTTGCAAAATTTCAGAAAAATCGCTCAAAAAATAACCAAAAGCCCTGTAATAATCGCTTTTTGCTTCATTTTGCAAAATTTTAGCTAATTTTTGCGCCAATGGCAGTAAATGCACGCCAAGAAAGAGAAAAATTATTTTGTTATTTTCCTTGCTGGGTTCAAGCGCAAAAAAAGCAGCAAGAAATGAAAATTCATTTGTCGCGCTAGTGATCGTTGATGTGCTTAAATTCGGCTCAAAGCCACATTTTGCATAAAATTTGGTCAGAATTTCGCCTTCATTTTCAAAGAAAAAATTGACATTAAAGTATTTTTTTAGATTATCAAAATCAGCCGATATAATGCTAAAATTTTCGTTATTTAGCGCATTTAAATACAGCTCATTGCCTTTAAGATTAGCTTCGCTTTGGTTTTGCAAAATCCATTTGGGATTTTTTCTTAACTCATTTAGTAAAATTTGGTTTGGTGCAAGTGCGAAATTTAGGGCAAAAATTTTGCAAACCATAGAGCAAATTTCAAATATTTTCACATTTTTTCCTTAGTCTTATTGAATTTAAAACAACCGTTACAGAGCTAAACGACATCGCCAAAGCCCCAAAAGCCGGCGTTAGTAGGATGCCAATAGGGTAAAGAATGCCGGCTGCAACTGGGATGCAGATGATGTTGTAGATAAAAGCCCAGAACAAATTTTGTTTTATGGTTTTCATCGTCATTTTACCAAGTTTTATTGCCAAAACAACGTTTTTTAGGTCATTTGTAATCAAAACTATATCACCAGCTTCTTTTGCTACGTCCGAGCCACTACTCATCGCAACGCCTATGTTTGATTGTTTAAGAGCGACAGAATCGTTGATACCATCTCCTACAAAAATCACCTTACCGTCGTTTTGTATTTGTTTGATGATCTCAAATTTTTCGTGTGGCAAAACACCAGCGTAAATTTTATCTA
The DNA here is from genome assembly GCA_052170535.1 of Campylobacter sp. Taxonomy (GTDB): domain Bacteria; phylum Campylobacterota; class Campylobacteria; order Campylobacterales; family Campylobacteraceae; genus Campylobacter_A. Next base: position 48,208 of record JBQNAH010000010.1, on the reverse strand, counting down.
TCTCAAGCGTATTTGCAACGCTTTTGGCTGTATTTTCGTTATCACCAGTTAGCATAATAGGGCAAATTCCCATCGCTTTTAGCTCATTAATTACTGATTTTGCGTTTTCTTTTACGCTATCGCTAAATGTTGCAAAACCAGCATATTTCCCATCTGTGGCTACTAAAATGAATCCGCTTCCGTCAGCTGTTTTTTCTAAAATTTCACTTTTTTGCAAATCGTTTAAGAAAATATTAAATTCGTTTAAAAATGTTTCGTTTCCGACGATTACGGCATTATCGCCACTTTTCACACCTTTGCCAGCGACATTTACAAAATCGTATTGCAAATTTTCGTAGCCGATTGCAAGCTCGTTTGCGTATTTTACAAATGCGCGCGAAATAGGGTGCGAACTTTTGGCCTCAAGCGCTACGACTTTTGAGAAATTTTCATCGGATAAATTTGTAAAATTTATGCAAATTTGAGCTTTTGTTAAAGTTCCAGTTTTATCAAAAACTGCAAATTTCACATCTTTTAAAATTTCCATTACTTCGGGATTTTTTACTAAAATTCCAGCCTTTGCGCCAACACTTAAAGACGAGATTATCGCTATTGGCGTGGCAAGTCCGAGCGCACACGGACAAGATATTATCAAAACGCAAACCGCGCAAAGCAAGCCTTGAAGCGGATTTTCAGCGATAAAGTACCAAACTAAAAAAGTTATAAGCGAGATAAAAATAACGCTTGGGACAAAAATATTTGCAACTTTGTCAGCAAAACGACTAATCGGCATTTTCTTTGATGTTGCATCGCTTAGTAAGTTTAAAATTTGTGTTAAAAGTGTTTGTGTTAGCGGTTTGGTTATTTTAATGTTTAAATAACCGTTCGTGTTTATCGTTCCAGCATTTACCAAATCGCCAGCCTTTTTATAAATGGGCAAACTTTCTCCGGTTAGCATAGATGTGTCTATTTCCGCACCTCCACTTATAATCACGCCATCACTTGGCACGACAAAGCCACTTTTTACAGCAACGACATCATCGATTTTTAGCTTAGCGGCGTCAATTTGCGTGATTTGCCCATCTGATTTTAGCAAAAGGGCGGTTTTGGGCGTCAAATCCATCAAGGCTTTTAAGTGCTTTCCAGCTCGAAATTTAGAGCTTTCTTCGAGTAATTTACCAAGCAAAATAAAAGTTATAATCATCGCCGAACTTGAAACATAAATATGGCGTAAATTTTCAGGGACTAAATTTTCAAAAACAAATACAAAAAGTGAGTAAAAAAACGCTACTGACGCACCAAGTGCGACAAGGACATTCATGTCGAAATTCTTGTTTTTAAGCGATCCGTAAGCGTGAATAAAGAAGCCCCTTCCACAAAAAGCTATGACAAAAAATGACAAAACGAGCATAATTATAACCTTAAATTTGCTCATTTCTCCTATCATTTCAAACATCATTATGATAATGCTAATCACAAAAGCAATTATGAGATTATTTCGTAAGCTTAAAATATGCTTTTTTTGGCTATTTTCAAGCTCCAAAAAATCCTTTGCAATGCCGTATCCGAGCTTTTTTATCTTATTTTCGAGTTGCTCTTTGACATTGTCATTTTCTACTACAAATTCGCCAAGAGCGTTTGCAAAATTTACCCTAGCTTCAAGAACACCTTGCGTCTTTTTTGCAATTCTTTCAATTGCGTTAGAGCAATTAACGCAGGTCATTCCAGAGATGTTTATTTTAATGTTTTTTGGCATTAAATTTGCTCTATAACGCTAAATCCAAGCTCTTCAAGCTCATTTTTGAAATTTTCAACATCTTTATTATTTAAATCAACGCTAACAATGCGCGGATTAACACTTAGATCAACTCCAATCTCTCCAAATTCGTCAGATAGCGCGTTTTTGATGGTATTTACGCAATTTTGGCAATTTATATTCGCAACTTTAAATTTTGTCATCTTATCTCCTTTATCAAATGAAAATATTTGTGCTTATTAATTATTTTATCTTTGTTGTAATTAAATCCAAGCCGCTCGTAAAAGATCTTTTCTTTGTTCTTTTTTTCATCGACTATTAGTGAAATTTTATCAAATTTCAAAGCTACTTGATTACAAAGAAAATTAATCAATTTCGTGGCTATACCTTGTCCGCGAAAATTCTCATCAACTGCTATACTGTCGATATAAAATTCATCATTTTCGCATTCGCATTCTGGCATTTTTTTAATGCCTAAATTTCTCAAATGAGAGCAAATAGGCTCGTCTAAAATTTGCAAATTTGCACCAAAATATCCACAAATAGCACCAACCACAACACCTTTTATCTCATAAACATATACGTTTTTATAGCTTAAACGGTTGTTCTCGCTTATGAAAAATTTGCGTAAAATTTCATCGCTTTTTTCTTTTTCATTTACGCCACTAAGCGAATATGCGATATCTTCCATTGCTAAATTTAGCAAATCTATGCAAACTCGTGCATCTTTTTTCTCAGCTTTTCTTATCATTTCGAAATTATAGACTTTTAAAACTAAATTTCTTACTAATATTTTAAAAATAGCGATTTTTTAGATATAATTGGCAAAAATTTTGATAAGGATATGTGTAATGGGACGAGCATTTGAATACAGACGAGCGGCGAAAGAGGCTAGATGGGATAAGATGAGTAAGGTATTTCCAAAACTTGCCAAAGCCATAACCGTAGCTGCAAAAGAGGGCGGAAGCGAGCCTGAGATGAATCCTAAGCTTAGAGCTGCGATAGCTGCTGCAAAAGCTGAAAATATGCCAAAAGATAATATTGACGCGGCGATAAAAAGAGCCAATGGCAAAGATAGCTCTGATATAAAAACGATTTTTTACGACGGCAAGGGAGCTCACGGGACGCAAATAGTAGTTGAGTGTGCTACTGATAATCCAACCAGAACAGTTGCTAATGTAAAGGCTATTTTTAGTAAAAACGGCGGAGAGGTTTTGCCTAGTGGAAGTTTAAGCTTTATGTTTTCCAGAAAAAGCGTCATAGAGCTTGATATGCCTAAAATTCCACTTGACGAAGTCGAGCTTGAATTGATAGATTTTGGGCTAACTGATATGCAAAGTGAAGATGGAATTCTTTACATTTACGGCGATTATACGAGTTTTGGCACGCTTCATGAAGGGCTTGAAAAACTTGGACTTGAGAGCAAAAAAGCTAGCCTTCAATACATCGCAAATACACCGATTGAATTAACAGAAGAGCAGATGCAAGACGTTGAGAGATTGCTAGATAAACTAGAAGATGATGATGACGTTCAGGCTGTTTATACAAATATTGAATAAATTTTAAATTAAGGTTAAATATGAGAGAAGAATTAAAAATTTACGATGTTGATCAAAAAGAGCTAGAAAAGTTGAAATTTGCTACTATTAGCACTCAAAAAGGCGATATGAAATTTCAACTTTACGGCGATGAAGCACCACAAGCGGTTATGAATTTTGCAACCCTTGCAAAAAGCGGTTTTTATGATGGTCTAACATTTCACAGAGTGATACCAAATTTTGTTATTCAGGGCGGTTGCCCGCATGGAACTGGCACTGGCGGACCTGGTTGGAGGATTAAATGCGAATGCGTAGGACAAAAGCACAAGCATGAGCGAGGTTCGCTTTCTATGGCTCACGCTGGGCGAGATACCGGAGGTTCGCAGTTTTTTGTATGCCACTCTTCGCAGCCACATCTTGACGGTGTTCATACTGTTTTTGGTAAAATTTTAGACGAAGATGGGCTAAAAGTACTTGATAATATTCGTCAAGGTGATAAGATAAATTTCATTAAGATTGAAAATGAGCTAAAAACAAAGTCACGTGCGACAAAAAATGTTAAAAATTTGGGCACTAAAACGACAAAAGCTAAGAAAACAAAGGCTTAGTAAAATTTTAACGAAGGATCAAAATTGATACAAATTCAAACTAAAATACAAAAAAATAAAATTCCTAAAATTTTTACAAATTTGGCGTTTTGGGTCGTTTTAGCAATTATTGCTGGCGTGGTTGTCGGTATGGTTTGGCCACAAATCGGCATTGCAAGCAAGTTTGGAATTGACTATTTTATCGGTACTCTTAAAATTTTAATCGGTCCGATTATATTTTTGACGATAGTTTCGGGCATTATTGGGCTTGAAAGTATGAAAGATTTAGGCACGATTGGTGTTAAGGGATTTATATATTTTGAAGTAGTCAGCACTATTGCTTTGGCTGTAGGAATTTTGTTTGGCGAAGTTTTAAAACCAGGGCACGATATGCATTTAGATTGGCATACTCTTGATGAAAAAAGTATAGAAAAATATACTCACATCGATAAAGATGTCGGTTCTGTTTGGTCGATATTAAAAGGAGCTATCCCAAGCGATCCAATCAGCCCGTTTATACATTCAAATACGCTTCAAGTTCTTTTTATGGCTATCGTTACGGCTGTTATTATTTCGTTTTTGAAAAACGATAATAAAAAGAAAATTTTAAAACCTCTTGAAGTAATCCAACACTATGTCTTAAAAATACTTACGATTTTGATGATGTTTAGTCCAGTTGCAGCGTTTTGCGCTATGGCGTTTTTGATAGGAAAATTTGGTATCGGCTCGCTTATTGGAATGTTTGAGCTATTAGCCGTTATGGCGGCTGCAAGTTTGTTTTTTATATTTGTGGTGCTTGGTATAATTTGCTATCTTGCAAAGGTAAATATATTTAAATTTATGCGTTTTATCGCAAAAGAAGTGCTTGTCGTATTTGCAACAAGTTCGAGCGAAACTGCGCTCGCTCCGCTTATGCAAAAGCTTGAAGCCGCCGGCATTCATCGTGGTGCGGTTGGGTTGATAATTCCTACCGGGTATTCATTTAATTTAGATTGTACCAATATCTATCTTTCGCTTAGTGTTATTTTCTTAGCTCAAGCTTTTGGTATCGATCTTACATTTGAGCATTTGATACAAATTTTAATTATTCTAATGGTAACAAGTAAAGGCGCGGTCGGAGTTACAGGCTCTGGCTTTATAGTGCTTGCAGGAACGCTTGCAGCACTTCCAAATACTGGCATACCAGTTGTTACTGTCGCTGTTTTGCTTGGAGTGGATAAATTTATGTCAGAGATGAGAGCGGTTGGAAATTTATGTGGAAATGCCGTTGGTTGCCTTATTGTTTCGCTTTGGGATAAAAAGGTGGATTTGGAAAAATTTCGTTACGCTTTAGATAATCCGAAAGAATTTAACTTTCATTCATAAAATTCTGCTAAGGAAACTTAGCAGAATTTGTTACTCAAATGCAACTCGATTTATAAATATAAAACAATAATTTCTTAATAAAATATTTTACATTTAAAATCAAATTTTATAAATTTTTATGATAATTTATAAAATTTTTTAGATTTATGTTACGAAAATACACATATAGATAAATAAAATTTTAATAAATTAATTTTGATTATAATAAGTAGTTATCAAAATTCAATATATCTTTTCTCAATATAAATTATTATACTTTAATTATATATTAGAGCTAAAACCGAATTTAGCGCGATTTTAAGACATTTATGGTCTTAAATTAAAAGTATGTTTTGCCAAAAAATGCGTTGATTTAAATCAAGCTGATTTTTATTTTCCGTGAGTTATAGTATCTAATGATTTTAGGAATTTTTCTAAAAATATCTTAAAGGGAGAAAATATGAACCGTCGAGATTTTATAAAAAGTGCCGCTGCTAGTGCTGCTTGTGCTAGTGCCGGAATTGCCGTTCCTAGCGGGCTTGGCGCGAGTGAGGCTGAAAAAGGTTGGCGTTGGGATAAGGCTGCGTGTCGTTTTTGCGGAACAGGTTGTGGCGTCATGATAGCAACAAAAGATGGCAAGATAGTGGCCGTAAAAGGGGATCCAGAAGCGCCAGTAAATCGGGGACTAAACTGCATTAAGGGCTATTTTAATGCAAAGATTATGTATGGCTCAGATCGTATAACGCAGCCACTCTTGCGTATGAACGAAAAGGGCGAATTTGACAAGAAGGGCAAATTTAGACCAGTTTCTTGGCAAAAGGCTTTTGATATTATGGCTGAAAAATATAAAGAAACTATGGTTAAAAACGGCGTGCATTCAGCTTGTGTTTTTGGCTCTGGGCAATACACGATCCTTGAAGGCGTTGCGGCTGTGAAGCTATGGAAAGCTGGCATTAGAAGTAATGCCATAGATCCAAATGCGCGTCATTGTATGGCTAGCGCGGTTGTTGGCTTTATGCAAACATTTGGCATAGATGAGCCAGCGGGCTGTTATGATGATATTGAGCTAACCGATACTATCGTTACTTGGGGTGCAAATATGGCCGAAATGCATCCGATTCTTTGGTCGCGCGTGAGCGATAGAAAACTAAGCAATCCAGATCGCGTAAAAATCATAAATTTAAGCACTTATTCAACCAGAACTTCAAATATCGCTGATACTGAGATTATCTTTGCTCCTTCAAGCGATGTTGCTATTTGGAATTACATAGCTCACGAGATAGTTTATAATCATCCTGAAGCTATTGATTGGGATTATGTAAATAATCATTGCGTTTTTGCAACTGGACCAGTTGATATAGGATACGGATTAAGAAGTAATGTCGATCATCAAAAATACACAGCCGAAAAAGAAATTTTAAAAAATGAAAATAGCAAGAAAATAAGCAACACAGAAGGCATAACCCTTGGCTATCTTGGCTACAAAGCTGGCGATGAAATGCAAAATAAAAATGCTAAGACACCAGATAAGCATTGGCAGATTAGTTTTGAAGAATTTAAAAAAGCACTCGCGCCTTATACGCTGGAATTTTCAGCACCGCTTATTAAGGGCGATGCAAACGAAGATTTGGAAGAATTTAAGAAAAAATTAAAGCAACTTGCCGACCTTTACATAGAAAAAGGGCGAAAAGTTGTCAGTTTTTGGACGATGGGATTTAACCAACATCAGCGTGGTAGTTGGGTAAATGAGCAAGCTTATATGGTGCATATGCTTCTTGGCAAACAAGCAAAACCAGGCGAGGGCGCGTTTTCTCTAACAGGTCAGCCAAGTGCTTGTGGCACGGCTCGTGAAGTTGGAACTTTTGTGCATCGTTTGCCAGCTGACATGGTTGTAGGAAATGCTGAACATAGAAAGACCAGTGAGAAAATTTGGAAGCTTCCAGAAGGCACTTTAAATCCAAAACCAGCACCACATTATGTAAAAATGATGCGCGATTTAGAAGATGGAAAGATGAAATGGGCGTGGGTGCAAGTAAATAATCCGTGGCAAAATACCGCAAATGCCAACCACTGGATAAAAGCAGCGCGTGAAATGGATAATTTCATAGTCGTTTCAGATCCATATCCTGGAATTTCAGCCAAAGTAGCGGACTTGATTTTGCCAACGGCGATGATATATGAAAAATGGGGTGCATACGGAAATGCAGAGCGCAGGACGCAGCATTGGAAACAGCAAGTTATCCCTGTTGGTGAAGCGATGAGTGATACTTGGCAAATCTTAGAATTTTCAAAAAGATTTAAGCTAAAAGAGGTTTGGGGTGAGCAAAAAGTAGATGATAAACTCACATTGCCAAGCGTTCTTGACGCAGCTAAGGCGATGGGGTATAGTCAAGAAGATACACTATTTGACGTGCTTTTTGCGAATGAAGAAGCCAGAAGTTACTCGCCAAACGATGCGATAATGGAAAATTTTGACAATAGTGAAGTTTTTGGCGATAGTAGAAAAGTAATTGGTTCAGATGGAAAGGTTTTTGAAGGATATGGGTTTTTCATCCAAAAATACCTTTGGGAGGATTACCGCAAATTTGGAGTAGGGCATGGACACGATTTGGCTGATTTTGACACGTATCATAAGGTTAGGGGTTTGAGATGGCCAGTTCTTGACGGCAAAGAAACGCAGTGGCGATTTAATGCAAAATACGATCCTTACGCGAAAAAAGCAGCAAATGGCAAGGGCTTTGCGTATTACGGAAACGCAAAGGCTAAATTGCCAAAAGGTGATTTAAAAGGCGTTACAAGTGGAGATGAGAAATTTTCTATCGCAAATAAAGCAAAAATTTTCTTCCGCCCTTATATGGATCCGTGCGAAATGCCTGATAGCACTTATCCGTATTGGTTATGCACTGGACGCGTTTTGGAGCATTGGCATAGTGGCACGATGACTATGCGCGTGCCAGAGCTTTATCGTGCCGTTCCAGAAGCACTTTGCTATATGCACGAAAGCGACGCACAAAAGTTAAACGTTCAACATAATGATGTAGTTTGGATAGAATCAAGACGCGGTAAAGTAAAAGCTAGATTAGATCTTCGCGGTCGCAATAAGCCGCCGATGGGCTTGATTTATGTGCCTTGGTTTGACGAAAATGTATTTATAAACAAAGTTACGCTTGATTCGACTTGTCCGCTATCAAAAGAGACAGATTATAAAAAGTGTGCGGTTAAAATTTATAAGGCTTAGTTATGCAAAGCAGACGAGAAGTATTAAAATTTGGTCTTAAAGCGGCTAGTTTGGCTGTTGCAGGTGGTTTTTTGTGGAGCACACAAACTAGCGTTAAGGCTCAAATTTTACTTATCAGACCGCCTGGTGCGCTAAAAGAAGATAGATTTTTAAGCGAGTGCATTAGGTGCGGACTTTGTGTGGAGGCGTGTCCTTGGGATACGTTGAAATTAGCTGATTTAAAGGATAATTTGCCTTATGGCACACCATTTTTTCAGCCACGCAAAATTCCTTGCTATATGTGCCCTGACATACCTTGCACCGTCTCTTGTCCTACTGGTGCACTTGATTTAAATTTAGTCAAAAACGATGACGGAAAATTAAATATAAACAGGGCTAAAATGGGCGTAGCGGTGTTAGATCCAAATTTTTGCATAGCTTACGAAGGTTTGCGTTGTGATGCTTGCTACCGCGCCTGTCCTGTTATAGACAAAGCTCTTAGGCTTGATTATCGCCATAACGAGCGAACACAAAAGCACGCTTATCTTATTCCAGTTGTCGATGCGAACTATTGCACGGGTTGTGGAATGTGCGAACAAGTTTGCGTTACACCAAAAGCTTCCATTTTCGTGCTTCCGCTAGAACACGCATTAGGATCTAGTAATGAGCAATACGTCAAAGGCTGGGTGCAAGATGATGAAAAAAGGCTAAAGGACGCTTTTGGCAGGGAATTTAAGCAAGATACCAAGAAGCTAAATGACTACTTAAATGGCGATGAGGAGTTATAATGAAATATCTTGTTTTAAGGCGAATTAGTCAAATTTCTATACTTGTGCTGTTTGTGGTTAGCAACTTTTTTGGTATTAAAATTTTACAAGGAAACCTCAGTAGTTCAAAGCTGTTTGATTTTGTTGTATTAAGCGATCCTTTTGCGGTTTTGCAGCTGTTTTTAGCTGGTTTTAGCGTAGCAAGCAGTGCTGTTTTTGGCGGGGCGATTATATTTGCGATTTACGCCATTATCGCCCCACGCGCCTTTTGTAGTTGGGTTTGTCCTGTAAATATCATCACCGAAACGGCGCACTGGTTTAGGGTAAAATTTGGCTTTGATAAAGATAAAAAAGTGCTAAATTTATCAAACAAAGCTAGATATTATGTGCTTGGTTTTGTTTTGGTTTTGTCTTTTATTACATCAACTCCGGCTTTTGAAAGTGTGAGTTTTATTGGTATTATTCAGCGCGGTATCATTTACTTAGGCACACTTTGGATATTTGTAGCTTTTGGCGTATTTGCCATTGATGTGTTTTTAGGCGATAGGCTAATTTGTTCTAAACTGTGTCCGCTCGGTGCTTTTTACGCTTTAAGTTCTAAATTTTCTCTTATCAGAATCGAACATAACGCGCAAAAATGCACAAAATGTATGAAATGCAAAATCATTTGCCCCGAAAGCCAAGTTTTAGGTATTATAGGCAGGCAAAGTGGGTTTGTAAATTCTAGCGAATGCATTAGCTGTGGTCGGTGTATCGACGTTTGTGGCGACGATGCGCTCAAATTTAATATACGAAATTTAAGGAGAAAATAATGAAAATTTACAAGTTTATACCAACTATTTTTGTCGCTTTTTGTTTTTTAGCTTGTGTTGGTTTAGGAACTAACACAAACGAAGATAACGATGTTGAAGCATTAAGAACAAGCGATGTGATGGACGAGAATATAACCTTAGCTGATATTAATTGGACAGCAAAACCAGCTGGCGAATCGACAAAAATTCAGCGCAGTTTTGAAAACGCACCGCCGTTGATTCCGCACGATATTTCAGATATCGTTCCTATTACTATTGATAATAATTTATGCGTTAGCTGTCATATGCCAGAAATCGCCGAAGCTGTCGGCGCGACACCTGTGCCAAAATCACATCTTTACAGCATTAGGTTTAAGCAAGACAAAGGTGGCGAATTAAGCTCTGATCGTTTTGAATGCACGACTTGCCACGTTCCGCAAGCGAATGTAAAGCCACGCGTGAAAAATAACTTCAAACCAGAATACAGAGATGAAAACTCAACAAATCGTTCAAATTTGATCGATATTTTAAACGAAGGCGTTAGATAGTGCAAGAAAACATTTCAAGGCGCGAAATATTTCGTAAAATTTTGGGCAAATCAGCTCAAAATTTCATCACTCCGCCATATTTTAGTGGCGAATTTTCGTGTGATGGTTGCGATGCGCCTTGTGTTGGTGTTTGTGATGAAAATTTGCTAAATTTTGATGGCTTTAATGTTAGTTTTAAATTTAAAACCAAAGGTTGCACTTTTTGTCAAAAGTGCGCACTTGCGTGCCAAAGTAGCGGACGAGAGGTTTTAAATTTGCGCTTTTTGCCAAAGATAAATGCCACTACTTTTATCGATACAAAAAGTTGCTTGGCGTGGAATTCAACGATGTGTTACAGCTGTCAAGATGTTTGTAAATTTGGCGCGATAGAGTTTTTTGGTCTGTTTAGACCGGTTGTAAATAATCGTTGCGTTAATTGCGCGCAGTGCATGGAGGTTTGTTTTGCAAATTCAATCAAAATGGAGGCGAGATGAGAAAAATTTTGGCTTTTTTAGCCTTTTGCTCTGTTGTTTTTGGGGCTGAAATTTCACAGCCAAGTCGCGTTATAAACGCAAACGCCAACGTTATAAGCTCAAATTTGATAGATGAAATTCTCTATCTTGGCACGGACGCTGGCGAGGTTGAAATTTATGACATCAAAAATGATATTTTCTTACCTAAAATTTCTCTACCAAAGAAAAAGTCATATTTTAATGACGAAGCAACGGCTAAGGTTTTTAGTATCGATAGGATAAATGATACTTTAATTGTTTTAGCCGAGCTTGGCTATGATGAAAGAAGGCTTTTTTTGTATAAATTTGATGGCAAAAATTTCATTCAAACAAACAGCTTTATTACGCCAAACAAATCAGCCAAAAAGGCGTTTTTTATAAATGAAAACGAAGCTGTTGTATCTGATTTTGGAAACGAAATTTATATTATCGACCTTCAAAGCTTGAAGTTAAAATTTAAGCATAAATTCTCAATTGCCCTTTATGTGGATTTTGAAATTAACAAAAATCGCGATAAAATCGCCATCGGTGCCGAAAGTGGCGTGGTTTATGAGTATAATTTAAAAACAAAACAGCTTGAAAAAACGCATAATTTTTTTAAAGACAATATGTATGATATTGACTATGTTGGTGGTGCGATTGCTGTTGGTAGCCTTTCAAAACAAGTTGGCGTTTATGACGGGGCGGATATAAAATATTTCAATGCCGATTTTATCGTGTATGCCTTAGGATTAAGCCCAGATAAAAGCAAGATTGCGTTTATGAACGGTGAACAAAGCGATATTGTGATTTATGATATAAAAAGCAAAGAACTTTTGCATACTATAAAAACCAATCAGGAAATTTTAAGTGAAATTTATCTTTCAAATGACGGTAGATTGATAAGTATAGCTTATCAAAAAGAAGTAAAATTTTGGAGTTTAAAATGAATATATCAAGTTTAATTGTTTATGTAAAAGATGATGAAGTCGTTAAAAATGTCATTTCTGAGATTGAAAAAATGCAAGGTTGTGAGATTATAACTTCGCAAAATGGAAAAATAATCGTCGTGATGAGTGTTGAAAATATTGATGAAGAGATAAAAAATTTTAAAAATATCGAAAAAATCACGGCTGTAACAAGCGTTGCTATGATTTATTCTTATCAAGAAGATTTGCAAGATGATTTAAAAAATTTAAACATTGACGCGACGAGCGAAAAAATTTTTAAAAATATCGACGCAAAAGATATTATCTATAATGGCGCGGTTGCGAATAGGATTAAATAAATTCGCAACTTAACCTTTTTATAAACTTGCCGATATATAATACGCAAAACATTACAAAAGGAGCAAAAATGCAAAGCGCAATCGCCAATATGCTTGCTACGAATTCATCACAGTTTTTCGGACTTAAAGAAAAGAGTTCGAATTCTCAAAGCAGCTTAAAAGCCCAAGACACTAAAAAAATGCAAGAAGCTTATTCAAAAATAGACGCAAAAGAGCTTACAAACAGCTATTTGTCGTTTTATCAAAAACAAGCCGCGCAAAGCTCAAGTTCAAATTTTTCGGCTCAATTTTTGACATTTTCTTTTTCCAATCTAAATCAAAATTTTTCCGATAAATCAAAAACGCCTACCGAAATTTCAGATATTCTATCATCTATAAATATAAAAGATACTGGCTATACGGGCAAAGATATATCTTCTCTTAGCAAAGAAGAAGCCGCCGAGCTAGTAAGCGAAAAAGGGTATTTTGGCATTAACAATACAGCCGATAGAATGGCTGGTTTTGTCATAAACGGAGCGGGCGATGATTTAGATAAGTTAAAAGCAGGCAGAGATGGAATTTTACGCGGTTATAATGAAGCAAAAAAAGCTTGGGGCGATAAACTTCCTGAAATTTCTGAAAAAACGATGAAAAAAGCGTTAGAAGCGGTCGATAAACGCATAGCTCAATTAGGCGGCAGTGTCGTAGATGTCAAAGCGTAATCTTTTAAATTTGATTTTAATAGCCGTTTTTTCTAGCGGTTGTGCCAGCTTTTGGGGGACGAAAACACCAAAGTATCAGCCCGCAAAAGCCCAAATTTCAAAACCAAAACCTCTTCCTAACGGCTTTGTTAAAGGTGTGATCCAAAGTGTGTCGTATCAAAACGGCGTGTATTGCTATGATATAAAATCAGTCGATACGAGCAACAACAAACTTCAAAGCGGTGTTTATTGCGCTGATAAATTATACGCCCAAAGTGGCGATCTTATTTATGCCAGCGTTCGTAATGGTAAAATCTTTTCAATACTTACCATAAATCAGTCCAAAAATTCTAAATTTGCGCCCAAAAAACCAAAAACCAACATCGTAAAAACAGATAAAAAGCGCGATATTAGTAAAAAATCAAACATTAACGTTCCACAATCGCAAAATATCAGCTTTGATTAGCCGTTGATTTACCAAATTGCTTTATAATTTCGTTAGCAATCAAATAGTTAAAACTCCTTTTTTATAGCTAGGGGGTGTGTGCCCCCTGACTTAATTTTGCATTTTTGTGATATAATCCGTCTTTCTAAACTTTAAATTTATTAAAAAGGTTTTTTATGTCATTTTTTAAACGATCATTTTTAGCGTGTTTTTTGCTCTCTTCATTTGCCGTTGCTGAGGAGCAAAGCTATGTTTTTGAGGCCAAGGGCGAATTTGCAAAGGAGCTAAAAAATCTGGTTGAAAAATATTCCAAAGACAGCAATGTCAGCATTAATATTTATGAAAATACCCCACAGCAAAGCTCAAACGGTAGATTTTTAAACATAGGCGTAGATGACAAGGCTAGTTATAGTGTTAATCGTGGGCAAGAGCTTTATTTCGACAAATGCGCCAAATGCCACGGAGAAAAGGGCGATAAGCGAGCTTATATGGCTTCAAAAAAACTAACTCAAATGAGCGCAGAAGATATAGAAATTTCATTTTCTGAGTATCTAAACGATCCTGAATACGGCGGCAAATTCAAATCCCTTATGAAAGAGGTCGCATCTACTACCACATATAATGACTTGGGCGCGATAATAGTATTTTTAAAAGGCAAGGATGCTATTAAATTTAAAGGTGGCAAAAATGAAAATTCTGACATTTCGACCACTCCGACACAAGGTAGCTACTTAAAATAACAAACAATACAAGGGTTTTTGCTCTTCATAGAGCCCTTGTTTTCTCATTTTTACTAGCTTTTTGATTTTTTGGTAAATGATTGGTAACAAATTCTTCTAAATTCATAAATTTTTAAGCAAAAAGTCTGTTTTTTTATGCTAACATTTCGCTACATTTCAATTTTAAGTAAGGAGTTTAAGATGAAATTAGCTAAAATTTCACTTGCAACTGTTGTTGCTTTAGGTGCTTTCTCAAGCGTGGCTAGTGCTACACCACTTGAAGAGGCTATTAAAAACGTAGATCTAAGCGGATTTGCTAGATATAGATACGATACTAAAAAAGAGAAAAAAACTGTAGCATCAAAAACCACAAAAAGCGCTAGTGAAGCTACTCATAGATTTACATCAAAACTTAGCTTTAAAGCTGCATTAGACGATAACTTCTTTGGTGTATTGGGTCTAAGATATAACAGCCGTGATGGTTCAGGTAAAACATCAAAAGATACAAATACAAAATCAGAAGATAGAACAGATGTAGATAGCTCATTTACAGTATCTGAAATTTATTTAGGATATAAAGTTGGCAATACCACTATCACAGCTGGTAGGCAAACACTTGGAACTTATTTCACTGACGATTTGATCGGTACTGGTGTTAAAGTATTAAATTCTGACGTTGAAGGCTTGACATTAGCAGCTGTTGCATTTGACGATTTGGAACACGGTGTTAATGGTTGGGGATTAACTAGCTCGTTGCATAAAGCTTTTGAAGAAGCAGTAAAAGAGGAATATTTAAATGGCAAATCTACAACAGAAGATAAACTTACAGACGTTGAAAAACAAGAACTTAAAGGTAAAATAGCACCTGTAAAAAATGCAATAAGACAAGCTGTTTTATCTAACAACCTTTATGGTGTAGCTGCTATCGGCTCTTACGATCCAGTTAGTTTCCAACTATGGTATGCTAGCTTGACAAATATAGTAAATGTTATAGCTGCTGATGTATCTGCAAGCTTTGATGTAGCTAAAGATGTAAATATGGCAGTTCAAGCTCAATACGGACACTCTGACATTGATAGTAAGTTAAAGCCTGTCTTAAATGATGCAAATCTATATACATTCCAAGCTTCTTCAAAATTCTTTGGTGCTAATGCGGCTCTTGGTTATGTTGGTTGGAAAGTTAAAGAATTTGCTACCGGTTTAGCTACACTTGATGATAAAGGCGGTTTTAACTATGCTGGCGAACAGTCTTTTGATGATTACACTGCTTTAAGTGACAAAGGTAGCTTCTTTTATGCAAAAGCTGGCTATTCAATTGATAAAGTAGAATTAGGTGCTGACTTTGTAAAAGGTAGCATAAAAGACGCAAAAGGTGATAAAGATAAACTTACTGAGTTGGTTGGTAGAGCTTCTTATAAATATAGCAAAAAACTTAAATTCTCAACTTGGTATTCACACTTAACAAACAAAGAATCTGATGGAGATAAAACAAAAACAAGTCAATTCAGATTTGAAACTAAATACACATTCTAATTCATAAATCCCTAGTTCGCTAGGGATTTCTTACAAATTTTCTCTTTTTATTTTAGATTCTCTTTAGCTTAAACTCACAAACAGGAGCAGTAAGCGCGATGATAGCTATGCTCTTGAAAAGTAACGAGCATAGCGAAGTTAAAAAATAAGTATATAGTCTGTTCTCGAATTTCAGAAAAGAAATTTAGAGAAATTATAAAGTATTTTACAGAAGATATAGAAGCATCAAAGATACCAAATTTAACTAAAATTTCAGAAGTAACGCTATGTAAAATCTTCAGAGAAATAAGAATTTTGATGTCCAAAGAGTGTGAGTTCTTGAAAAGTAACGAGCATAGCGAAGTTAAAAATATCTAAATTTTCAGGCGAGATTTCCAGGCTCGCCTAGAAGCTTCGCTTTGAGATTGTTGAAAGCTACTTTGGATTCAAGAGAGTAAGAGAAAAAAGAGGTAGAGGAGCGGCAAATAAAACTCTAGCGCTTAACTTCACTACGCTCGTTACCGCAAACAGAACGTTATGCTTAAAAGGATTGGTAAGGTCTATACTCAAGTAGTTAAGAACTGCTCTGCAGATGAACTGATACCGATACTATCTAAGTTCAGTGCTCTTGATAGCTCTACTATATATTTTAATTGTTGGGGCTAGTTTCAGTTAAATTAATTATATATAAATATATAAAATAATGTAATTTTTATATATTTATCTTGACAACCAAATTCAAATTTGATAGATTTGCCTTATGAATAAATTATTATCTATCGGACAGGCGAGTAATGCTCTTGGCGTTACTATTCAAACTCTTAGAAATTGGGATAAAAAGGGTTTGTTAAAGCCTGATGAGCTTACTCGTGGCGGAGAGCGCAGATATAAACTAGAAACGCTTAAAAATATAAATCGCAATATAGTATTTCGTAACGACAATCTAAAAACAATCGCCTATGCAAGAGTTTCATCTCACGATCAAAAAGATGACTTAATCCGTCAAGTTCAAATTTTAGAACTGTATTGTTCTAAACAAGGCTTTGATTATGAGATTATTCAAGATTTAGGTTTCGGAATGAACTATTACAAAAAAGGTCTAACAAAGCTTTTAAATTTAATATTAGACGGCAAGGTAAAAAGACTTGTTTTAACTCACAAAGATAGATTATTAAGATTTGGAGCAGAGCTTGTTTTTTCTATTTGCGAAGCTAAAGAGATTGAAGTGATTATAATAAATAAGGGCGAAGAGAGTGTTAAATTTGAAGAAGAGTTAGCCAAAGATGTTTTAGAGATAATTACGGTTTTTTCGGCTAGACTTTATGGCGGTAGAAGTAAAAAGAATAAAAAGTTACTTGATGAAATGCAAGAAGTGGTAAATAACAATGTCGGCTAAAATTTTAAGTAAAACAAGCTCGAATTTAGACATAAATAGCCATATTATAAGCATTTCTCATAAAATAGAATAATCCCAAATAATAAAGCTATTACTCATTTTAAAAAAGCTTTTGGTTGCTCTCGTCTTGCATATAACTAGGGATTAGCTAAATGGCAAGATTATTATAAGCAGGGTATAAAGAAAAGTTATTTAGAACTTAAAAAAGAATTTAATGCCATTAAAAAAGAGCAGTATCCGTTTGTCTATGAGGTAAGTAAATATGCTACACAACAGCCGTTTGTTAATCTGAATTTGGCTTTCAATAAATTCTTTAAAGACTTAAAACAAGGCAAGATAAGCTATCCAAAATTTATATGGGTTAGTAAAAATGAGAGAAGCGATTAGATTTAATGGCAAGATAAACTCTTGCACCATAAGTCAAAGTGGAGATAAATTTTATGCTATTTTTAGTATTCAAATAGACAAAAATGAGTATATGATTAAACACAAAAACTCAAAGCGGACAAATCTAGCACTAGGTATTGATATAGGGCTAAAAAGCTTTTTAAGCTTATCTAACGGCTTACAAATAAATGCACCTAAGCCATTAAATAAGCTTAATCGCTCAATAATAAAAAGAGCTAGACAGCTAAGTAAAAAACTTCATCCAAAAACCAAAGGCGAAGTATTACAAGGTGTCAAAAAGTCAAATAACTATCAAAAAGCAAGTATTAATCTTAACAAGCTTCATCGCAAGATTTCTAATATTAGAAGTGATTTTGTACATAAGCTCACTTTAGTAGCAAATATAGATTACTTCTGATTAGAGGATTTAAACGTCAAAGGTATGATGAGCAATCATAGATTAGCTAAATCTATCAGTGATGTAAGCTTTTATGAGTTTAAAAGAATGCTTGAATACAAATCAGTCTGCAATGATAAGCAAATTTATCAAGTAGATAGATTTTATCCAAGTTCAAAGATATGTAGTGGCTGTGAAAATATAAAGGACAATCTAACGCTAAAAGATAGAGTATATATCTGTAATCAGTGCGGACTAACAACAGATAGAGATTACAACGCTAGTTTAAATTTACTTTCAAAGCTAAAACAACACATAGGATTAGTTCAATCCGAATTTACGCCTATGGACTTGACGGCAATGCAAGATAATTTATCAATAAATCAGATTGTAACCAGCAAGGTAGAAACAGGAATACAACAGAAATTCTCTTTATAGGTTTTTATATCTATTTATAGTATTTTATAGGTTTGTGGGAACGGAAGACTTATGACGGATTAGTAGATTATGAAGCTAAAGCACACTATAGAGTGAAGCACTCTAAAAATAAATTTACAATACAAGACACTAATGTAAAATCATATAAACGGTATAGAAAACTTTTAGCTTGCGACTTGTGTTGCTACTGCAAGGAAACGTGGTTATACTAACATAGACTAGCTAAATTTAAAGGCATTAAAAAAGAAAATTTCTTACTTCATCTTAAAGAATGTGTTCTACTCTACTTCACTGCGTTTGTAGCTTTTCAAGAAGCAGCTACGAGCATAGCGAATTAGAGTTTAGATATAATACTAAAACTACACAGGAAAACTTATATCAGAAACTATTGAAATTGATAAGAGGTCTTGTAAGTAGCAAGACGTAGTTGCAACTAAAAATCCGCTTAAGTTTAATTGTTTTATTTGCAGATATTTGTATTCGCTTAAATGATCATTAGAATTTTACTTTACTTGTTTTTTGGTTATTCTGGTTTGCTTTGCATTAATAAAATTTCGTTTTTGATTTTGAACTTTTTTAAAATTTTGAAGGAGTTTTATATATATTTAAGTATATTTTAGAGGCTTAAAGCCTCTAAAATTAAGCGATTGTAGATTTTAACATCCATATAGCTTTTTCGTATTTTGCGATCTTATCTTGTGCTATCGTTACGGTTGTGCTATCTTTGTTTTCATCAGCTAAATTTTCAAGTTTTTTAAATTCAGCTAACAAATGCTCATATTCAGCCAAAACGCCAGTTAAAACTTCGTTTGGAGTGTAGCTTGTTTTTCCAGCTGGTTTTGGATGAGCGATTTTGTTTAACTCTTCTGTGCTTACGATAGCTTTTCCGCCAAGTTGGATTGCGCGTTCAGCCATATCATCAAAAATTTCAGCCATATCTTCGTATGCTTTTTGTGTGTATTCGTGAATGCTAAAAAACTGCAAGCCTTTTACATTCCAGTGATAATCGTGAAATTTAACAAATAACGCGTGAGCGTCAGCCTGAATTTGGTTTAGTTGCGAAATAACTTTTGACATTTTTTCTCCTTTAAATGAATTATGTTGAGATTATATCACTCGTAAGCTTAAAAGAAAATTATTTGTAATTAATAAATTTTATTATTTAATTTTTATTCTTATTAAATATTGCAAAAATTAAAATTCTACTTTTCAAGCATAGCTTTTAGTATGCGTTTACCAGTCTCAACACCAGGCTGGTCGTATGTGTTTATGCCAAACATTATGCCAGTTGCCGATGTTAATAATTCGTAATAATACATCAAATAGCCACTATGCCACTCGTCAAGCTTGTCGATTTGTATCGTATCGACACTTATGCCCTCTTGTATTAGCGCGTGCATTGTCGCATCGCATTGCGAATTTAAAAGTTCGTTTAAACTTACGCCATTTACAAAATCGCAATCTTGCAAATTTTGCATTTTTATCTCAGGCGTCTTTGTTGCTGAGTTTTGATCTTTTACTTTGATAAAGGTTACTGTTTTGTCTTTTACACCGTCCATTATGAGCTGTAAAAAGCTGTGCTGATCTCTTGAGCCAACAAGTCCAACTGGCGTTAAGCCGTATCTTTTGTAACCTTTTTTCTTGCCAAGACTTTCGGCCCAAAGCTGGACATACCAATCGTTAAACAAAACCAATCTATCACAATAGCTAAAAACAACGTTGATTTTCGCGTTTGAGTGGGTTGCGTAGTGATAGGCTTTTGTGAAAATTTTGTCATCTTTTTGGTCTAAAAATCGCTCTTTGCACGCTTTTGCTCCTTCAAGTAAGGCAGAAGTATCGTATCCGCAAAGTGTTAGCGGAACGAGCCCAATCGCACTTAAAACACTAAATCTACCGCCGACATTTTTTGGAATGTTAAAAAAATCTATTCCGTTAGCTTTTGCGTAAATTTCAAGTGGTGAATTTGGATCGGTTATGATGAGAAAATTTTTGCTAAGATTAGTTGGATTAAAATATCCTAAAATGCACTTGTAAAGCGTGATCGTTTCTATTGTGGTGCCAGATTTTGACGAGATTATAAAAAGGGTTTGATTAAAATCTAGCTTTGAAATTAAACTATCAAAGCTGAATGCGTCTACATTGTCTAAGAAAAACAGCTCTCTATCATTGTTTTTTTTGCTTGCACTTAGCATTGATTTTAGGGCTTTTACGCCTAAACTACTACCGCCGATACCAACTAATACGATAGTTTTTATATGAGAAAATTTTTGGTCGATAGCTTTAATCGAGCTTAGAATTTCACTTCCAAGTTCTGGTAAATGATAGTAGCCTATTTTCCCGCTTTTAAACTCGTCATTCATACGATTTACGTAAGAGTTTATAAGATCAAGCGATGCTTTTTTAAATAGAAGTTCGTTTGTTAGCATTTTTTTGTAGCCCATAGAAAAAATTCGTAGCCTCGACAAAACCGTCCAAACTACCGCAATCAAAGCGATGACCTTTAAATTTATACCCCAAAACCATACCATTGCTCGCTTGCTCTTTTAATGCATCTGTTATTTGAATTTCGCCATTTTTGCCAGGCTTGGTATGCTCTAAAATGTCAAAAATATCAGGCGTTAAAATGTATCTGCCAATTATTGCTAAATTACTTGGTGCTTCGTTTGGCTCGGGTTTTTCAACCATATCGTTAATCATTATCAAATTTTCTTCTATACTCCTACCGCTTATGATACCGTAGTTTTTTGTTTGCTCTTTTGGTATTTCCATCACAGCAACTATGCTACAACGGTATTTTTCGTAAATTTTAACCATCTGAGAGAGCACACCTTCGCCGTTTTCATTTATACATAAATCATCAGCTAAAACTACGCCAAATGGTTCGTCACGGATTAATGTTTTGCCCGTGTATATCGCATTTCCAAGTCCCCTCATGCTCTCTTGCCTTGTAAAAGAAAAGGTGCATTTTGACATCAAATCGCGAATTTCAGTCAGCAGATATTCTTTATTTGTGCCTGAAATTTGATGTTCTAGCTCGTAACTAATATCAAAATAATCCTCCAGCGCACGTTTTCCACGCCCCGTAATAAATGCCATATTTTTCATTCCTGCCTCAAGCGCCTCGTCTACACCGTAGTGGATTAGCGGTTTTGTTAGTATTGGCAACATCTCTTTTGGCAGGGCTTTTGTCGCTGGTAAAAATCTCGTTCCATATCCAGCGGCAGGGAAAAGACAGCTTTGTATCATAGTTTTCCTTACGTTAAATTTGCGTTATTCTAGCAAAGTTAAATTAAATTCACTCTTTTATCGTTTGTAATTTTTCATTATCGATCTTGTAAATTTTATCAGCCACGTCAAAATAAGCATCGTCGTGACTAATTGCAAAAATAGTATATCCGTCCGCTTTTAATTGCGGTAAAATTTGCCTGTAAAATTCATTGCGAAACTCAGGATCAAGGTCGGCAGCAAATTCGTCAAGCATTAAAAATTTGCGTCCGCTAAGAAGCGCAGACACCAAAAGCAGTCTTCGTTTTTGTCCGTTTGAAAGCTTTGTCGTGCTAAATTTGTTATTTTTTATTTCGACTTTTTGGCTTAGTCCGAATTTATCTATGAGTCTATTTGCAAGCTCCTTATCGTCGTTTAAAATTTCATCAAATACGTATAAATCGCTAAAAATAGCTGAAATTAAATTTCTGTATTGTTTTAAATTTTGTTTTGTTATTTGCGTTTCATCAAGCCAAATTTCACCGCTTTTTTGCTCTAAAATTCCAGCTATTATGTTAAATAAAGTTGATTTTCCGCTCCCATTTTTGCCTATTAAAAACGTTATCTCACCGCTATTTAAGGTTAAACTTATATCTTTTAAACCAAAGCCGTTTGTGTAGCTGAAATTTATATTTTTTAGCTTAATTTTTGACCACGAGTTGCTAAATTTTTCCATCTCAAAGCCATCATTGAAGGCCTCAAGATCGAGCTGTTTTAATCTATCATAAGCTATTTTGGAGCGAAAAATACTAGGCAGGCTAAAAAGTACCATCATTAGCGGAGCTCGCAAAAACAGTATTGCCAAATCTATGGTGATCGCGTCTTGAAGCGGTGCTATTTCGTAAGCTAAACACGCGTATAGCACGATACCGATACCGCCAAGCATCATCGCACTTAGCCAATTACTCGACATCGCTTGATAAATTTCAGCTTTTATTATATTTTTGCGAAGCAAAGCTGCATTTGGTATAAATTTTTGCTCATACAAGTGCTTTGCAAGTTCGTTATTTAAGCTAAGTTCGCGGTGTCCTTCAATCGTAGTTTGATAATCCTTATAAAGCGTGTCTTCGTTTTTTCTGTGGGCTTCAAAAAATGCGTGAATTTTTTTCATAGATTTTATGCTAACAGCGAGTGCAAAGCACATCCAAACGAATAAAAATGCAAACATGATCGGCGAAAGATACGCGATATAAGCACCTGCAAATACAACCGTCAGCGCACCTTGTATAAGCTCTGGAATACGCATAAAGCCGTTTGTAAGCGCCAAAACATCACTGCTTAAACTGGCTAGTAAATTTGATTTTCCGATTTCGTTGATTTTTTCATTTGATGTATCTAAAATTCTCTTAATTATATTTGTGCGAAGCTCGAAAACAAAGTCGTTTCCTATGTTTGAAAGCGCTATTCTAGAAAGAATGGAAAATGTTAAAAAAAGTCCCAGATAGAGCATAAAAAGCAAAAGCGGAGTGAGATTTTTTTCACTAATTTTTAAAAGATGATTGTTTATAAAATACAGTAAAGCAACGCTTGAACCGCTGTAAATAAGGCTGTTAAAGAGCATTGCGAAAATTTTAAGCGCTAGTTTCAAAATTTTACCTTTTTGATAAAATAACATCGTTATCATAACAAAAAAGCACTTAAAAATTTGCTATAATCGCAAAATGAATACAGTAAATGAAATTTTTAGCGCACAAATCGAGATAAAAAAATCCAATTTTTTAAGCTTTTTAGTTCCGATAAAAAATTTTCAAACCATACACGAAAATCTAAAAAACGAACACCCAAAAGCTGCACATATCGTTTGGGCGACGCGCGAGTTAAACAAATACGAGCAAATTTTAGAAAATCAAAGCGATGATGGAGAGCCTAAAAATACGAGCGGAATTCCTAGCTTAAACGCTTTGCGCGGAGCACAGCTTGTAAATGTCGGTGTTTTTATCGCGCGGTATTTTGGCGGAGTTAAGCTAGGCACGGGCGGGCTTGTGCGAGCTTACAGCACAGCCGTAAATACCGTAATAGACGCTGCAAGATTGGTAAAATTTGAGCTTAACTACGAGTGTAAATTTTTTACTTTATTTTCTCTTGTTAACCGTTTTGAGCATTATTTTATCAGTCAAAATTTTACCGACTTCGAGCGCGAATTTAACGAATTTGGCGCATTATGGACGGTGAAATTTAACCAAGAGCAGATGGTTAAATTTCACAATTTTGCCTATGATTTTTCGCACGATGGGTTTGAATTTATCGCCATGCCACTAAATTTTGCAAAGAAAATTAGCCCTTTGATGCGTTAGTGTCGATATTTTTAAGATAATCAAAAATATAGCTTTTAAAGCTTTTTGAGAGATTTTCATCTTCACAATCATCTACTTTTCCACATAGTTTTCTCATCGCATAAACCGCGCTAAACAGTTCATTTGGTTTTATTTGCATAAGCTCGAGCAGTACGCTTGAATTTAGGCTCAACTCGCCTAAATTTAGATAATCATTCTCAATAGGCTCAATCTCCTTACTACCGCGCACGAATGTTTGGGTGATAAAAAGTGGATTTTTGTAATCTAACTTAACTTCGCTATTTTTTTGCGAAAGATTGCCGTGATGATCGCCAAAATAAGCAAAAATATACGGTCTTTTGCTATTTTGCAGATACAAATCCATCTCTTCAACGGCTTTGCTTAGTTCTATTACGCGCGAATAATAATCGCTAATAGCAAGTGCTTTGTCTTTTTCATACATTTTTTCAAGACCGAATTTCACCTCTTTTGCGCGATTATAGCCCCCGTGCTCATTCATTGTAAGCACATATATAAAAAGTGGCTCGTTTGGGTATTTTTCGATAATTTTTTGCACGTAAGAGCCCAAAACTCGGCTAGGTATCGACCAACAGTCACGTCCGATTTTGTAGTTTGGATCGGTTTCACATTTGCTAAAACCAAAGTCGCTTGGGTGGTAAAACTCTTCAAATCCAAAGGCTTTATAAGCCTTTTTGCCGTCGTAAAAATTCGTATTTAGTGGATTTATAATGATGGTTTTATATCCGCTTTCTTTGAGTAGTTTTGGCAGAGGAAATTTGACAAGTTCGGCTATGTGAGAAAAGACTAATGATTCTTGAATGCCAAAATTTGTCGCGCTCATACCGGTAAAAAGCTCAAATTCTGACTTCATCGTGCCACCACCAAATGTATGCACGCGGTTGATGCCACTAAATTTTAAATTTGGCACATTTGAAAACATACTAAGAGGCTGATCCCCCCCCCACTGGTATAAATGTGTATCAAATGTAGATTCTTCAAGCCAAAGTATCAAATTTGGTTTCATGTCTGAGGTTTTGTATGGTTTTACGTTAGCCATTTTTTCTTGAAAAAGTGCGTAGGTATCAGCAAAATTTGGACTTTTTATCCCAAATGAGGAAGATGAGAAAAATGAAATAATTAGATTTGTATTTGTATCTCTTGGATTTGGAAAAGTCGCAAGCCACCTTGAAACAATACTTTCGTTTGTGGCAAATTTATAAAGTCCAAATGATAAAACAGCGCATATTGCAAGTGAAGCTATGCGAAATTTTGCGACAAATTTATAAGAGTTTTTGTGTGCAAAAAACAGCATTATTGTCAAAAGTATAAACAGTGCGAAAATTACAATTAACTCTTTGTATTGCCATACAACTGACCAATTTGCTGGATTTGCTGCTACAATCAAGTCTGGAAAAAATATATATTTTTTATAAAAATGCCAATAAATTTTTCCGATATAATAAATGCTAATTATACAAAAAGAGGCAAAATTTAACGCCCTAAATATTTGTCCGCTTAGTGCCAAAACTGCGCTAAATACTATAAAAAACTCAAATAATTTGACGTAAATTACTAGACTATCATCGTTGTAGGCACTAAAACAAATTTTCATAGCTACTATGAATAATATAATCGAAAAAATGGTCGAAATTTTCTTCATAAAGCCCCTTTCATGAAATTTAAAGGCAAAATTGTAGCACATATTTGATTTTTTTGTGTATAATCGGCGAAAATTTTAAAGGAATAAAAATGCTTAAAAAGATATTTTTGGTAGGATTTTTACTATTAAATTTAAATGGAGCTCAAATGAATAAAAAGACGATTGTTCTTGCAGGAGGGTGTTTTTGGGGAACGCAGGCTTATTTTAAGCAAATTCCAGGCGTAGTACAAACGCAGGTTGGATATGCAAATTCAGACATTTCAAATCCAACTTACGAGCAAGTTTGCACCGGCCAAACAAACGCAGCAGAAGCTGTTAAAATCGAATACGACGAATACGTTATAGATTTAGAGCACGTGTTAAAATTTTATTTTAATACAATTGATCCCACAAGCCTAAATAAGCAAGGAAATGATGTCGGATCGCAGTATCGCACGGGAATTTATTATGTTGATGAAGGCGATTTAGCAGATATAAACGAGGTGATTAAAACCAAACAAAAAGAGCTAGGTAAGAGTATCGTCGTCGAAATCTTGCCGCTTAAAAATTTTTATAAGGCCGAGGAGTATCATCAGGATTATCTTGATAAAAATCCGCACGGCTATTGCCACGTTAGTTTTGAGAGTTTGCCAAAAAATGGTGAAATTTTAAGTAATAAAAGACCCGATTTTAAGCTAAATTTGCAAAATTATCAAAACAAAGACGACTCTACGCTAAAAAACGAACTTAGCCAAATGTCTTATGACGTCGTAAAACGCGCCGCGACCGAGCGACCGCACAGTAGCGAGCTAAATAATGAAGAGCGCGTTGGTATCTATGTAGATATTACAAACGATCAGCCACTTTTTAGCTCGTATGACAAATTTGACGCTGGTTGTGGCTGGCCAAGTTTTACAAAGCCGATCGATGCGAGCTTAGTTGGCGAGAAAGCTGATTTTTCACACGGTATGCAAAGGGTCGAAATTCGCACGAATTTATCAGATAGCCACTTGGGACACGTTTTTGACGATGGTCCAAAAGACAAGGGCGGATTAAGGTATTGCATAAACGGAGCAGCGTTAAAATTTATCCCAAAAGACGAAATGGAGGCAAAGGGATATGGATATTTAATCCCATATCTTGATGCACAGTATTCGGGCGGCAAATAAGCTTTATTTCAAAATTAGTGTCATCAAAGGTGCTAAAATCTACCGCTTTTTGCGCAAAAGCAAATCGTAACCGAATTTGAAAATTTAGAAAGCGAAATTTTGCAAAGAGAACAAAAGCTGACAAATTTACAAGGTGCATACGGCGAAATTTTATATAAATATTTAAGTTAATTTTACGTTTAATTTCGCCGCCACTAATTGACCTAAATTTGCAAATTCACTCAAATTTAGGTCAAATCAAGCTCCAATTTAAGCCTTTTCGCTTTCATTTAACGCGCTGTATTCTTCAAAAGTGCCCTTAAAATCGACAATTTCGCCGTTGCCTTTAAGATGGATTATTCGGTTTGCAAAAGCGTCTATGAGTTCTCTATCGTGGCTTATGCAAATGACGTTTCCGCTAAATTTATACAATGCTTCGCCAAGCGCGATGATGGCTTCTAGGTCAAGATGGTTGTTTGGCTCGTCAAGAACCAGTAAATTTCCGCGCTCCAACATCAAGCGACTTAGCATCAATCGATGCTTTTCGCCGCCGCTTAGGCTACCTACGTCCTTTTCTTGCTCTGCGCCACTAAATAGCATTCTGCCGAGGCATTTGCGAATTTCATCAAGGTCTTTGTTGTTTTCGTCTTGTAACCACTCGTAAAGCTTCACGTTTCCAGCTATTTTGTTTGCCGTATCTTGCGCGAAGTAGCTAGGCTCAATCGTCGCGCCGATATGCACTTCGCCACTGTCTGGTTTTACTTCGCCCATTATAATTTTAGCAAGCGTGCTTTTGCCTACGCCGTTTGCGCCTATGATAGCGACTTTATCGTTTTTTTCGAGCTTAAAGCTAAAATTTTCAAACAAAATTTTGTCAAATTTTTTACTTATGCCGCGCACTTCGAGGATCTCATTGCCGATGTCGCGCTTTGTGCGAAAAAGTATGCTAGGATCGCGTCTGCTTGATACTTTGATCTCTTCGATGTCAAGTTTATTTAGCTGTTTTTGGCGACTGGTGGCTTGCCTTGCTTTACTTGCGTTTGCGCTAAATCTAGCGATAAATTTCTCCAACTCTTCTTTTTCTTTTAATTTTTTATCTCGCTCCATTTCGTGCTGTTTAGCAATGAGTGTCGAGGCTATATACCAGTCGTCGTAAGTGCCGGTAAATTCACGAATTTTCTTAAAATCAACGTCTAAAATATGCGTGCAAACGTTGTTTAAAAAGTGCCTGTCGTGGCTGATTACGACCATCGTGCCTTCGTGGCGATTTAGCTCGTTTTCTAGCCATTTTATGCTTTCGATGTCGAGGTTATTCGTCGGCTCATCAAGAAATAAAATGTCTGGTTTTGGGAAGAGCACTTGGGCTAAGAGAACTTTAAATTTATCCGAATTTTCAACTTCGCTCATCGGCTTTTCGTAATCATCAAATCCAAGCGAGCTTAAAATTTTCTCTATCCTTATTTCATATTCGTATGTGGGATCTTCCTCGGCCGAGATCATCTCTAATTTTGCGAGTCTATCGTTAATCTCGTCGGTAAAATTTTCGCTTAAATACAGCTTTTCTTTCTCTTTTACGGCTTCATATAAACGCTTATTTCCGTAAAGCACGGCGTCTTTGATTGAAAAATTTTCAAATGCGAATTGATCTTGTCCTAGCACGCCCACTTTAAGCCCATTTTCTATTACTATTTCTCCGCTACTTGCTTCAATTTGCTTGCTTAAAATTTTAAGAAATGTCGATTTTCCAGCACCGTTTGCGCCGATTAACCCGTAGCGATTATTGCGATTGAGTTTTAAATTTACGTCTTCAAAGAGTAATTGAGCGTTAAAACGCATAATTAAATTTTTAATTTCAACCATTGATATTCCTTATTAAAATTTGCATATTTTGCCAAAAGGTGGTTTAAATTTAGTATAAATTAACTTCAAAATGAGTAAAATCGGTAGCTAATTTACTAAATCTTTTGGAGATTTTATGCCTGATACAGCCAAGCAAATGTGCGATCTTAAAACTGCCGAAGAAGTCGTGCTTTCGCAAATTAGCATACCACATATTAGATTTTATACTCTCGTTCAGTTTATTTTCGTTTCAGGTTTAATTTATAAAGATGTAGATTTTTGGATTTGCTCTTTTTATCTTTTAAGCGCGTTTGTAAGCCTTTTTATTTGGGTAAAATTTAGGCATTCAAACAAGATTATCACGCTGTTTTTGCATTTGATCGGTCTTTATCACGGAATTTTAGGCGTTGTCATTTTTGGTTGGAATTTTGGTGCTCAAATGCTTATAATTTGGGCGATAACGACTAATTACATTATGCTTTCTGGCTACTACAACAGGCTAATGTTTGTTTTGATTTTTATAGAATCAGCAGTTTATGTGATAATGTATATCAAAAGGGATTATTTTAACGGTTTTGGAATTTTGACTGAAAATGAATATTGGCTTAATTTGTTTGTGATTTTTATCGTTGTTTTATCATCAGTTAGACGTTCTATCGCGCTTGGCTATACGTATTCAGATAGAATTTTAAAACTCATTGATGAAAATGCTAAACTTGAAAAGGCTGCCAAATTTGACTTTCTAACTGGACTTAGTAATCGCCGCAACGCAAAGGAAAAATTTTACTCTTTGGTTAAAAACGAGCAAGACAATGGTATTATGATTTGTCTTGCCGATATTGATAATTTTAAAAAAATAAACGATACTTTCGGGCACGATGCGGGCGATCAGATCATAAAAGATGTGGCTAGAATTTTGCAAGATACATTTAGAAGGGAGCGTGACATAGTGTCAAGATGGGGTGGCGAGGAATTTATGCTCGCGCTTCCAACGAGTGATCCAGAAAATGTAAAAAGTATGCTTCAAGTTGCGATCGGACAGGTTAATGCTCTTAGAACGCCTGACGAGAGAAGTGTTGGGATAACGATTGGGGCGGTGTATTATAACTACGGTTGGACGGAGATGTCTATAGAGCAACTTGTCGAATTTGCTGATAAACTTTTGTATCGGGGCAAGCAAAACGGCAAAAATCGCTTGGAATTTACAAGATGGAGTACAAAATGAGCTCGGTTTTGACAAAATTTCGAGATTGTAGCTTTTATGTTAAGCTTCAACTTTTGTATTTATCGATTTTGCTTATACACGTTTGTTATTTTTTCATATTTTTATATATAAATAAACCTTGGCTATCGTTTATGAATATTTTTAGCGTTAGTGCGTATGCGTTTTGTATGTATTTTATGAAGAAAAATATGAACAATTTATCCTATATTTTTATTGCAACGCGTATTGAAATTTTTGCTCACGCTTTTATTTGCGCCTATGTACTTGGTTGGGATTACGGATTTCAAAATATAATCTTAGCCTTTGCTTCAATGGTATTTTTTAACTCATTAACCAAACGCTACATAAACTACACGTTTTCTTTGATCGAATTTTTAGCTCTTTTGTGTTTGCTTACAAACGAGAAAAACTATCCAATAGACGATGTCTTTACGGTTGAAGTGTTGCATTTGGTAAATTTTGGTGCGATCGTTTTCTTGGTGGTTTTTATGATGTTTGATTTTATGAAATCGCTTGATAAGCAACAATACCAAAATGTGGCTGTTTTAAATGAAACCCTTAGTCAAAAAGCCAATAAAGACCCACTAACTGGCATTTCAAATCGTAATTGTTTTTACAATACTTTCCTTGCAAATTCATCATTTAGTAAAAAATACGTAAGCGTTGCCATTTGCGATATTGATAATTTTAAAAAAATAAACGATACTTTCGGGCACGCATTTGGCGATGAGGTTTTGATACGCATAGCTGACGTTTTGCAATCAAATTCTAAATCAACTGGTTATACTTTTCGCTGGGGTGGCGAGGAATTTTTACTTATTTTTTTAGATACCACACTTAAAAATTCTTACGCGATCGTAGATGATATAAGGAAGAAAATTTCTGATTTGGCATTTTTCTTTGAAGAAAAAGAGATAAAAGTAACTATGACTTTTGGGCTAGTTAATGTGCTTGTGTATAGAAATACCGATATAAATTTGGTCATAAAAAAGGCTGACGAGCTACTTTATGAAGGCAAAACTAGCGGTAAAAATTGTGTTGTTAGCGGACTGGTTATAACAAATTAGGTACTATTTTGTTGGCTCATATAAAATGTTTTTTAAAGATAGAAAAGAGATTTGCTTGAATTTATGCGCTTTTAGCCTTATGCTGAATTACTTAAAAATAGTAAAAATTTGTAAATTTTAAATGTTTGCGTAAATTAAATTGCGACTTTAAATTTTGGCTTAATTGCTAAAAATTTAATCGCCGTGCTGGGCACTAAGTTAATAAAATTTTTAGCAAATTTTGTTTTTGGCAAAGTAAAATCAGTTTTGAAATTTTAACTTTGAAAATTATTTTTGCGAGTGATAAATCAGTAAATTTGGGCTTTTAACCCAAATTAATGCAACGCTTCGTTTAGCTTAATGGCTCGCTTGCTCGCACTTGCTGTGATTTGTCCGTTTTGGCTATTTTGGCGGAAGTGAAGCCCGTTTAGTCCGGCTAGTTCAAGACCTTTGTAAATTTCGCGCTCAAATTTAAAATCTGGATTTATCTGGGCTAATTTTTCTCTTTGATCTTGGCTTATAAATACCTTAGTGCCTTCTAAAATCGCTATCCCAGCATCGATTATGCATTTATCGCCAAGCGGAATTCCAGTAACTGAATTTGCTCCAAGCAAGCAGTTTTTGCCAACACTGACTGGATTGCCATTTGTGCCACTTAAAACGCCTAAAATCGAAGCCCCGCCCCCGACATCGCTACCTTCTCCGACCACAACCGAGCTACTTACGCGCCCTTCGATCATCACGCTACCTGTTGTTCCGGCGTTAAAATTTACGTATGCCGCACCTGGCATTACTGTCGTACCTGGGTGAAGTGCTGCGCCCATACGTACTTTTGCGCCATCTAGCACGCGCGTATTGTCAGCTGGTATGATGTGGCTTAAATACCTTGGAAATTTATCTACGCTCGTTATCGCTGGGTAATTGCCGTTTATTTTGAGCTCGATTTCATTTTTGCGAAGCCATTCAAGTTCTATCGGGTGGTTTTTACTATCCCAAGCAACATTTGGCAAAATTCCAAAAGCTCCATCAAGAACAAGTGAGCGAAGTGGAGCTTTTTGCGTTGAAAGAAGGTAAAGTTTGAGATAAACTATCTCTACACTTTGTGGTTTGGTGTCTTCAAACATAAAGGCAATTTTAAATTTATCATCGTTTTTTGCGTCTTGCATTGCGTTTTTGATGAAGTGTAAAACTTGGATATTTTTGTGTTTTTCTATTTCGTTTTCAAACACATTGAAGAATTTAATGGCCTTTTTTATCGTTTTTGCATTGAGTTCAGCAACGAATTCACTACTGCTAAAATCAACCTCGATTTCGCACTTTTTAAGCACGTAAATAAGCGCGGCTGCTGATAAAAAATTCTCTTTATAATTTACAATCGCATAAGTTGCTTGCAAAATTTTATCGCTATTTAGCTGTCCTCGATCAACCCGAGCAATACCAAATGCGATCGGATCTTTGTATGTTGATTCGCTTCTGACGCTCTCGCAAAATTCCCTAAACTCATCTATTGTTTTAAACTCTTTTGACATTTTGCCCTCCGTTTGAAATTTTCATTAGTTTAACAAAAAAATCTTAATTACGCTTTTAAAAGTTGTCAAATTTCTAATTCTGAACTCATTTTAGATGAAAATTTAAATTTTGCTTGAAATTTGCGAGAAATTAAACATCAAAATTTGGCTTTTGTCTTAGATAGACCTTTAAAATTGCTTGCACCATAGCCAGTTTGTATTTGAAGCACGAATAAATTTTTAAATAAAGCAAAAGACTAAATTTGGCGATTTAAAACGCCAAATTTTATAAATTTTAGCCCGAATTTGGGCTAAAATTTACTTAGAGCACGCGGATTTACCGTCCATTATCGGCTGAATGCTCGAATTATCCGCACCGCCATCGTTGTTTATCTTTTCAATAATCTCCCAAATTTTCTCGGCAGCTTTTTCATATCGCTTTGCAGTAACACAATCTGGCTCGTAAAAGCTTACTGGTTTGCCACTATCTCCGCCAACTCTTACAGATGGTTCGATCGGAATTTCAGCTAAAACTTGCGTGTTGTAATTTTTTGCGACTTCTTGGGTTGTGCCTTTGCCAAAAATATCGTATTCTTTTCCGCTCTCAGGGCATATAAAACCGCTCATATTTTCGATTATTCCAGCGATTGGAATGTGTAGTTTTTCAAACATATCAAGCGCGCGTTTGCTATCATCAAGTGCGACAACTTGTGGGGTTGTAACGCATACGCCAGCCGTTACAGGAACGCTTTGGGCAAGTGTTAGCTGGGCATCACCTGTACCTGGAGGCATATCCAAAAATAGCACGTCAAGTTCGCTCCAATACACATCTTTTAAGAGTTGCTCTATGGCTTTCATTATCATTGAGCCACGCCAAATCAAACTCGCACCTTCCTCCATTAAAACGCCCATACTCATCATCTCTATACCGTGGCTTAAAATCGGCTTTAATTTGTTGCCGACAACTTGCGGTTGGTTACCTATTTCTCCTAGCATTCTTGGGATATTTGGTCCGTAAATATCTGCGTCTAAAATTCCAACTTTTTTACCAAGTTTTGCCATGGAAATGGCTAAATTTAGCGTTGTTGTGCTTTTGCCAACGCCACCTTTGCCTGAGCTTACCATAACGAAATTTTTAATCTGCGGAGCGATATTTTTGCCACTTTGCGAGTTGCTTTTTTCTTCTGGAATTTTTGGCTGAATTATTTGTATGTTGCACTCATTTGAGCCCATAACGCGCGCAATATCTATCTTTAGCTCTTTTGCCACATCTGGATTTGAGCTTACTATTTCGACTTCTATTTTGATTTTATCGTCAATTTCTACGTTTTTGACGAAGCCAAAGCTTACGATGTCTTTTTCAAAACCTGGATAAATAACGCCTTTTAAGCGTTCTAAAACTTGTTCTTTGCTTAACATTTTTCTCCTTTTGTTAGTTTTTTTGAAATTTTGTATGCGCAAAATTTTGGTCCGCACATAGAGCAAAATTCAGCCTTTTTAAACCCTTCATCAGGCAAACTTTCATCGTGTAGTTCGCGCGCTTTATCTGGATCTAGTGCGAGTTCAAATTGCCGGTTCCAGTCAAATTCGTAACGTGCATCACTCATCGCGTGATCGCGCTGTATAGCTCCATTTCTGCCACGTGCTATATCTGCGGCGTGAGCGGCTATTTTGTGAGCTATGATTCCATCTCGGACATCAGATGCATTAGGCAGTCCCAAATGCTCTTTAGGCGTTACGTAGCAAAGCATTGCCACGCCGTGGCTTGCCGCTATTGCGCCACCTATGGCTGATGTTATATGATCATACCCAGCGCCAATGTCGGTTACTAATGGACCAAGCACGTAAAATGGGGCATTATGGCACCATTCTTGCTGAATTTTGACATTGTATTCGATTTGATTTAGTGGTATGTGACCAGGACCTTCTATCATAACTTGCACGTTTTTCTCCCATGCGCGAAGGGTGAGCTCTCCAAGCACTTTTAGTTCGCTTAGTTGCGCCTCGTCGGTTGCGTCATAAAGGCAACCTGGTCTTAAGCTATCGCCAAGCGAAAGTGCGACATCATAACGCGCACAAATATCACAAATTTCATCAAATGCTTCGTAAAATGGATTTTCCTTATGATAATGCATCATCCAAGTCGCCATCAAGCTTCCGCCACGGCTTACGATACCCATTTTCCTTTTATGAATAAGCGGCATAAATTTCAGCAAAAAGCCCGCGTGTATGGTAAAATAACTAACGCCTTGCTTGGCTTGTCGCTCTATTACTTCAAGCATTGCGTCAATCGTTAAATTCTCTATATCACAAACATCGTGGATTATCTGATACATCGGCACCGTTCCCATAGGGATCGTGCATTTTGAAAGCAAAGCCGTGCGAATAGCGTCAAGATCGCCACCTGTGCTTAAATCCATTACGGTATCCGCCCCATATTTTAAGCATAAATTTAGCTTTTCTAGCTCGTTATTAATATCACTTGTAAGGCTTGAATTTCCGATATTTGCATTCACTTTTGTCTTAGTATCTATCCCGATAGCCATTGGGATTAAATTTTTGTGATTTATGTTAGAAGGTATTATCATCGATCCGTTCGCCACGCATTCGCGAACAAATTCGGGCTGTAAATTTTCAATCTTAGCAACGTAACTCATCTCTTGCGTTATATCGCCGCGTTTTGCATAAAACATCTGTGTTGGCGTTTTATCTTTTAAGCGCGTTTTAATCCATTCTTCTCTCATTTTTATTCCTAAATCTAGCAGATTTTGGCAATTTTACTAAATTTTAGCTTCCTTTCGCTTTAAACCAAATTTTTATTAAAGACAAAAACAAGCTAAAAAAATGTATAATATCGTAACACTTTTAAAAGGATCAAATTTGTTAGATGTTACGCTTGTGATGCTTGGAGCTGGAAATTCAAGCAGGTTTGCATTACCTGTAAAAAAGCAATGGTTGCGTGTTAGAAGCGAGCCTTTATGGCTTTATGCTACTAAAAATTTATACGAAAAGTACGCGTTTAAAGATGTTATTGTAGTTGGCACGGACGGCGATTATATGAGTAAATTCGCACCAAATTTCAAATTTGTAGCAGGTGGCGAGAGCAGACAGCAGAGTTTAAAAAATGCACTCGAATTTGTAAATAGCGAGTTTGTTTTAGTTAGTGATATAGCGCGTCCAAATATCTCTCACGAGCTTTTTTCTAGGATACTTGGCGGGATTGAAAATGCTGATTGTGTCGTGCCGGCTTTAAAAGTGCCAGATACTGTTTATTTTGGAAGCGATACTGTCGATAGGGAGCTCGTAAAATTGGTTCAAACACCACAACTTTCACGCACAAATATGCTTAAAAGTGCACTTGATAATGATAAAACTTACACAGATGACAGCTCAGCTATTAGCGCGATAGGTGGCAAAATTTGGTATGTGCAAGGCGATGAAGCGGCTGGGAAAATAACCTTTAAAGAGGATTTAAAAAAGATAAAGCTAAAAAGTCCTAGTTATGAAATTTTTGTTGGTAATGGTTTTGACGTGCATGAATTTGAAGTGGGAAATTTTGTAACAATAGGTGGCGAAAAGATACCTTATGAGCGTGGTGTTAAGGCACATTCAGATGGAGATGTGGCTATTCATGCACTTATTGACGCACTTTTTGGAGCGGCTGGGCTGGGGGATATTGGCGAGCATTTTCCGGACACCGATCCTAAATTTAAAGGAGAAAATTCTATCCAACTTTTATCAGTGGCTTACAAAAAGATACAAAGTGTTGGTTTTGAGCTTGTAAATGCGGATATAACCGTTATGCTCGAACGTCCAAAACTATCAAAATTTAAGGCAAAAATGGAGGCAAATATCTCATCTGTTTTAGGCATTACTCCAAATAGAGTAAATTTAAAGGCTACTACTACCGAAAAGCTCGGATTTATAGGGCGTGGCGAAGGTTTAGCCGCTAGTGCGAGCGTTTGTTTAAAGTATTATGATTGGACAAAATAATGAAAGTTTTAATAATAGAAAATGAAGTTTATCTAGCTCAAAGTATAGCAACAAAGCTCGGAGATTTGGGTTATGATTGCGAAATAGCAAGAAATATAAAAGATGATTTTAGGGATGAATTTTTTAACGTTGTACTGTTAAGCACGAGTTTTAATAGTGAAGATATTTACAAAATAATTAATAAATTTAAAAATTCTATCATTATGCTTTTGATAACCTATATCAGTAATGACACCGTAACAAATCCGATAAAAGCCGGAGCCACGGATTATATCCAAAAGCCATTTATGATCGAAGAGCTTGTGCGTAAAATTAAGCATTTTGAGGATTTTAAGCGTTATCAAGGTGTTATAAAAACGTATCAGGATTATTTAAACTATCATTTTAAATCAGTTACGCATATAGAATTTGACTTCAAGCGTTTAAAGTTACCTATTTTGATAAAGTGCAACAAAATGCTAAATGCCGATAATTTCGTATTTGAATACTCAAAAGCGACACATACGTGGTTTAAGTTTATACCACTTGATCCAAATTGCGATTACGAAAAGATCGTTAAAGAAAATCCGCGAGGATTGCTGTATTTTTCAAATTTTCAGACTTTAAGATCAGACGATAAGCACACGATTTATAACCTTTCAAATAAGCGAAAAGTTATAATCGCAACCACAAATTTAAACGAAGATAGTCCGCTTGATGTTTTAAATATCACAAGTGATGAGAAAAATTTTCAAATAGATGAAATTTTAACTATTGATGAATACATCAAGCACATAATTATTAATTATCAAGAAAATTATCCAGATACCGAGCTTAGTAAAAAGCTTGGAATTTCTCGCAAGTCGCTATGGGAAAAGAGGAAAAAATATGATGTCATCAAGAAAAAATAACACCATTTTGATTACTGATGAAACTTGTGGTGCTTTGGAGCTGATCGAAAATCAAATTTTCTCAAATTTTAATCGTTTAATGAACGAAGCTGAGGCTAACGAGGTTTATGAGACTGGATTTTTAAACGGTGAAAAGATGTATCACAGCTTTGTTTTTGCTCCATTTGGTAAGCGAAATCAGGAAACGATAAGAAATTCTAAAAAAGGCGATAAGCTTGAATTATTAAAAGATGGCGAGATCGTTGGACACATTGTTGTTGAAGATGTTTTTAAATTTAGTGAAGATAAAAAGAT
The DNA here is from genome assembly GCA_052170535.1 of Campylobacter sp. Lineage (GTDB taxonomy): Bacteria > Campylobacterota > Campylobacteria > Campylobacterales > Campylobacteraceae > Campylobacter_A. The sequence goes on along the minus strand of JBQNAH010000010.1, from coordinate 10,809 downwards.
GAAAAATATTTTTCGCGCAAACGAGAGCATTTATACAACGCAAAATCCAAGCGGAGAATTTGCTGTAAGCGGAGAGGTGAAAATTTACAGAGATAGCCTAAAAGTGGCAAAAGATGAAATTTCGCGCCTTAAACGTGAGCAAAACGCACAAAAAATAACAGCTGTTATGCTAATTGCCGAGCCGTTTCACAGAGCCCACGAACGCCTTATTAGAATGACTATTGATAAGGCTGATTTGGTGCTTGTGTTTTTGCTGAAAAGCTATGATAACGACAGTGGTTTGGATATGAAATTTGAGCTTAAAAAGCAGGTTTTGGAATTTTTTGTTCAAAACTACATTCCTAAAAATCGCTTAGTAATCGTGCCCTTTGAAAGCTCTAATTTGTTTAGTTCGCATCTAAATCCAACTCTTGAATGCGTTGCAGCTAGGAATTTGGGCGCAAATAAATTAGTCGTAGGGCAAAATCACGCTGGAATTGGCATGTTTTATGATCAAAACATCGCTCACACCGTGCTTGAACGCTACAAAAATGACTTAAATCTTGAAATAGTCGTTATTCCAGAGCTTATTTACTGCAACGAATGCAAAACGCTAGTTAGCACGAAAACTTGCCCGCACGGAGCTCATCATCACGTGAAATACCACGCCACAACGCTTAAAATTTTACTAAAAGAGGGTATTATGCCGCCTACAATTTTGATGAGGCGCGATATTTCGGCTATGATTTTGAGTCAAATTTTGCCAAATAGGCTGCAAAATTTGCAAAGGTTGTATAACGACTTATTTCCTAGCAATGGACTGTTAGAAAAACACACGGAGTGTGAATTTTACGAAGAGTTAATGAAGCTTTATCAAACCACATCATTAACTTAAAGGATATTTATGCAAAAGATATTTCTGACATTTTTTTACACAGGGCTAAGCCCAAAAGCACCAGGCACGATTGGCTCTATAGCCGCTGCGGCTGTTGCTTATGTAATGCTTAAATTTGTGCCAGTTGAAACGCTTTGCTTGGCTTCGATATGTCTGTTTTTATTTAGCATTAAGGTTATTGATGACTATGAAGCAAATAGCGGAAAGCACGATGACAAAAGCATTGTGATCGATGAAGTTGCGGGAGTTTGGTTGGCACTTTCGTTAAGTAGCGCAACTTGGTTTGGCTTTTTGCTTTCGGTTTTATTTTTTAGATTTTTTGACATTGTAAAGCCGTCGATTATCGGTAGGATAGACAGAAATGTCAAGGGTGGATTAGGCGTTATGGGTGATGATATGGTGGCTGGCGTTTTCGCTGGACTTCTTAGTGCGATATGCTATGGGGCGACATTGAAATTTGGCATAGAAATTCCAAATTTGTGGTAGTTTAATTAATGTCGTCTAGACATTCCTGTTTTTTCATACATATCGATTTCTTGCGCGTATTCTGGATTGCGCTTAATCAGTTCGCTATTCATAAATGCTATTAACTTCGCATCAGCTCTTGGATGCGATGCTAGTAAAGAGACAAATCTTAAATGTTCTTTTGCTTCTAACGTTGCTTTGCCACCATTTTTAGGCGGAATTTTAAAAGAGTTAGAAAAAATTTTTAAAGCCACAAAAAGATCGTTTTTATCAGCTTTTCTATCGCTTGCCATATTTAGCAGGTCTTGCAAGGTGATCTCTTGTTTTGGCTTGTTTTGATCTATTTTTTTAACCGTCCTAGCTTTGTTGTTTGGTATTAGCGCGAGCACAACAACGATGGCTAGGATTATCAAAAACAATAATACTAATGATACAATGATTAAAATTTGTGTACTCATAGCTTGGCTGATTCTTGTGGTTTTCTAAAATAAGCACCAATTGCGATCACAACCATAACGACCATACTAACACGGACGAAATATGGCACAGGGATTGGATCGCCAGCTGCGTATGAGTGCATACCGCTTAGGTAAAAATTTACTCCAAAATATGTCATTATAATCGACCAATACGCAAACATAGATAGCGTGGCAAAGACATATTGGCTGTTTAGTTTTGGAACAAACCTTATGTGAAGCACGGCTGAATATACCAAAATCGATACTAACGCCCAAGTTTCTTTGCTATCCCAGCCCCAATATCGACCCCAACTCTCATTTGCCCAAACTCCGCCTAGGAAATTTCCAAGTGTTAGCAAACTTAATCCCAAAATCATAGCCATTTCATTTATGCGTGTTGCTTCTAGGATATTGCGTGAAATTTCGTGATTTTCTTTCTCTCCTTGTGCTATAAAAAGTAGTAGCGTAAAAAATCCAAGCAATGCACAAAGTCCTAAAAATCCATAACTTGCGGTGATAACTGAAACGTGTATCGTAAGCCAATAACTTTGCAAGACCGGCACTAATGTTGTGATTTGCGGATCCATCCAGCTAAGATGAGCCACAAAAAGCGTTACGCCAGCTAAGATTGATGTTAAAGCCATTGCAATCGGGCTTTGGCGCGAAAATACTATCCCAGATAGACTTAACGCCCACGCTATGTAAATCATTGATTCATACGCATTGCTCCAAGGTGCGTGTTGTGCTATATACCAGCGTATTGCGATACCAAAAGTATGAAGTGTAAAGGCTAAGATATTTACACCATAAACTACACCAAATAGCCATTTGATGCTCATTTTTGGACGAATTATCTTTGCAAAAACAAACATAAGTAATCCAAAGCCGGCGATTAAATATATCGGAGTTAAAGACTCGAAAATTTTATATTTGTTAAAAAATAGCTCCATTTTTACGCGCATATCGTTTGGTATTATCGCTTTTCCGTATTCGTCCTGATAGGTTTTTATCTGTGCTAATCCAGCATCTGCACCAGCCCAATCACCGTTTTTTTGCGCATCGGCAACTCCGGCAAAATATTCGCTTAACATTTTGCTAACAGCAGTTGCGTCATCTTGTTTAAAATTCATCATAGCTGAACCAGGCGCATACCATTTATGATTTGCGTCGTCTTTATCTGGAAACATTGCAAAAATTTCACCTAAAAACACCATATAAAGCACGTTGAGTCGCTCATCTACTTTTTGAACATCTTTATCAAAAGTTCCGCGTTCTGCTGGTCGTTTTCGATTTGCAACTTCTGCGTATTTGGCGATTTTATATTGGTTTTGATTTTGTGAATTTAACTCAAAAAAATCATCAAAACAGGCATATTTTTCGTTTTCTTTAATTCCAATAATCTTTTTAAGTTCTTTGTTGTTTACGTAAATTATTGGAATCTTACGCCAAATAGGTGCGTCTATCATCATAGAAAGCACGATTTGATTTGCATTAAAGCCTTTAAAAGTATCGTTTTTGTAAATTTTGTTTAAAACATCTCTCGCAACCGTGTCAAAAGGCTTCATACGTCCATCTTGGCTTTGGATTATTAGTGTTGCAAGTTTTGCGGCGTGCTCTTGGCTTATCTTTGATATTTTCGCAAAATTTTCTGCATTTAAATTTTGCGAAAATATGGCAAAAAAGCCTATTATGGCTACGCTTGCAACTTTTTTAATCGTATCTTGATTTATCATTTTTGCCAACTTTCTAAAACGCGAGTGCGGATTTATGATATTTAAAAGAAGCCCAAGTCCAAGTAAAAAATAGCCTATGTATGTTGGAATTTTGCCTGGATCGCGATTGACTGATAATACCGTGCCAAGCTCGTCTGGATCGTAGCTGCTTTGAAAAAACCTATATCCAGCGTGATCTAGGACGTGATTCATATAAATTTTGTATGGATATTCGCCATTTTGTGTATCTTGAATGATAACATCGCTTGAATAACTCATCGGAGAATACGAGCCCGGATAACGTTTTAGCTCAAAATCGACCAATTTAATTGAAAATGGTAAAACAATTGGTCTAGATCCCCAGGCTACTGCAAAATCCATACCGCCTATATTTTTTATAACAGGACCCTGATTTTCGTAAAGAATGACATCTTTGCTTGCGCCATTAAAACTTAAATTTGTTACCAATGCGTCAAATTCTCCATCTTTGCTTACTATTTTTTTATTAGCTTTTTTAATGATGTGTTTTGGGGCAAAATTTGTATCGCCTATGCTATAAAGTTGCATTGGCTCAAATTCCGATCCACTTATAAATTCGCTTTTTTCGCCAGTTAGCATTTTAAAAGTTTCAATTTTCCCGCTTGAAGTCATTGTAAAATTATCGTCCTTAAATTCGATTTTTACAAACTTTTCAAGAAGTGGCTCGGCATTAAAAGCAAAGCTTATATCGTTAATTTCCTTGCTTTCGCCCCTTTTTAACTCAATATCGTATTTGCCTGTCGCATCAGATACTACTAATTGCACCAGTGGATCTCCGGTATCTGCTTCGTATGGTTGTATAACGGCGTTTTTATAATATCCGACAAATTTTAATCTAGCTTCTTGTTTATCTACGTCAAGCCCAAGATCAAATTCATTTGAGCCAATCATTGTGATACGTTTTTGAAGCGATTTTTCGTAGATTGTTTCATTTTTATAAGCGATTAAAGATATGCTAGAACCAGTTTCAAACACCATATTTGAGCTTTGTCCCTCTCTTATACTAATTGTGCCTTCAAAGCCGACATAACGTGTAATTGCAGAACCAATCAATATAAACAAAAAGCTAACATGGAAAATCAAAGCCGGTAATTTTTCTAATCTTATAAGGTTGTATCTAAAAATATTATAAGCTAAATTCATACCTAAGAAAAGCTGCACCGCTGCAAACCAAGCTGATCCGTAAATTACAGCCCAAGCACTTTTGGTATCATAAATGCTTTCTATTATTGTCGCAAGTCCGCTTGCAACGGCAAAAATTATAAGCAACACAATCGCTGACGTCATACTGAAAAATATGGATTTTAACGTTTTCATTATCATTCTCACGAAATTTTGAAATAAATCTGAATTATAACAGCTTTTAGTTAAGATTTTTTAAATTTACTTAAAATTTTTAATTTTTTTGTTTAAATTAAAATTTGTAATTTTATCAAAAATTTATCAAAATTAATAATTTCATAAAACTATTAATTTTGATAATTCTTTAATAAAATACCTTAAATATAGTGATTTTATCTTGGATAGAATTGATTTATCAACTAAATAATTGACGTAAAATTTACATAAATATTTTAAGATTTCATAAAATTTATAAAGGAGAAAAGATGGATAATTCAAGACGAAATTTTCTAAAAGGCTCTGTTGCAGCAGGGGTTGCTACCATGAGCTTTGCCCCAGGAACTCTTGGTGCTGTTGGTGCAAAAGCTTTAAAAAGCACTGATAAAACAGTGTATAGCTTTTGTGAAATGTGCTCTTCGCGCTGTCCTATTGAGGCAAATGTCGTTGATGGCAAAAATGTTTTTATTCAAGGAAATCACAAAGTTGGCGGAACTCTTACATCAGTTTGCGCTAGGGGCGGAAGCGGACACGATCAGCTTTATGATCCACAACGCATTGTAAAACCTCTAATACGAGTTGGTGAGCGCGGAGAAAATAAGTGGCGCGAGGCTAGTTGGGACGAGGCGCTTGATTTAGTTTCTAAAAAAATGCTTGAAATCAAAGACAAATACGGCGCACAAAGCTTTATTTTTACGGCAAAATCAAGTCAAACTCATAAACTTATGACAACATTTGCGTCAGCTTACGGCTCGCCAAATTGTTTTTCGCATTTCTCCTGTTGTCCGATAACGTATCAAATGGTTTGTCAGCACATGTATGGCGACGCGAAGTTAAAACGCGATTTTAGTAATGCAAAATACATAGTAAATTTCGGACACAACCTTTTTGAAGGTCTTGTTATCAGTGATACCAAAAAATTAGCCTCTATGGCTGAAAAAGAAGATACAAAATTACTTGTTTTAGATCCTAGATTTAGTGTCGTGGCAGCAAAAGCCGATGAATGGCTACCTGTTAAGCCAGGAACTGACCTTGCCTTTGTTTTAGCTTTGATTCATACTTGGATTAAAAACGACACATACGATAAGGAATTTATAGAGAAATTTACTATTGGTTTTGATAAGGTTATAGAAGCAACCAAGGATACAACGCCGATTTGGCAAGAAAGCATTACTGGAATTCCGGCAAAAACAGTCGAAAGAATCGCAAAAGAAATTTACAAAGCTGCTCCAAAAGTTATTATTGATTGGGGTCATAAAACTACAACCACAAAAGCTGAGTATATGCGAACAAGAGCGATAATGACAGCAAATGCTATGATGGGAAATTGGGAGAAAAAGGGTGGAATTTTTGGCGGAAAGGGTGCTAAAAAATATAATAAATTAATAGGTGAGGATTTAATCCCTGAGATAACAAATCCAGATGCAGCGATAAAAGTTCCTAAAATTCAGCGTTTAGATTATGCTGGTGAGGACGGAAAGAATAAATTTGTAAGTCGTAGCCACGGAGTTTTGATGGAAATTCCAGATGCGATTTTGAGTGAAAAACCTTATCCAATTAAGGGTTGGTTTAGCATAAGATTTAATCAAATGATAAACGTTGCTGGCACGCAAAAGACGATTGATGCGATGAAAAAGCTAGATTTTATAGTTTGTTCAGATGTCTATATGAGCGATTTTGCCATTTGGGCTGATGTGATTTTACCAGAAAGCACATATCTTGAAAGAGATGAGGGGATTGAAGATAAATCCGGACAAAAACCAGCTTATATGATAAGAAATAAGGTTGTCGAGCCAATTGGCGATACAAAAAATGGCTATGATATTTTTAGACAACTTGCAGCCAAAATGAATATTGACGAGGCTTATACAAACAAGACAATGGACGAGTGGCGTATGCAGCAAGTAAAGGGCAATGCAGAGCTTTTATCAAAGCTTATTAAAGATGGATACGTTACTTGGAAAGTGCCTGGAATTTTGTTCCGCGAAGAGGCTAGTGTGAAAGAATTTGTTAAAACTTACCCTTTTGCAGCTGGGTTTGTTGGCGAAAATGGATTGATGGATTCTCAGGTTAAATTTAAGACAGATAGCGGAAAGATCGAGCTGTTTAGTCAAAATGTGGAGGCGCAGTTTCCAAATTATGGCTGTTTAAATACCTTAAATATGGACGTTTATGACGGACACGAGCTTTGTTTGATGACCGGAAAAACGCCTATTCATACAAATGGACATACTCAAAATGTGAAATTTTTAAATGACTTAATGAGTGAAGCACCGATTTGGATCAATCCAAAAACAGCTAAAAAACGTGGTTTAAAAGATGGCGATAGCGTTATCGTTCAAAACAAATTTGCAAAAGAAAAGGGCAAGATTATGATAACGCAGGGTATCAGAGAGGACACACTCTTTCTTTACCACGGTTTTGGACACGAAAGTGCTGGTCTTAAAAGAACAAATGGCGTAGGGACAAATCAGAGTAGATTACTAAATCCTGAGGCTGGCGAAGTTTGCTCTACGATGATTACAAATGTCGGCGTTGATATAGTTAAGGCATAAGGAGATAATAATGAAAAAAAGATATATGATGGTTCATAACGAAAATCTTTGCATAGGCTGTCAAGCTTGCTCAATCGCCTGTCGCTCGGCGAATTTGGTTCCAGAAAACGTATATCGTTTGCAAGTTAGATCGGTTATGAAGGGCGAATTCCCAAATTTGAAGATGGATTTTAAAAGGCAAAGTTGTGTAATGTGTGATGACGCTCCGTGCGTTAGTGTTTGTCCAACAGGAGCTAGCTTTCAAACTAGCGAAGGGCTTGTTTTTATAGATCACAAAACATGTGTTAGTTGCAAATACTGCATTTTGGCCTGTCCTTACGATGCTAGATACGTTGAGCCAGCAACCGGCGAGATAGGTAAATGCACCTTTTGTTATGATACCAGAGTTGATGCTGGAGAGCTTCCAGCTTGTGTAACTGTTTGTCCAACAGATGCGCTTGCGTTTGGGGATTTAAACGACAAAAATAGCGAAGTTTTTAAAATTTTAAACACAAAAGCGCATTATTTTCCAAAAGCTGAACTCAAAACTAAGCCGAAATTGGCAATGATAGCTAATAGAAAAGGAGGAAGTCATGAATAATATGTGGGGAAATATGGCTCAATACAGTGAAATTTACTGGCCTTGGCCAATAGCCGTGTATCTGTTTTTGGCTGGACTTAGTGCAGGTGCTATGATGATAGCTTTGCTTGTTAAATGGAACTACCATAAGCAAGAAAACGACACGATGTGGGACGCAATGGTAAAAGCTGGTGCGATCGTTGCTCCAATAACCATTTGCGTAGGTTTGGCTCTTTTGGTTTTAGACCTTGGCAAACCGCTTAGTTTTTATTGGATTTTATTGCTTTATAACTTTGGCTCAGTTATGTCAATTGGTGTGCTTTTGTTACTTTGCTATACTCCGATTGCGTTTTTATTTGCGATAATTATATTTGAAAAAGAGATAGAAAGTGTTAAAATTTTATCGATTTTAAGACCTATTTCTAGGCTGATTCGCTCATTTGCGCCGATTGCTAAAACGATAGAAACGCTACTTTTTGTATTGGCTATCGGAGTTGGTGTTTATACGGGTTTTTTGCTGTCAGCGATTACGAAAATTCCACTTTGGAATACGCCAATTTTACCGATTTTATTTTTAACATCAGGATTTAGCTCTGGTGTTGCGACAAATATTTTGGTAGGGCTTGCGTTTTTCAAAAAAGAAATTCATAAGGAGAATATTAAGTATTTATTAATGCTTGATTTAAGGGCTGTTTTGTTTGAAATACCTTTGATAGCTGTGTTGTTTTTGGGCTTATATTTTGAAGGCGGTGTTTCTGTTCAGATCGCAAAGCAGGCTCTTAGTAGCGGATATTTGGCGGTTATTTTTTGGGTTGGCGTTGTTGGTATCGGACTTCTTACGCCTATTACTATTGCTCTTACAGCACTTAAAAACCACGCCTACAAAGTCGGCTATATCGTTGTAAATTCCTTCGTCGTTATTGTTGGCGTCATACTTTTGCGCTACTATATAGTTTATGCTGGTCAAACATTTATTGGCTGATTAAAATGCAAAGCTAGATTAAATTCTAGCTTTGTAAAATTTGTAAATTTTGCTAGAATTGAGAGAAAAATTGGAGATTAATTTTGAAAATTTTACTCTTAGAAGACGATTTTAATTACAGGCAAAGCGTTAGTGAATTTTTACAAAGTCTTGGTTATAGCGTAGATGAGGTATCTGATGGACAAAGTGCTTGCGATAAAATTTCTACTAATTTATATCATCTTTTGATATTAGATATCAAAGTGCCAAACATTAGCGGGCACGAGGTTATAAAATACGCCAAAGACATCGGTTGCACTGCTCCGATTATGATTATGACGTCGCTTGTTGATATTGACGACATGGAAATCGGATATGATTTAGGCTGTAATGAATATCTAAAAAAGCCGTTTGAATTGGTTGAAATGAAACTTAGAGTAAATGAATTAATGCGAAAATATCACGGGAAAGACAGCAAAAATTTAATCAACATTGATGCGGATTATTCGGTAGATACATTAAAAAAAGTTTTGTTAAAAAATCAAGCTCAAGTTGAGCTTAGTAGCAAGGAATTTGATCTTATCGAATGCTTAATATATCATAAAAATAGCTTCGTTGGTGTTGAAACCATAAGAGCTGAGGTGTGGAATGATAAAGAGATAAATCAGTCCGATATAAGAATGTATATTTTAAAAATTCGCCAAAAAACGCACAGCGATTTTATCGTTTCATCGCGCGGAATGGGCTATAAGATAGTGATCAAAGATGTTTAAAAATTTCAAAAATTTAATCATCTCAACCATTATCATAATGCTTGTTTTTTTGATACAAGCCTATTCAATAATCAATCTAAGCTTAAAAAACGAATACACAAAAAATCTTATCGAACTTATGCGATATGAAGATAAAATAGGAGAAAATTTTATAAAAAATGGTGATTTTGAAGAATTTTTGCAGTATAGATTTGCTATTTTTGACGAAAATGACCGAAAAATCGTATCAAATTTGCCATTTTTGCCACGAGATTTAGAATTTGTTAGTTTGCAACAAGACGGGTATATCTTCTATAAAGATTCGTTTTTTGCAAATGGTAAAAATTTTTACACTATTGTTTGCAAAAAGCAAAGCGATATAGGGCATATTTTCGCAACTATATCAATGCTTTGTTTATGTTTTGTTGTAATTTTATCTACTCTTTATTTTGCTTTTGCAAATTCGATTAAGCCTTGTATGAATGCAAAAAAATATATGAATAATTTTTTCAATGACGCTATGCACGAACTTAAAACACCACTTGGCGTCATCGGCATAAATTTACAACTCCTTGGCAGTCAAAACAAATACACCGCAAGGATAGAATCGGCCCTAAAACAGATGCAAATCACTTATGACGATGTTGAGTATTACATCAAACACAGCTATATTATTTTTAAGCCTGAAATTTTAGATATTTCTGATATTTCTCATCAAAGAGCTAGATATATGCGCGGATTTGCGATGTCAAAAAATGTGAAAATTTATGATTTTATAGAGCCAAATTTGCAGGTTTTCATTAATAAAGCAGAACTTATCCGTATAATCGATAACAACCTAAGCAATGCCATAAAATACAGCAATGAAAGCTCGATAATCAACATAAAGCTTTTCAAAAAAGACGATTTTATATTTTTACAGATTGAAGATTTTGGAAGCGGCATTAAAGATACGAGTAAAATTTGGAAGCGTTACGTCAGAGATGATGGAGTGCAGGGCGGTTTTGGACTTGGGCTAAATATGGTTCAAAGCATTTGCCACAAAAATGGTATAAAGTATTGTGTGAGCTCGCAGCTTGGTAAAGGTAGCATATTT
>JBQNAH010000009.1:0-60018 GCA_052170535.1 Campylobacter sp. | reverse complement strand
TAAAAGACGGAGCCGAACTGGTGGTAGCCGGAAGCGAACTGTTTGCCATAATAGCAGGGCTATTTGGTTAGAATTTAGCCTTAAATTTGGGCTTGCAACTACCAGTCAAACCGAAAAACCGATTTTATACCCAGTCTACATACTAAGTTTTATCAAAATTCGGCAGATTACGGCGTCTTATTTCATTTTGCAATCATGGCGATGGGTTTATTTTTTGTTTTTCTAGATTTTCTAGGCTTTACGTGTCCGATTTGATTTTTTGGGATATTCAAATATTCAAAAATATATTCAAAGGCGTCAAGTCCTTGTATCGCCAAAATTTTCGCATCCATGTATTCGGACTTCGCATATGCACCCTGTGTCATATCGGGTGCATAACCCAGTATAATTTTGGTTATTTTATATTTTACTTGATCTTCGATATCGTCTTTCCTTAGCCTTTTTGAATGTCCCATTAAATTTTTTAAAGTGTCTTGATATTCGATAAAATCCCTGGAACACAAATACTCATCAATCGCGTTAGCAAAATTTCCTCTAAGTCTATGGACGCTTACCGTATTATCTTTTATTACCTTATCTATTTCGGCATTGAGAGCTTTTGATAGAGTTCCTTTGTTTGAATATACTTTTTTAATTTTTGCAACCCAGCTGTGTTTATAAAGGTCTTTCAATAATGGATGTAAAGGCACATTTCTATAAAACACCTTTCCGTCACCTTGCTTCGCAGTTTTTACCTTTAAAAACGGATGATTGCAATCCGTGCAAAAACTATCTTTATTTAAATTATAAAATTCCTCCGTTCTTATGCCAGTTATTAGTAGAAATCTTAAACAATCTAGTAGCTCTTTTCGTATGCCGCTATTTTTACCGCTAAATAATTCTTTTAACTCATCGAGAGTAAAATTTCTTTTATCCGTTGTATTTTTATCCACTTTATAGTTGCTAAGTTTTTCAAATGGATTATTATTTACTTGCTTTATTAATACTATATAGTCGAAAAAAATTCTTAACCTACTTATTATATTATTTAATGTTTTTCTACTTATTGTTTTACCTTTTGCATCTTTTTTTGTAAATATATGGTTTTGAAATTCATCTACATCTAATTTTTCAATCTCGTATATTTTATTTTCCTCCATATATTTAATTAGTCGGTTCACGTCTTTTATGTATCTTAGCCTTGTTTCTTGCGTGTATCCTCGTTTATCACATTCGCGCTCTATAAATTTATTGCGTATGGTCTTCAAATTTATACTAATTTCTAGTTTTTGCTTTTTCGGTAATTTTTTAAGCGTTTCGCTCTCTAAGTACCCTGCAATATTGTCGGGTACAAATCGGTTATTGATAAATCTGCCACCTTTTACTTTTTCATCCGTTAAAATGCCGTACTTTATTACTTCTTTGGGTATATCGTAATTTTTAAGATCTATTACGCTTGTTTTTGGCTCATTTTGCACATCAAGTTCGTTAACCGAATTCATAATGCTTTGAATTTTTATTGCAGTATCTTTGAAAACGACTTGAATGTAATATTTGGTAGGCATTGAGTTGTTTATTTTTTTAAAATATCCGCTCTTTTTAGCCATTTATCTTTGTCTTTTGCATTTCTGGCATAATTCTTTACGCAATAGTCCATATCTCTCTCAAGCTGCTCCTTATCTAGGGTGTTTCCGATAAAGCCCATCTTGATATTGTCTATTTTGTTTATAAAAGCCTTTTTTACGCCAGAGTAAAACTCAGAAAGCCTACCGAAGTCCACGTTTTTCTCGTCAAGTAAATTTAAAATCTCTTTCTTCATATTTCACCTCTTTTTGCCAAATTATAGATTTGAAAATGCATTTAATCCATCCATTGCTTTTAATTTTGCCTTTAGCGAGATATCTTTGGCGTATACGTCTGTTGCTAGATCGGTAGCGTGCCCGAGTAGCACCGAAGTAACATCCGTAAAACCATTTTCTAAGGAGTAATTGTTAATAGCGGACGCAAAATTTGCCCTTAGTCTATGAAAGCTTACGTTGGAGTCCGGTAAAACGGCATGAATATGTTTGTTAAGCCTTTTTCCAAGATAATTACAATCGCTTTTACCTTTTTTTATTTTCGTTAACCACTTCATATCGCTTAGACGATATATATTTTTATGTATCGGCAGCTCTCTAAATTTAACGTCTCCGCCTTTTTGCTTGGCAGTTTGAACTTTGATAAATTTAATTCCGTCTCGCTCGCTTACGCTACTTTCATCTAAGCTCCAAATTTCGCTAAGCCTAAGTCCGGTGTGCAAGGCAAATGCCATATAATCTTTCAGCTCTTTTTTATCCGTCTTAAAAATCTTAGCCAGTTCGTCCATGCTAAAATTATCCTTCGGCGATTTTTGATCTTTGGAAATTTTAAACGAACTTAAAAGCTTAAACGGATTTTGAGAGATAAGTCCTATTTTGATAGCATAATCAAACATTCTACTTGCGTAGCACGTGTAGTTATTGATGGTCTTTTTGTTAAGCCTTTTATTATTTAAGAGGTGTAATTGAAAATCCTCGCAGTCCTGATAAGAAATTTGGGTTATCTGCTTGTGCTTAAAATAAATGTCGAGCGCTTTGGCTACCCTCTGATAGTATCCGGTATTTTTACTGTTTGACTTCTTACTTTCGTTTTGAGCGTATCTGGAAGCAATATCGATAAATTTTATCGATTTTTGCGTTTTCTTTAGTCTATCGTTTCCTTGACATTCTTTTTTATCGACCAACATATCGTTGTCGGCTTTGGTAATCCCATAAATACCCGATATAACTTTTTCAAATATTTCTTTATGTTCGGTCGTTGATAGTCGATGCGATTTATTTTTAATATTTTTCTGAATGTTGCGTATCTTGTATCTTAACGGTAAATCGATAAAATTTTTGGTTTGAGTAGGATTGCGTCTATTATCGGCTTCGTTTTTTATTTTTAAAGCGATGGCTGGCTTCAAACTCATTATCCGTAAACAAACAATACTTGACGGTGATAATTTTATCATTTTTCAAGGCTTTGTCGAAATAGTAGTAGCTTGGTCTATTTTTGATTTTAGTTATTAATTTAGAAGTCATTGCAAACTCCTAATCTAATAAGCAAACGATGTAACAGAAATCCAAATTTGGTGTAACAAAATAAAATTGTCCGAAATTTGAGACAAAAATACAATGATATAAACTGCTTAAAAATGCTGAAATGCAGGTATCTAAAGATATATTTTAAGAGTAGTAGTGGCCGGGAGAAAGGGATTCGAACCCCTGGAGGCTATTAACCTCAACGGTTTTCAAGACCGCCGCTATCGACCACTCAGCCATCTCCCGATAAAATGAACTATTCAGTCTTTTCTTTTATGTAAGATGCACCACTATTAACTTTCTCTTTTGACCATTCAACAGCTTTGTTGGCATCTTCTTTCAAGCCATTCCAGGTGTTGGAACAACCAACCATCAAAAAAACGACCGATAAAAATAACACGACATATCGCATTTTAATTGCCTCTTACATTTTGGAGGCGACACTCGGATTCGAACCGAGGATCAAAGCTTTGCAGGCTCATGCCTTACCACTTGGCTATGTCGCCTAAAAGTTTATGGTGCCCGAAACCGGACTTGAACCGGTACGGTAAAAAATACCGAGGGATTTTAAGTCCCTTGCGTCTACCATTCCGCCACCCGGGCAAAATTCCCTATCCAAAACCAAAAATGGAGCGGGAAACGAGATTCGAACTCGCGACCCCAACCTTGGCAAGGTTGTGCTCTACCCCTGAGCTATTCCCGCAAAGCAAATATTTTTTGGAATTGTGATTTTATCTAATTTAAACTTAAAAAAATATTTTATATCGAAAAAAATATGCTTTAATTTAAAAAATATTCATAATTTATGATAAAATCACGAAAAATAAAGGATAAAAGTGAAAATTTGCGGAATTGACGAAGCTGGACGCGGAGCATTAGCTGGCTGTATGGCGATAGCTGCGTGCGTGTTGTTAAAACCAGTTTGCGGACTAAACGACTCAAAAAAGCTAACCGCCAAACGGCGCGAAGAGCTGTATAAGCAAATAATAACGAATTCTAAATTTTTAATCGTATATTTTTCAAACGAGCAAATCGACGAATTTGGATTAAGCCAATGTTTAAAGCGTGCGTTAAATTTATTTAAAGATTATTTTAAAGATTTTGAGCTTATTTACGACGGCAACGCAAATTACGGCACAGGCATAAAAACGATAATAAAAGCCGATAGCAAAATTGCCGAAGTATCGGCTGCAAGCATTTTGGCTAAGGTTAGTCGAGATAAACTTATGTGTGCGTGGGATAAAATTTATCCAAATTTTGGCTTCAAAACACACAAAGGCTATGGAACAAAAGCGCACATTGAGTCTATTTTTGCATTTGGAAACTCACCACTTCATAGAAAAAGCTTCATAATAAAACCAAAACAAAACACACTTTTTTGAATTTTAAATGGCTAAAATTTATACGCATAACTTATATATTTAGTTACATTTTTAAAATTTCACTATTTTTTAATGAAAAAAATAGTAGGATTTAGTAAATTTTACTCTAAATTTGGAGTTTGATCTTGTTAAAAAATAAAAATTTATCACTGATAAAAGTTTTCTTTTATAGCCTCGTAGCAACGTCGTTTGTTTCCATACTTTTTGTTGCGATATTTAGCATCGTAAATGATTATAAATTATTAAAATTAACATCGGAAAACACTCTAAAACAATTCACTCAACACGAAAAAGATAATATTCAAAGCTCAAACAGCAGGCTTCACGGAGTATTGCTAATCAACTATGAAAATTTAAAATCTTTTTTTGGAAATTCTGGCAAACAACAGCTTTTAAGCTCGAAACTAATGGCAAATTCTCTATTTACTAAGCTCAAAGATATAAAATCTCAAAATGACATTTTAAGCGAACTTAAACAAAATTTTCAACTTAAAGATAGGACTGGGATGCATTCTATCTACAAACTTGATGGTGAAGGAATTTTGACACCGTTTGCATTTAAAAAAGAGGACATTAAAAAATTCATCGATAATCCCGAGATAGCAAGTAAAAAAGAGTATCTACTAGAAGACAACAAAACTAAGGTTTTAACCTACGCTATCCGCGCCGAAGAGGCTAAAATTTTGATTTTATACTCATACGACGTCAGAAGCATAAAGAAAAATTTCGCTAAAAATGTAGAAAACATAATAAGTAGCATAAAAACAAACAAAGAGGAGTATATTTACATATTCGACAAGAGCAAAAACGAGATTTTGTTCTCAAATTTTAACAACAATACCAACATAGAAAAGACGAAATTTTATACCGAAGTCATAGCAAAAGATAGCGAAAACGTCCTCTCTGTCATAAGCAATCTTCAAAAAGACGGATTTTTAGAGAGAACTTACGAAAAAGACAAAAACACCAACAATAAACAATACGGAGTTATAGCTTACGTAAGCGATATGCCTGAATTTGACTGGGCTTTAAGCATCGGATTTTTTACTGATACTTTAATGAGCAAAGTGCAAGCCGAGCAAAAAATAATCAAAAACGATTTTATTAACAAAATTTTAGCCTATATTTTCTATTTGATGTTTGTTTTAGCCATCATTTTTATCATAAATATTTTCGTTAAAATCATATTTGATAACACATTTTCAAGATTTTTAAACTTTTTTTCACAAGCACACAACGAAAATAAACTAATCCCGATAAACGAAGTCGTTTTTAAGGAATTTCGCTCACTTGCTAACGATATGAATCAAGCCATAGAAGCCAAAAACGAAAGAGAGCGCGAAAGAAATGAGAATTTGCTCTTTTTAAATCAATACAAAAATGCTGTCGATATATCAAGCGTGCTCTCAAAAACAGACAAATTTGGCGTGATAACCTTCGTAAATGACGCATTTTGCAAAATTTCAGGCTACACTTCAAGTGAGCTTATAGGCAAGACGCATAAACTTGTCAGACATCCAAAGGTAAAATCGGACATATACAAAGAGGCTTGGAGCAACATTCAAACAAATAAAATGTGGCAGGGAATTTTTAAAAATTTAAGCAAAAATAACGAAGAATATTACATAAAAACCACGATAATTCCTATCCTAGATACAAAAGGCGAGATAAAAGAATACATCGGCATAGCCAACGACATAACCGATGTCGTAAATCAAAGCAAGAAAATACAAGCAAATTTACAAGACGGACTAACAAATCTTCCAAGCAGAACAGCCCTCATAGAAGATATAAACAAAGACCTTGCTAACTCGGTCGTAGCGTCGTTTGATATATCTAAATTTAAACACATCAACGAATATTACGGCTTTTCGGTCGGAGATGAAATTTTAGTCGAAATTTCAAGACAAATTTTACGGTTAATAACAAATAAAAATTTGCAACTTTACAAACTAAACAGCGATAACTTCGCGCTTCTTGGAAAAAAAGACGCTTGGAATGCCCAAAGTCTTAGCAAATTTTGCTTTGAACTTGCTGATCATTTTAAAACAAATCCAATCTACATAAATGACAATAAATTCGAGATAGATTTGGTATTTGGCGTATCGGAGGAAACGTGCTTTTTTATCACATCAGAAATGGCAAAAGATTACGCAAAAGCCAGCGAAACGTACGTAGTAAATTTCAGCAATAAAAAAGAAATTTTAATGAAAAATGTCAAAATCACTCAATCACTAAAAAAAGCGATTGAAGAAGATAGAATCACTGTTTTTAAACAAGGCATTATTGATAATAAAACAAAGCAAATAATGAAATACGAATGCCTAGTTCGTATGATAGACGAAGAAGGGAAAATCGTGTCGCCTTTTGTGTTTTTAGAGATCGCCAAAAGCACAAAACTGTATCCGAAACTAACAAAAATAGTTATCGAAAAGACATTTAGATATTTTTCTAAAAACAACGAAAGATTTAGCTTAAATTTCTCGATAGAAGACATTTTATCGCCAAATATTGTAAATTTCTTAAAAGAGAAGCTAAAAGAATATCCGCAGCTTTGTAACCGCTTAGTTGTCGAAATAGTTGAAGACGAAGGCATAGAAAATTTCGATGAAATAGCTGAATTTATAGAAGAGATCAAGTCAATGGGCGTTGGTATAGCCATAGATGACTTTGGAAGTGGGTATTCAAATTTTGAATACCTAGTCAAACTTAAAGCCGATACGGTTAAAATCGATGGATCACTAATTAAAAACATAGACAAAAATCCACAAATGCTTGATGTGGTTAGATTAATCGTAGAATTTGCTAAAAAAACAAATTTAAAAACTATCGCCGAATTCGTATCATCAAAAGAGATAGCCGACATCGTCGATGAGCTTGGCATAAACGCATCGCAAGGATTTTACTACGATGAGCCAAAGCCACTTGAAATTTAGGCAAATCGCCTAAATTTAAGCTTCCAAAATCGCTCCATTGCTTGCGTTTGTTACGAGCTTTTGGTATTGACGTAGCCATTTTGAATCCAAATCCTTTTTGACAGGCTCAAATTCCGCCTTTCGTTTAGAAATTTCATCATCACTTAAACGCACGTTAATAGAGTAGTTATGAACGTCTATATCGATAATATCGCCATCTTTTAAAAGCCCTATCATACCGCCTTCAGCAGCTTCTGGGCTCACGTGTCCGATACTAAGTCCACGCGTCGCGCCAGAAAATCTACCATCTGTTATAAGTGCGACATCAGCACCCAAACCACGCCCCATAATGAGAGAAGTAGGGCTTAGCATTTCTTGCATTCCAGGTCCTCCGCGCGGTCCTTCATAGCGGATAACAACGACATCGCCTTTGCTTACTTTGCCGCTAGTTATGCCATTTATCGCCTCATCTTGGCTATTAAAACAAACTGCTTTACCGCTAAATTTCCACTCGCCAACGATTCCGGCGGTTTTGATAACACAGCCTTGCTCGGCTAAATTTCCAAACAAAATCGCTAATCCGCCAACTTTTGAATAGGCATTTTCAACCTTATGAATAACCGTTTCATCAGCTATTTTACTAACACCGACCCGCTGACCGATAGTTTCGCCATTTACCGTCATCGCGCTCAAATCAAACAAACCACCATCTTGGCACGAAATTTCATTTATAATCGCATTCAATCCACCAGCACGCTCAATATCCTCCATATGAACGCTTGGCAAACTAGGACTTACTTTAGCGATGTGAGCTATTTTTTGACTAATTTGGTTAAATTCTGAAATTTGCAAATCAACCCCAGCCTCTCGCGCGATAGCTAAAATGTGTAAAATCGTATTTGAACTACCACCCATTGCCATATCGACGACCAGAGCGTTTTGTATGGATTTTTTATTGATTATATTTCGTATTTTAAATTTATCATCCAAGGCTATTTCGCAAATTCTACGCGCAGCCTGCCTTATGAGCTTCTCGCGCTCTTTTGTAAGAGCCAAAATCGTACCGTTGCCTTTTAGCGCGATCCCCATAGCCTCGCAAAGCGTATTCATAGAATTTGCAGTAAACATTCCAGAGCAACTTCCACCGCTTGGACAAGCATTACATTCTATATCTTTGAGTTCATCTTCACTTATCTGCTTTGTTTCAAATTTTCCCACGGCTTCAAAAGCTGTCGCAAGATCGATAGGCTGACCGCTTTTGGTGTAGCCTTTTCTCATAGGACCACCGCTTACAAATATAGTAGGAACATTAACGCGTAAAGCCCCCATAAGCATTCCAGGAACGATTTTATCGCAATTTGGCATACAAACTAAAGCATCAAGTTTGTGAGCGTTCATAACAGTTTCGATAGAATTTGCGATGATTTCGCGACTTGGCAAACTATAAAGCATACCGCTATGCCCCATAGCAATGCCGTCATCAACGCCGATACAGTTAAATTCAAACGGTATGCAGTTGTTTTTGCGAATTTCGTCTTTTAAAATTTCAGCGTATTTGTTTAAGAAAAAATGCCCTGGAATAATCTCGATAAAACTGTTTGCGACCCCTATAAACGGCTTGTCAAAATCCTCATCTTTTAAGCCTGTCGCACGCAGAAGCGACCTATGTGGCGCTTTTGTATAGCCTTTTTTAATTGCATCACTTCTCAAAATTTGTCCTTTGTTGTTTATTTGAAAAGATTTTACCAAGAATTTTCTAAATTACAGCTACAATTCGGGTTTTAAAGAAGTAAGATATGTAGTTTAAAATTGTAAGCCAAAATTTGGCTTACAAGATAGATTATTCGCCGACTTTAAGCGTTCCGCCAGCTCCAAGACCGCCTTTTACGCTTTGAGCTTTATAATTTTTAACGGCTTGTATCAAATTATTCATAGAATCTGTAAATGCAGCTACGATAACCTTACCTTCTGGTGTTTTAGAATACGCACCAAGCGCTCCGCCTGCTGAACCGCCAAATAAAGCGCCAAGACCTGCAAAATCTCTATTTCTTGCACTTCCTTCGGCTGCGGCAAGTTGTACGCCTGAACGATTTTCTATAAGAGTTAAAACTGTACTCGCATCGCTTGTAGTAAATCCGCCAGCTACCGCGCCTGCCAAACTACCAAATAAAGCGCCAACAACACCACCGACACCGCCCGTATTGCCCGCACTAAACGTTACTGAAGGCGTGATAGTATAATCAGCTGCTACCATTTGACCTTTTTTGAAATTTGAATTTTGTCTAAGCTCGCCAGACTGCATTAAAGCGCGCTCTTCCATCATTTGATTAAACGCTTTGCCACGTTCAACGATAACAAAACAATTTGATTGTTGAGCTAAAAGTCTGATAACTGGAATCGTAGAAGGCAATCTATAATCCCTTGTCAAAACGGTATACCAATCAGAATCTCTATCTTCGTAAATCGTAACCGTACCTAAGGATTGATCACATCTTTGAAGCTCCGCATTAGCATTTTGCGAATTTGCTCCGCCAGCTGAACCAGTAGCAGTCGTTTTAGCACTGCTTGAGCCCATACTCATGGACGACATACAACCTGTCAAAAGAAAAGGCAATGATAAAGCAACTGCCTTGGTTAAACCATTTGAAAACATTTTTGTCATTCATAACTCCTATAAAAATTTGTAAGATTGTAATGTATTTATACTAAAATTTTACTTTATTTTAGAATTTATACTATAATACGTCAACAATTCAACAAAAGGGGATTTGCTATGAAAAAAGCGATTTTGGTGGCTATTTTTTTAACATTTGGTTTAAATTCAGCACTCGCTTACGACGGATATAACAATAATAAAATGATAATAATACCGAACAAACACAAAAAGAAAAATTGCGATTACGGCGAGCAATGCAACAATTTGCTATCAAATTCTGACATAATGATAATCATAGACGAGCCAGCAAACAATGGTTTTAGAAAAAATTACAACAGAAAGAACTACCAACGAGATTTTAGACAAAACAACGTTTATGATCCGCGCGCAGGTCAAGACTATCAAAATTACCAAAACTATAACGATGGCTATAATGACGGTTACAATGACGCATACAACGACTACAACAGGCAAAACGACGTTAGACCACAAATTGGCATAAGAGTTAGGTAATTATATATTGCGATTTTAAACACACTTTGGGTAAATTTTACGAATTTACCCACAATAAACACAAATTTTATAAAACCAAAATGATATTTCGCTATAATCAAACGAAAATTTAACAAAAGGATTTTTATGCTTACTAATCCAGTTGTAATAAGCATTTTGGTTATGACAGCACTTTGTTTGTTGCGTTTTAACATAATGCTTTCTATTCTAGTTTCAGCCATCGTCGCAGGACTGATAACTTACCACGGTTTTAGTGGATTTACGGAATTTTTTGACGCATTGACTAAAACAATTTCGGTTTTGATAGACGGTATGAAGGGAAATTTAGAAACATCTCTTAGCTATATTTTACTAGGCGCGTTAGCAGCCGCAATCGCAAATACGAATTTAACAGCTATTTTGATTAACACAATTAGTAAAATTCTTAGTCAAAAACGCAGCATTTTTGCATTAAGCATAGCTGCAATCGCTTGTTTTTCACAAAATTTAATACCAGTTCATATCGCTTTCATTCCTATCTTAATCCCACCTTTATTAGCATTGATGAATAAAATTGGTTTGGACCGCAGAGCCGTAGCTTGCGCGCTGACATTTGGCTTAAAAGCCCCTTACGTAACTCTTAGCGTCGGATTTGGACTGATTTTTCACAATATCATAAAAAAAGAGCTCGAAAATAACGGCTTAATCGTAAGCATAAACGACATTTCAAAAGTTATGTGGATAGGCGGAGCGTCTATGTTAGTTGGTCTATTTTTGGCTGTTTTTATATTTTATTCTCGTCCAAGAGAGTATAAAAATTTATCAACTAATGTAGATTATGATAAAGAAAATTTAAAAATGACGAAAAAAGAATGGGCTGTTTTAGGCGGTGCGATAGTGGCATTTGGCATTCAAATTTACACTTCGTCTATGCCACTTGGTGCACTTATTGGTTTGCTTGTTATGATTATTTTTGGCGGAATTGCTTATAAAAATATAGATTTAACAATGGATAAGGGGCTTGCAATGATGGGATTTATCGCTTTTATTATGCTCGTTGCCGCCGGCTATGGAACGATTTTAAGAGAGAGTGGCGGTATAGAAGAGCTCGTGAATTTCGCAAGCAACATTTCGGGCGGAAAATTCGGAGGCGCTTTGCTAATGCTAATAATCGGACTTTTAATCACAATGGGGATAGGAACGAGTTTTGGCACTATACCTATAATAGCCTCGATTTATGTTCCGCTCGCTCTTTCACTTGAATTTTCACCTGCTGCGATAATCCTGCTAGTTGGCGTAGCCGCCGCAGTTGGCGACGCTGGAAGCCCAGCTAGTGACAGTACTCTTGGACCGACGTCTGGATTAAACGCAGACGGACAGCACAATCACATTTACGATACGTGTGTGCCGACATTTATATTTTTTAACATTCCACTTATCATAGGTGGCTTAATTGGCGCGATGATATTGTGATTTTTAGATCGAATTTAATTAAAGAATTCGATCTATGTTTAAATTTAAATGCAACCGCAACCACATCCGCCAGAATTTTTTATAGCTTCAAAAACAGCATCGTAATTTGGCTCGTCTTCTAAATTCGCAACGATTTGTTTATGTATGACAACGCCATCTCTTAGAACAAAAACGGTGCGAGCCAAAAGTCCAGATAAAGCGCCATCGCTTAAAATAACGCCATATTTTCTACCAAATTCTTTACTTTTAAAATCGCTGCCGACTTTTAAATTTTCTATGCCAGAACCAAGGCAAAATCTACCCATAGCAAATGGCAAATCCACGGATATAACAACTAATCTAATCGCACCTTTGTTAGCCATTTTTTCGTTAAATTTTCGCGTTTCGTTAGCACAAACGCTCGTGTCCAAAGACGGCAAAGTAACTAAAATTTCGATGCCTTTGTTGCCACCGACTTTAAATTCACTCAAATCCTGCGCCACCAAACTAACCTCTGGGGCGTAAGATCCTACAAAAATTTCATCGCCTTCAAGCTTGATTTCATTACCTTGAAATTTTACACTTGCCATTTTTTATCCTTTTTTTGTAAATGTAACTTTAATGTTATCATCTTTTTGCTTAATATTATTTATTTACATTTTATTATCTAATACAAATAAAGCTCTTGCAGTAGTCTAACATATTTAAGCATAAAATAAGCAATAAAAACTATACTTTTTTGATACCAATTTTCAAGGAATAACTTATGAGTGATAAGGAAATTTTAAATTTATTAGAGAAAAAACGCACTAAATGTGTCGTATATACGCGCGTTATGGGCTATCATCGTCCGGTTGAAAGCTTTAATCTAGGCAAAAAAGGCGAACACAAAGAGCGTGTTAAATTTAGTGAAAAGATAAAACCGATTTTGTGAAACAAAATTTTCCACTTTACTCAATTACACCTTTTACTACACTTGATTATCCTGACAAAACGGCTGCTATTGCGTGGTTTGTGGGGTGTAATATGCGGTGCATTTACTGCTATAACAAAGATATTGTAACAAGTCCTGGCAAAATAAGCAAAGACGAGTTTTTAAAATTTTTAGATAAAAGGGTTGGGAAATTAAACGGTATAGTTTTTAGCGGTGGAGA
Organism: Campylobacter sp.; assembly: GCA_052170535.1. GTDB lineage: Bacteria > Campylobacterota > Campylobacteria > Campylobacterales > Campylobacteraceae > Campylobacter_A. The sequence continues at coordinate 46,887 of JBQNAH010000009.1, read as the reverse complement.
ATGTAGCATAAATCGCCATTTTTTAGACCTTGCAAAGGAAGTCAAAGATAGAAATTTCGATCTGAAAATAGACACGAACGGCTCAAATTTAGCTGTTTTAAAAACGGCTATTGAACAAAGTTTAATCGATTACGTAGCACTTGATTTTAAAGCATTAAGAGAAAATTTTATGAAAATTACTGCTTCAAATTTATATGATGAATTTATTAAAACGCTTACTTATTTGATAAATTCAAATGTAAATTTTGAGGTCAGAACAAGCGTTTATGCGGATTTGATAAATGAAAATGAAATAAACAAAATGGCGAAAATTCTACAAAACAGCGGCTACAAAGGTATTTATTATCTGCAAAATTTTCTCAATACAGGTGAAAATTTTGGCAATCTAAACGCTCCTAAAAATAGTTTAAATTTTGATAAAATCGATACAAAACTACAAATCAAACTTAGAAATTTCGATTAATTACCGATTTGGCGCGTAAGTTTTGACCTCATAAAGCAAAAAATCATAAACTCTTTGCTGTATTAAACTCTCCTCCTCATTGCTATCCATCAGGCGACGAAGATGCTCGAAATCTATCTTTGAAGCGTATCGTTTATTTGATTTTATAGACTGATCGATAACTAATAAAAGCGAATCCAAAGTTATCGGATCTTTTTTCTTTACCCTAGAAACATATTCACGCGTGGTCTGTATCAAAACGCGTTTTCTATTTTCGTCATTTTTGTAAATTTCGTTTGAAATTTCATATAAATTTTCAAAATCTTCCTCATCTGGATTAAGTTTTGCTGCAATTATGGCGGCAAAAACTTTTGCACGAAATTCCAAAGAACGATGATGATAAATAAAAAATTCCCTAAAAAAAGAGAGAAATTTAAATTTTATCTTACTTTTCATACCTTAACCTAAATTGATTTTAAGTAAATTTTTAATAAAATACGCCTGCTCCTTTTTAGACCTGTGCAATGCTTTTTACGAGCACCGCTTCAGGGTGGGAACACAGCAGAGCACTCGGATTAAGTGTGTGCCGCAGCCATCTGAAAGGGAGTTTTACTAACTACAAAGAAAAATGTGCCTTAAATTGCTCGCAAATTTTAGCAAAATTTACTCCGTCTATGTTTGGTTGTTCTGCGAAAAAATTATCCATATTTTTAAATCCATCAATGAGCTCTTTTGACTTTACGCCATAGCTTATCGAAATTCCAGCCTCAAAATAAGCCGCAAGTTTATCACAATATTTAAGTGCCTTGCCGTCAATGGCGTTAAATTTATCATCATTTACATTTTCCATTGTGCCTTCGTGAAATATCGGCTTTTTCTCATAAATGCGGTTTTCAAACTCGTTTTTTACGAATTTTTCACCATCTTTTCTTATACCTAAAATGTAGCTAAATTCATCTCTAAAACTCTCTGGTACAAATGGTAAAATTCTCTCATCAATTAAGCGCATTTCATATTCGCAAATAATCTCATTTAAACCCTCTATACCGTATTTTACGGGACTTATAATATCTCTTGTGAGGCTTTCTGGAAGATCGTGAAATAATGCACAAAAAAAGTTATTTTCCAGCCTTTTTGCGCAAGCCTTGACCTTTAAAGAGTAAAAATAACTCAAAATAGCAACAACTAACATATGCCCCAAAACAGCTGTTTCAGGTATTCTTGGCGTTTGCGCCCAGCGTTTTTGAAAACGCAAGCGACCGCTTAAATCGATTATTTTAGCTAGTTTTTGATTCATAGCGATTTTACGAACCCCGATTAATTCGTAATAATCCTCCATCTCCTCATCAACTTTATTTTTTAAATCTTCAATATCGCTTAAAAATTGACTTGTTTGATAGACTATTGAAAATTCCCAGCGGGTCGCCAGATAGCTTGCTGCCTTTAAGATCAGTCGCTCTTTTTGATGTTTTTCATCATCTTGTAACAAATACGACCTAAATCTTTGCAAAAATTCGCCATCATCAATATCTTTAACCAAATTTTCAAGCACACAAAGCACCCAGCTATTAACCTGCTCTTTTTTTTGTTTTTGTATTTGATGAAATACATCAGGGCGTATATCAGTAACCACGACACGCGCTAAAAAATCAAAAATTCCAGCCTCAATTATATAATTCATATCGACATTTCGTTCGATTTTAGCGATAAAATAAGCGATGATAAATTTATGAGCTTGTTTATCTAGCTCAACTAAATTTGTCATCTTCGGGTAGTCATTCCAACGCGATATGGAAGCGGCTTTGAAAATATGCTCGATTAGTTTTGCGCTTAACATTATCTGTCTTTTTTAACTACTCTTGGAAGTTTTTCACCGCTAAATTGCGGTTTTTTAAAGCCTTCTTTACTGCCACTTTTTTTTGGTTTATCTTGAAATTTATCTTTTTTAAAGCCATTTTCTGAAAATTTAGTGGGTCTTCTTTCATCTCGTTTAGTATCACGACTTTTACTTTGTCTTTTGTCAAAATTTTTTCTTTGAAATTTTGGCTCATTGTAAGTAGCTGCAATCGTATTTTCAACCGCTACAAAATTTAAATTTCCATTATCTTTTGGCTCAAAAGAACATTTGCTAGAATTTTGTGAAGAAATCTCAATAACCGTATGGACATTTCCGCGCGGGTTAAAATCGCCCGTTATTTTCATAAATTTTGGTTTTAATTTACTTTCTAAAACACCGTAAATTTCGTTTATACTATCTTCGTGGCTGATGTTTTTGTTCATAAAACTATTTATGTATAGTTTCAACGCTTTTAGCTCAACTACGAATTTATCCGGCATATATTCTAAATAAATAGTCGCAAAATCAGGATAACCAGAGCGAGGGCAAAGACAACAAAATTCAGGCAAAGTTATCTTGATTTTATAATCCCTTTCGTGTTTATTTTCCCAAACTTCCAAATCTTTTTCCACATCAAATTCGCTCAAAATTTTCTCGCCGTATCTTTTTTCTTCACTCATTTTTTATCCTTATTTAACTTACACATCCAAGTGTTTTACGTCTTTTGCATGATCTTGAATATAATTTCTTCTTGGTTCGACCTCATCGCCCATAAATAAATTAAACGTATCCGAAGCGCTAATTGCGTCATTTATATCGATTTTTAACAAACGTCTATTTTCTGGATTCATTGTCGTTTCCCAAAGCTGTTCTGGATTCATTTCACCAAGACCTTTATAACGCTGAATATACGCGCCTTTTTTTGCATTTTTTTCAACTTCTTCAAGCACATCAAGCACGTCGCCATCTAAATTTACACCGCGTTCTTTTATCTTTTGACTGATATAAAGAGCCTCTTCGTAAAGGGGATTTGTTAGTAAATTCTCATCTACGATTAACTCTTCTAATCCGCTTTGAGTTTGAACGTAAATTCTAACCCCATCTTCGCTGACGTAAGAATTTAAAATATTGTGTCCCATAGATTGTAAATAAGTTTTTAAAATTTCAAAAATTTCGCTATAACTTTTTGAAACTATATCTGGATTTTCTATCATATATCTGACAGCTGATAAAACGTTGAAGCGTTTTTCAAGCTCTTTTAAGACACTTCTATAGGCCGCTACAATCTTTAAAAAATCAATCAAATCCGCATTTCCGATATTATCAAATGAAACGCCTTCAATGCCAGTTTCTATTAAAAATTCATTCAAAGCCCTCTCGTCTTTTAGATAAATTTCTTTTTTACCCTTTTTATAACGATAAAGAGGTGGCTGAGCTAAATATATATGTCCATTTGCAACAAGCGGATTTAAAAACCTAAAAAAGAACGTCAAAAGAAGCGTTTGGATATGGCTACCATCGACATCAGCATCGGTCATAATTATTATTTTATGGTATCTTAATTTTTCATTATCAAACTCATCACCTATTCCGCAACCAAGTGCTGTTATCATATTTGTGATTTCATCAGATTTTAAAATCTTATCTAAACGAGATTTTTCAACATTTAAAATTTTACCTTTTAACGGCAAAATAGCCTGAAAAACTCTATCTCTTCCTTGTTTTGCAGATCCACCAGCCGAATCTCCCTCAACCAAATAAAGCTCATTTATAGTCGCATCTTTACTTTGACAATCAGACAATTTTCCAGGCAAAGTTCCTACACTAGAAACATCTTTTTTACGAGTTAAATCGCGTGCTCTTTTAGCTGCTTCGCGACCACGAGCTGCCATCAAAGCTTTTTCCATTATAGCGCGCGCTTCAATTGGATTTTCTTCAAAATATTTTGTTAAAACCTCAAAAACCATCTTTTGAACGATTGGTTTAACGTAACTAGAACCAAGCTTTCCTTTCGTTTGACCTTCAAACTGAGGCTCTGGAACTTTTACACTAACAACGGCTATAAGACCTTCTCTAATGTCATCACCTGTTATTTTTGTATCTTTTTCGCGGGCTGCGGCATTAGCTTGAATGTAGTTTGTTATTACGCGAGTTAATCCAGTGCGAAATCCAGCTTCGTGCGTTCCACCGTCTGGAGTTTTTATATTATTGACAAAACTTAGCAAATTTTCACTATAAATATCGTTATACATCAATGCAAAATCAACTATAACATCTTCTTCGCCACCACTAAAAAACACAGCTTTACTAACAGGTTGGGCTTTATTCATATCTGTTACAAAGCTTTCCAAACCGCCTTCAAAATGGTAAATTTCACTAAAACCATCACGAGCATCTTTAAAATTTATCGTAATTTTTGGATTTAAATAAGCTAATTCACGAAAACGCTTCGTAAGTATGTTTCTATCAAATTCTGTAACTTCAAAAATCGTATCATCGGGCCAAAATTCGACTTCTGTACCAGTTTTATTTGTCGTTTTAATTACTTCAAGATCACTTTGAGGAATTCCGGCTGAAAATTCTTGACGATGAAGCTTTCCGTCGCGTTTTATATTTACGACTAACTTTTTTGAAAGTGCATTTACTACCGAAACTCCAACGCCGTGCAAACCACCTGAAACTTTATATGTATCTTTATCAAATTTTCCACCAGCGTGCAAAACAGTTAAAACAACAGTAGCAGCTGAAATTCCTTCAGTTGGGTGAATATCAACTGGAATTCCACGCCCGTTATCAGATATGATAGCTGATCCTTCACGAGTAAGTTCTATGTTTATCGTATCACAAAATCCAGCCATTGATTCGTCAATAGAATTATCTACAACTTCATAAATCATATGATGAAGTCCGTTTATATTCGTATCTCCGATGTACATTCCAGGACGTTTTCTAACCGCTTCAAGACCTTTTAAAACTTTAATATTATCCGCACCGTAATTTTTATCCATTTAAAATCCTTATAAATTTATTGGCATAATGACCGTTTTTAGCTCGTTTGAGCTAACTGTAAATGCTAAATTTGAGTCATTAAAACCAAGTTCAAATTCGCTCTCTTCGATATTTGTTAAAAAATCTAGTAAAAATCTATTTTTTATGCCGATTGAAATTTCCTCATCAAGTCCAGTTTGAAAATCGACAACCGTTTTGGCTTCCGAGTTGTCTTCAACTATACTTTCAAAAGTTATGGTAGAAGGGGCAAAAATTATCTTCATAGAATCAGAAATAATCGATATAGTTTTGATACCTTCTATCATTTTATCTCTATTTAATTTCAAACGTTTTTTAATCTCTTGCGGGATAACTCTGTTATAATCAGGAAATTTTCCATTTATTAGCTTTGTAAAAAACTCAAAATTTTGACTTTGTGCGATAAGAGTATTTTCGTCGTAATAAATTTCTATCTTGTCAAAAAACAATTTTTGTATCTCAGAAATGGCTTTTTTAGGAATTATTAAAGAAAATTCGCTCTGAGTTTGTGTTTCTAACTTAAACAAGCTTAATCTTTTTGTATCTGTTCCAACTATATTTATGTAATCTTGCTTTATATCGATAAATGCGCCGTTTAGTTCAAATTTTGGATTATTTCCATCTATGCTTGGTAAGATTTTTTTAAGACTTCTTCCAAACATTACTGCATCAACTTCAAATTTATTTTTTCCTTCTACGTTAGGAAATTTTGGAAAATCTTCAAATTTATACATAGGAAGTTTGTATTTTGAGTTTTTTTGTTTTATGTAAAGGTAATTATTTACCGTTTCTAGTGTTACTTCTTCGTCTTTTAAACTTCTTATAATGTCAAGAAGTTTTTTACCATTTGCAGTTGCTTCTCCTTCGTCCATTATTTTTACGTTTTGTAATTTATAAGATAAGCCTATTTCGTGATCAGTTGCTTTTATGTTGAAAATTCCATCTTTTGCGGATATACAAATATGAGAAGTTATAGCGCTTAAATCTCTTTTCTCTAAATAAGGATTTGTGTTTGTAACTATGCTTTCAAGAGCATTTTTGTTGATTACAGCTTTCATTTGCTTTCCTTTATTTTTAAATTTATTTTATTAGTATTAGTAGGCGGTGTGAAAAAGTTAAAAATGTCATTTTTGGTTGAAATTTCGGTCTTTTTCGCGTTAAAAAAACTTATTTTATATTCACATTTTTTCACGTTTTTACTCTTTGGTTAAAATTTTATTTTTGAGTTCTTCAACTCTAATCTTAAAATACTCGTTGTTTTGTATCATTTCATTTATCTTTTTTATGTTATGACTTACGGCTGAGTGATCTTTCATACTAAAATAACTTGCGATTTGTGGCATTGAATTTGGTGTTAAAATTTTAGCTAAATATATGACTATTCTTCTTGCTTCTACTATATTTTGGGAGCGTGATTTGCTTTTTATATCGCTTGGTTTTATATTTAGCTCTTTACTAACTACTTCGATTATGCTTTCTAAATTTATATTTTCTCGCTTCTCTTTTATCTGATCTCTTAAAATATTTTTTGCAAATTCTAGGCTTATTTCTTGTCGCATAAGCCTTGCGTAAGCGTTTAAATTTATTATCGCACTTTCGATTTCGCGTATGTTATCGCCCATATTTGTAGCGATGTAATTTACCACTTCTTTATTTAACTCGATTCTGTCAAATTCGCATTTTTTTTGGATAATTGCTATTTTTGTATCAAGTTCAGGCGGAGTTATATCAGCTGTTACGTTTGATTCAAAACGCGTTTTCAACCTATCTTCAAAGCCTTTTAGAAGTTTTGGTTGTCTATCACTTGTCATCACGATCTGACATTTTTTTGAATGAAGTTCGTTAAAAGTATGGAAAAATTCCTCTTGAATTTTATCAGTTTTGCCTAAAAATTGAATATCATCGATTAGTAAAACATCACAATTTCTGTATTTTTCGCGAAATCTTTCCATAGAGTGGCTATTTAGATGATAAGTAAAATCATTAATAAACTGCTCACTTGTTATGCAAACGACTATTTTACCGTTGTTTAAACAGTAATTTCCAACTGATTGAAGTAGGTGAGTTTTGCCAAGCCCTGTTGGTCCGTAAATAAAAACGGGATTAAAAACTTTACCTGGATTTTCAGCTGCGGCTTTTGATGCGCTAAAAGCGTATTGATTCGAGCTTCCAACGACGAAACTATCAAAAGTATAGCTCGGATTTAACAAGCTACTCTGGGCTTTTATCTCTTTTACATCAATTTTTCTTGTGGCTTTTATCTGAGCTTTTTGAGAAGTTATGCTAATGTTTGGTTTTACGCCAGTTTTTACTTCAAAAAGGTGCGCTATTTTGCTTGCGTATTTTGTTTGGATAAATTTTGCTAATATCTCGTTTGGAGCGTTATAAACTATCGTTTCAGATGTAGAGCTTTTTTCGTTAAATTTAAGTTGCTTTATATAACAATCATATTCAGACGTTAAAATCTCATTTCCAAGTAGCTCTAAAACTTCATTTGCAAGCAAAATTAACCTTTGATTTAAAAATTATAATATTTTATCTTAAATTTGTTAAAATGGCGTTGAAATTATTTTCACATAGTGAAAAATATGTGAAAAACTTGTTAAAAGGCAGTGATGAAAATTTTAGGAATTGATCCTGGATCAAAAAATTGCGGTTATGCAATAATCGAAAAAACCCCAGTAAAAACGGCTCTTATCGAAGCTGGACTTATTAAAATCAAACCAAGCACACTTCAATATCAAATCACTGAACTATGTGAAGGACTTGATGTGATTTTTAAAAATCATAATTTTGATGAGGTTGCGATTGAAGATATATTTTTTGCCTATAATCCGAAAACTGTTTTAAAATTGGCTCAATTTCGCGGAGCTTTGAGTTTAAAAATTTTACAACTTCACGGAGAATTTGCCGAATACACGCCGCTTCAAGTTAAAAAATGCGTAACAGGTAAAGCCAAAGCGCAAAAAGAACAAGTCGCTTTTATGGTAAAGAAAATTTTAGGTATCACAAAAGAGATAAAACCGCTTGATATAACCGACGCCATCGCTATTGCATTAACTCACGCGAGCAATTTACGTTTTAAATAATTTAGCATTATTTTGTCTAAATTTCGCAATCATTAGCTGGTAAGATTATTAATATTTGTTTTATTTAACGGATTTACAAATTATAATAAAATTTAAAATCCAAATCAAATGGCGCATAATTGAAATTTTAATATTTTATTCAAATCTCTTAAATTCGTATTTTCAACCACTTGCGGTATTTTTATGTAGTTTTTGTGCCAATTAAATAAAAATTATTTATCGAAACAATTTTCAAATATAAATTTATGCTCGTTTGGAAGTGCTCTAAATATTTCGTTGGCTAAATTTCGTATCTCCCAAAGGGCTGATTTTGAGCTACGAAGTGAGAGAAAATTTTGCAAAGCGCGCGCATTTATGCTCCAAGTAAGCTCTGTCTTGTAACACTCTGGAAGGCAGTATTTGACTATGTCCAGGCTTGTAGTCGTAGAAGCTAAAATTTCACGCAAATTTTCAAGAGCTTTTATGCTTGCATTGTCTATTAACTCATTGCCCGTAAGCACGATGTATCTACTTGCATTCTCAAAGTCATTTTGCTCGAATTTTGGCTCATTTTTCAGCTCTTTTAGCGTATATCTCGTGCTTTTGACGCTCAAGCTCGCCATTCGGTGGCGGGACAATTCTTGAAGTAGGGCGCGTGAAATTCCTTGTATGTAAAATGTATAATGCAAATGCTCTAACGTGCTTGCGTGTTTGAATTTGTTTCCCACGCGGTCGATTAGTTCGACATCTTTTTCGCCACCATTATCTCCTTTTTCAAAGCTTTGCCAACACGTTCTAATAGCATGTGAGCATATATTTAGTGGAGTGTAGGTTAGAAGTTTTATTTGCATTTTGGCTCTTTGAGTTGAAATTTAAACCCAAAATTTAGCCAAAAAATACTAAAAACGGCGTTAAAATTTTCAAAAGCGAGCCAATTTATGAAATTTCATAGTAAAAAGCCCCAAAAGTAGGGGCTAAGATTAATTTTTAAGTTGAAGCAATGTATTTAGCATTTCATCGCTTGTCGTTATTGTTTTGGAGTTGGCTTGAAAGCCTCTTTGAACGACTATTAGCTGTGTTAATGAGCGACTCAAATCAACGTTACTCATTTCTAGTGCTGATGCTGTTATAGCGCCCCTTCCGCCTGTTGCAGCAGTTCCTATGATAGGATCGCCTGAATTTGGCGACATAGTAAATAAATTTCCACCCTCTGCTACTAAACCAGCATTATTTGCAAATTTAGAAACAGCTACTTGCGCCAGTCCTAAGCTTTTACCGTTTGAGAAAGTTCCTATTATCGTTCCAGTTTCATCTATCCTTATGCCATTTAGATCTCCTGCAGGATAACCATCTTGGCTTATGCTTTTTGTTGATGATTCATTATCAGCACTTGTTAATCCCGTCATAGTTCCTGTTTGTCCTAAATTTAGTTTTATAGTTTGACCGCTCGCAGCTCCATTTTTAGACCCAAAAGTCAAAGACGCAGGACTATAAGTAGCCAAACTTCCATCTGCATTAAATCTAACATAACCGACCACTACATTTGACGGCTCGCCATTATTGTTGTAGTTTATTACATTTGGTTCTGCGACTTGGATTACCATCGTCCATTCCGTTCCGCCATTTTCGGTGTAGCCACGTTTTACGAAGTCTATTTTAACTGTATGTTTAGTTCCTAAACTGTCGTATATATCAGTACTTGAACTATGAGCGGATACGTATGTGCCATCGCTTACACGGGTTGAATTTCCGCTGTTTAGTGAGCCATTTATGGGTGCGATAGATGCTTTGAATTTTGTATTTTCAGTTACGTTATTTTTTGGATTTGTTAGACCAGTTACTGTTAGATACATGTCATGATCGTTATCTGCGTTGTTTAAGTTATCCGCAGCCGTTCCACTAGCCTTACGAGGAGCGTTTTTTGCTGCTTTTACGCCGTTTTGATTTTTTGTATTTTCAGCCTCAAAAGCATCTTTAACTGCTTGTTCTACCTTATTGGCGTCAGCCCCATCTTTTAACGCCGCTTGTTTTGTGTCATTTATAATATTTTGACTTGTTATACCTTCTTTTTTTAACGCCTCTATGGCAGCTTGAGCCTTAGCTTCCTTTTTAGATTGTTCAAAAGTATCTTTTGCTATTTTTGCGTATTCATCTTTTCTATTATCAGGAATTTTGTCATTTGGATTAGCTGCATTGAAAGTAGCAATGGCTTGTTCTACAGCTGCTTTTACATTATCTCCTGTAACAGCTCCTGCTTCCATCGCTTTTTTTCTTGCAGCTTCTATGATGTCTTCGCTTTTTAAACCAGCTCCTGCAGCTCTTAAGGCATTTGAAACATCGTTTGCGATAGTTTTTTTAGCTTCACCTTCAGGTTCTTTATCAAAGGCATCTTTTGCAGCTGTTGCTGTTGCATCTTTTTTTTTGTATGCCTCATCTGCCACTTTTTTTGCTGCCTCAGATACCGATTCGGCGGTGGCTTTGTCTTCATTTGCACTTTGTCGTGCCGCAGACAATATACTAGTATCCGTTACGCCTGCGTTTATGAGTGCTTTAACGGCATTATTTACCTCTGCACGAGTTGTTGCGTCCGTTACGTCGCCATCGTCTTCGTTAAGCGCGTCGCCCTTTGGATTTTTGATCTGAAATTGTCCTTGTTCATTTACGCTTACCTCAACGCCGTCGTTTTTGTTAGCTTCTCGGTTAAGCATAAAATTTGTCGGATCTATCGTTTCGTTAGATGTTCCTTTATTCATTAGACCGACATTAGTATGAGCGTAATTAACCCATTTTCTTGCGTCTTGTTGCATAGCTTCGCGCAAATCCTCGGTTGTGGTTACCTGTCTGGCTTGCTCGTCGTTATATTCATGAGTAGCTCCAACTCTTGTCCTACTATATGTGTATTGATAAGCTGTTAGGATATTTGTATCAACAAAACCTTTGATATCATTTTTGTTATCTCCTAAGCCTAGGTTATCATTGACTTTTAATTTGATATTTTTTGTTTTTATATCCGTTCCAGTGTTGTTTTTGTTTGTTAAAACTATTTTATTTCCGCCCTCAACACTTGCTTCAACACCAGTTTTAGAGTATTTTGCATTTATCGCTTCGGCTATTTGCGCAACCGTTGTGATACCAGATAGCTTAATATCTTCACCGTTTATCGTCAAATTTAGTGTTTTAGCTTTATCGAATTTTCCATTTATATCTGCGCCGACATCGATAGGATTTGTCTTAGCATCTGCATAACTAACCCAAATTCCTTGACCCTCTCGTAAACTGTAAGCATCACCGTTTGAGTTGTGTAAAACACCCAAATCCACTCCACGTTCTCTTAAGCGTTGTTCGTTGTTTTTATTTACATGGAATTGATTATCTCCTATGTTATTTTCTTCGTGTCTTTCGTCATCGGATTTTCTTCCATCATTGTTTTTTTCAACCCAGTTATGATATTTATCTAGTGTATAAGCTGGAATTTTCTTTGTTCCTACGTTGTTACCGCTATTTAAATTCGCAACCAAACCAATTTTAGATGTCGGTTTTGCAGGTTCTGTCAATCCGTTTGGAATGTTTATGTTTTCTATAGGACGAGTAGGATCGATTTTGTTTGTGTTTTCATCTCTCATCCAACCTTGCACTTTATATCCGTGATTATCGACAAAATTTCCTTGACTATCACGCGAAAAATCGCCATTTCTTGTATACATACGAGTTTTTCCGCCGTCTGGACTAACTGTGAAAAATCCATCTCCTTGAAGCGCCATATCTGTTTGTTTATCTGTCGTTTCAAGTGAACCTTGCTTAAAAATTCTCGTGGTTGATTGCACTTGCGTTCCTAAACCTACTTGCGTGCCATTTACGCCACCGTGTTCATTTTGCGGAGCGGTCGGGACGCGCGAATTTTGATAGATAAGGTCTTCAAAATTTGCGCGTTGATATTTGTAACCCTTTGTATTAACGTTTGCGATATTATTACCCTCGGTATCCATCGCTATTTGGTGTGCTTGAAGGCCTGTAACACCAGACCAAAGTGATCTCATCATGGCATTTTCCTTTTGAAATTTGAAATTTTATCAATTTTAAGCAAAAAGCATTCCAATTTTCTACGAGTAATTGTTTTTGTTAAAATTTTTAAGCTGCGTTTGTATTTTTTTAAAAGCAATAAAATAGCCCAGTTGTAGCTTTTTATTAAGTTGTATTCTTTGTGATACGTTGTTGGGTTTAAATCTCGATAAAAATTTTTACAATATAAGGCAAGAGTAAAGTTATCCTTTAAATTAGATTTTGATTAGATAAATGTTTTAAAAAGTGGTTTATTTTATAAGGATTTAGGATTTGATATTTGATTTTAAGAGTGCTTAAAGTATTTTGAAGTGCCAAATGATAATTTGAAGTAGGCTCAAATACAACTGTCAAATTCTCTTTTGCTAATGGTTTAAAATATGCTTGAATTAAATCGAGTTGATTTGCAAGTGAGATGAATTTTGATTTTTTATCGTTAGGGGTTAAAAAACAAAAATCGATTTTATCTTTTGAAACGTCTGCTACAATAAATAAATCTTTAGGTATAACTCTGCTTTTTGTTTAAATGCTATTTTTGGTATGTTTCTTTCTTAAATTCTGGTTCAAACGCTAAGATTTTAAACGAAATGCATCTAAAAGCCTTAAATTTGATTTGCTGTGTTAAACGCGTAATTTTGCAAAAGGGGGCTTAAAAACGATATTTAAATTAAGTTTATTGTTGGATAAGATTGTATAAATTTTGTAAATAATTCTAAAATTTATCTTTAAATTAATTTTTATAAAGTTTTAGTTAAACTTGCATTTAAGAAACTTGGTAAGTTTAAGACAAATTTAGGAATTTAAAATGAAAAATTTATCTCTTGCACCTATCATAACAGGTGCGCTTCTAGGCGTAATCGCTCCGATTTTGGTTTATCTTGGAAATCCAGGAAATATGGGATTTTGCGCGGCTTGCTTTCTGCGCGACACAAGTGGGGCCTTTGGTTTTCATCAGGTGGCAACTTTACAGTATTTGCGCCCTGAAATTTTGGGCTTGATTATCGGCGGATTTGTAGCGGCGATAATGTTTAAGCAGTTTAATCCAATTGGCGGATCAAGTCCATTTATACGATTTTTGCTCGGAATTTTTGCGATGATTGGCGCACTTGTGTTTTTGGGTTGTCCTTGGCGTTTGTTTTTGCGACTTGGCGGTGGCGATTTAACTGCGATAGCTGGATTTTTTGGGTTATTTGCTGGCATAGCTGGTGGTTCGCTTTTTCTAAAAAAAGGCTATACATTAGGCGAAGCTAAGCCACAAAGCAAATTTTTTGGATTTATACCGTTTTTAATTTCGGTGATTTTGCTTTTAGCGGTTTTAACTGGATTTAGATTTGGCGAGAATTTGGCGTTTTTTAGCTCCGTTAAAGGACCAGGTTCAATGCACCCAGCAGCGATTGTATCACTTGTGGCAGGAATTATTGTCGGATTTGCCATACAAAGGTCTAAGTTTTGCACCACAAGAGCGTTTCGCGAGTTAGTTTTGGAGCGCAAAACGACAATGCTTCAAGGCGTTTTAGCATTAATCCTAGCCGCAACAATTACAAATTTGATCCTTTCGCAGTATAAATTTGGTTTTCAAGCCCAGCCAATCGCACATAATGATTTTGTATGGAATTTTATGGGTATGGCACTCGCAGGACTTTGCTTCGTCTTAGGCGGCGGTTGTCCTGGAAAGCAATTAGTCAGCCTTGGCGAAGGAAACGGCGATTCGGCTGTGTTTATCGCTGGAATGCTTGCAGGTGGCGCGATCGCTCACAACTTTGCCTTAGCAGCTTCACCAAACGGCGTTACTCAATTTGCGCCAGTGGCTGTTATTTTGGGGATTGTTTTTTGCATTTTTGTCGGATTTAGCGGACTTAAAAAGAGCTGATTTGTTGTTTTGGTTTGAATACAAAATGAAAAATATTATTTAATTTTGTAAATTTTTATAATTATTTAAATTTTATTGACATTTATATTCAAACCAAATACATAAAATTTGAATATCTATGTCTTGATTGTATATTTTCTTTACTTTTTGGACTAATATGTAACTAACGATAAAAAATAGGAAAAGATTTTCAAAACAAAGTAAAAAGATTTGAAAATTTAAAAATATTAGACAAATTTTATATCAAATAAAATTATAATCGTTAAATTTCCTGCAGTATTATTAAGCATCAAATTTAAACTATATATATTTTAAATTTGATTAATTCTAAACCCCATCTTCTTAAGATTTGATATATTTGCCGTTGCGTTTAGTAAAAGCATATCGGCTATGACTAGCCTTGCCATAGCCGTTGCCACGATACTACCGCGAATTCCTATGCAAGGATCGTGTCTGCCACGAAGCTCGCATATAACTTCGTTTGAGTTTTTATCTATCGTTTTTTGTGGTTTAAAAATTGACGGCGTAGGTTTAAAATGTGTGGTTATTTGTATCGTTTCGCCATTGCTCATACCGCCTAAAATTCCGCCTGAGTGATTGCTTAAAAAGCCGTTTTGGCACATTTGATCATTATTTTGACTGCCTAGCATTTTGCTCACTTTTACGCCATCGCCTATTTCAACAGCTTTGACGCCATTTATTCCCATAAAAGCTGCGGCAATTTGCGCGTCAAGTTTATAATAAAGTCCCTCTCCAAGTCCTGCTGGAACGTTTAAAATTTGTGTTACTACGCTTGCACCAACGCTATCGTGAGATTGTTTTGCTTTTAAAATTTCATCTTTCATCATCTCTTCAAGTCCGAGCGAAAAAATTTCAGAATTCGCTGCCAAATCGAAATCAAACTCTCTTGCAACGACGTTTCCTACGCCACTTACTCCGCTTCTAACGCTTATTCCAAACTCGTTTAACAAAATTTGAGCTATCGCCCCACCTGCGACCCGCACTGCCGTTTCGCGAGCCGAACTGCGCCCGCCACCGCGGTGATCTCTTATGCCGTATTTTTTAAAATACGTATAATCTGCGTGCCCAGGACGAAAAATTTCGCGCAAATTATCATAATCGCCCGATTTTTGATTTTCGTTTCTTATAATAAAGCCAATAGGCGCACCAGTGCTAAATCCATCAAAAATTCCGCTTAAAAGCTCGATTTTATCGCTTTCATTTCTAGCTGTGGCAAATTTTGAACCGCCTGGTTTTCTTTTATCAAGTTCATTTTGGATAAAATTTTCATCTATCTTTAAGCCCGCGACAACTCCATCCAAAACACCACCAATAGCCGTTCCGTGGCTTTCCCCAAAGCTAGTTAGGGTAAATTTTTTCCCAAAAGTGTTCATTTTTCGCCTTGTAAAATTTCTATCGCTCGTTTTGCGGCTTTTTGCTCGGCTTCTTTTTTGCTTTTGCCGACTGCACGCGATATTTCGCGCTCGTTTATTTGTAGTGCTATTTGAAATTCTTTATTATGATCAGGGCCTTTTGAGCCGACTAGAACATACTTTGGCGTGGTAGCAAAATGCGCTTGTGTGAGCTCTTGTAGCGTGGTTTTATAATCTTTTACTAAATTTGCAAAATTTATATTCGGATAGCATTTCTCAAAAATTTTAATGCTGACTTTTTTTACCGTCTCAAAGCCGCTTTCTAGGTAAATCGCTCCGATAAGTGCTTCAAAAGCGTCTGATAAAATCGAGGCTTTGGCGCGTCCGCCGTTGTGTTCTTCGGCTGTTGAGATTAAAATTTTTTCTCCAAGTCCAAGATAAGTGGCTAAATTTGCAAAACTTTTTTCATTTACTAACGCGGCCCTTAATTTACTCAAATCCCCTTCGCTTAGTTTTAAAAATTTGTTAAATAAATAATCCCCAACTATCAAATCCATTACCGCATCGCCTAGAAATTCAAGCCTTTCGTTGTTTGCACCGCCCTTAAAACTCTTGTGCGTGAGTGCTGTTTTTAACAATTTTTCATCTTTAAATTCATATCCTAATTCAATTTGTAAATTTTTCATTTTCCGCCTTTATTTTTGTTGCCGCTTCTCTTGCTAACTGGTCGCAAAGCTCGTTTTGTGGATGTCCGTTGTGAGCTTTTATCCAATTTGCTTTTATGTTATGTTGCTTTGAAATTTGTAAAAATTCCTGCCAAAGTGGCACATTTTTTACATTTTTAAAATTTTTCTTAACCCAGCCGCCAAGCCATTTATTTATAGAATCAGCAACATACGAACTATCAGTGTAAATTTCTACTTTGCACGGCTCTTTTAGAGCTCTCAAGCCTTCAATCACGGCTCTTAACTCCATTTGGTTATTTGTCGTATAAGCTTGTGCTCCACTTGCGATTTTTGTGTGTCCGTTGTAGTTTAAAATATACGCCCAGCCGCCCGCTCCTGGGTTATCAAGGCACGAGCCATCGCTAAAAAGGCATACTGTTTTCATCTGATTTTTCCGTTATGTGTGGGACTATTTTCACGCTACCTAGGTCGTTACAGATCGGACAGCGATAAAAGTGCATAGGAAATACATTTCTGCAATGTTTGCAAACGTAATTAAATGTCATCAAGGCTTTATTATACCCGCTTTTATTTAAAATTTTAAGCATATCAAACTCAAATCCAAGGCTTACGTAGCCGTCATTTTGGCTAAGTCCTTTTATGAAAAATATGCTTTTGTATGACGGATCGCTTAGGTTAAACGCATCATTTTGATAGTAAATAAGATCAATAACGTCAAAAAGGGGCGGGAAATCACTAAAATTTTCTAATTTGCCTCCGTTTGATTTAAAATACTCCATCGCCAAGCGCGAAATAAGCGCGAAATCGTTTTTTAAAGCTAAAATTTCATCAATTTTACTTTGTAAATTTTTATCTTTATCAGCTATTATTTGCAACGCTTTAACGTAAGCAATAGCCGATTTTACGTCCGTGCCAAGCTCCATTAGCGCATCAAGCGCATCAAGCGCTGTTTTATAATCTTTTAATTTTTCACAAGTAATGGTTAAAAAATTCAAAGCGATTTTATTTCTAGGCGAAATTTTTAAAGCTTCTAAAAAGACATTTTTGGCCTTTTGCATAAAGCCAGCTTTTAAATAAACTTGCCCAAGATCGGTAAAAATTTGCTCTTTTTCGACCCTGCTTTTTGCTTTGTTAAGTGCGATTAAATACATGCTTATGGCTTTTTCAAAATACCCACTTTTAGCAAAAGTATTTGCTAAAAAATGAAGTGTGGCGTTATCAACTGCGTTTTCGAGCATTTTTTTATTATTATCGCTAAGTCCGCCGTTTTCAAATTTTTTTAAGAAATTTGCTATCTCATTTTTCTCATCTTTGCTTTTAAAAACGCCCCAAACGTAGCTAAAAATTGCGATTACCAAGACGGTCGCAATAAAAATGACGATACCAAAAATCGGATCTCTAAAATCAACGAAAAATATATCCAAAACTCTTCCAAAATTTAAATTTAAGCCCAATTATAGCAAAGATTTTAAGATATTTTTCTTATCGTAAAGACAGCCGAGCGAAAATCGCTTTTCAGTGGTAAATTATGCAAGTAATTGTATAATTAGCTTATGATAGATCCAAAATCAATAGAAAGACTCAAAGCGCAAATAGATATTGTCGATGTTATCGCAAGTTACGTTCCGCTTAGGAAAAGTGGCTCAAATTTCGTCTGCGTTTGCCCATTTCACGATGATAAAAATCCGTCAATGAGTGTTAGTCCAAGCCGTGGATTTTTTCACTGTTTTTCGTGCAAAGCTGGCGGGGACGCGATAAAATTTGTGATGGATTATGAGAAGCTAACTTACCCAGAAGCGATCGAAAAAGTAGCTAGTTTATCAAATTTCACGCTAAATTACATCAAAAACAGCTATGATGCGCCAAAAGAAAATAAGCAAATTTTACAAAATGTAAATGCTTATTACAGATCGCTTTTACCGCGCACAAATGAAGCTATGTCATATCTTAAAAGTCGCGGTGTAACAGATGAGCTTATAAACAAATTTGAGCTCGGTTTTGCGCCAGATAGTAGCCATACGATAAGGCTTTTGCAAAATGAAAATGTCGAAATGAAAGAGGCACTTGAAGTTGGCATTGTAAAGCAAAACGAAAACGGGATTTACGCGAGTTTTATTAACCGCATAACCTTTCCTATCCACACGCATACGGGCAAAATAGTTGGTTTTGGTGGCAGAACTATCTCAAATAATCCAGCCAAATATGTAAATTCTCCCCAATCTGAAATTTTTGATAAATCAACGCTTTTTTATGGCTATCATCTAGCTAAAAAGGAAATTTTTACTAAAAATCAAATCATCATAACCGAGGGTTATTTAGATGTTATAATGCTTCACAAAGCCGGTTTTACTAATGCCGTAGCCGTTCTTGGCACAGCACTAACAGCGAAGCATTTGCCACTTTTAAAACGCGGAGAAATAGAGGTCATTTTGTGCTTTGATGGTGATAGTGCGGGCATAAATGCAGCCAAAAAATCAGCCTTGCTTTTAAGTCAAAATGAGATAGATGGCTCGGTTGTGATAATCGATGGTGGTGCAGATCCAGCCGATATGGTCATGGCTGGCAAGATAGAATATTTAAAGCAAATTTTTAGCTCAGGCACTGAACTTGGCGAATTTTACATAAGGCAACTGGTTAAGGAATTTGACCTAACTCGTCCGGTGCAAAAACAAAAAGCACTTCAAAGCGTGCAAAACTACACGACAACGCTAAAACCGTTGATTGCAAATTCTTACATTTTTGTTGTAGCAGATCTTTTAAAAATCGATCCAAAAAGTTTCTGGTTAAGCAAAGCGTCAAAAGCGCAAAATTTGCCCGAATATGAAATTTTACCCATTAAAGCCACGCAAGAGATAAAAGATAGCTTGGAAATGCAAATTTTAAAGACGATGATTGAAGATGATGGACTAAAAGATGAAATTTTGCGCGCACTAAAACCGCAGTTTTTCACCCATCACAGAGATATTTTCGAGGCTATTGTAGCTCCTTGCGAGGAAAATGAGTCACTTTTGCGCGAGTTAATGCTCGAAAATCACGAAATTTTAAACACAAGCGAGCAAATCAATCAAGCGGCTAGAATTTTAAAAAAGCGGTTTTATGAAAATATGTTAAAACAAACAAGCGCATCAAACCGTGCCGATAAGCTCGAAGTGCTGGATAGATTACAAAAAATTTTAAGGAGTTTATAAGTTGAAAGCGTTAGTTTTATTTAGTGGCGGACTTGATAGTATGATCGCTGCGAAGTTATTGACAAATCAAGGCATAGAGGTTTTAGCCGTTTATATCGACATCGGTTTTAACTTTGATGAAGAAAAAGTTGAAATTTTACGAAAAAGAGCCAAAGCTGTCGGGGCGGATTTTAAGGTTGTTGATATTAGAAACGAGTATTTGCAAAATGTCCTTTTTAGCCCAAAATATGGCTACGGTAAGAATTTCAACCCTTGCATAGATTGTCACGGATATATGTTTAAAACAGCTTTGGCGATGATGCAAAGCGAGGGGGCTAGTTTTATCGCAACGGGCGAGGTTATCGGTCAGCGTCCAATGAGCCAAAGGCGCGATGCGATGGTAAATGTTAAAAAGGAGGCTGGCGATAAGGACGATTTGATTTTGCGCCCGATGTCGGCACTTTTAATGAAAGAAACTAAGCCAGAGCGCGAAGGCTGGGTTGATAGAAGCAAACTTCTTGGCATAAGCGGACGTGAGAGAAAACATCAAATGGCTTTGGCGAAGGAATTTGGATTTAGCGAATTTGAAAGCCCAGGTGGGGGCTGTTTGCTGACGATGCAAAGTTTTGCTAACAAGATAAGAGATTTTATCAAATTTGATCCCAATATGAGCGTTGAAGATATACAACTGTTGCGTATTGGACGGCATTTGCGCTTAGCAAATGGCACGAAAATGGTAATCGGACGAGACGAAAATGATAATAAAAAGTTACTAAATTTAATCAACAAAAAATTTATTCGGATCAAATTTCACACCAGAATAGTAGGCGGGATTAGTTTAATTAATGCCGATTATAACGAAACAGATTTGGAATTTGCTGCTCGTTTGGCACTAACTTATGCTAGGACAAATCCGCAGCAAACATACGGAGTAAGCATAGGTGGGGTAAATTTACAAACCAAACCATTCTCGGATAAAAACGTAGCTCAGGCATATATCGTGAGTTAAATTTGCAAATTTGAGCCAATTTGTAGCAAAATTATCGCCTATTTTAAAAATTTTCATCTGTTTTAAAATTAGGCGTATTTTCTTACTGTAGAAGCCATGAGATTAAACATTAAGTAAATTATTCTAGCAATTTTTGCATATAATACTCATATGGGCTTTGCTTATAGTATAGTAAAAGTTCTGTTTTTGTTGTATTTTGTATATAATTTTTATATCTAATCCAAGTATTATTTGCAGCGTAACTTTGTCCTCTTTCGCATCCTATATAACGAGAAACTCTACCTAAATTATGCGCTATACTTCCGAATAAAGCTGGAGACATTTTATTAAATGGCATTTTAAGTAATATATCTAGTACTATTACAAGTATTTCGTCATACGGTTTGAAGTTATTTTTTAAAAGTGCTCGGCTCCAACATCTGTCAAATACTTTTGTTAATAGTTGTAAGAATGCTTCTACTACAAATTCACTATTATTTTGAACTTTATCAATGTGTTCTATTCTTTTATTTTCATTATTTATAAAATCTTCTATGAAATTATCATCAGCATTAATTAATTCGCTTCTAAAATTATTTATTTCAAGTTTTTCTTTGTTGTATTTTTCTTTATTTCTTTCTATAAAATCACTCAACTCCTTCATTATGTCAAGAATAGAGTCAATTTCTAATGTAATAATTCCATTTTCTTGAATTATAGGCTCAGGATTTGGATTATTTCTTTTATATAATAGCTGTATTATTCCGTTTGGATAGTATATTTTATTATTTTGATATACATTTTCTGACCAATCTAACGCAGTTAAAACATTAATAATTAATGTGGTTGATTCTTTGAAAAGCAAAGATAACTTTTGCAATCTATATTTATTTGGTCTGAATAATTTTGTGTAATCTTCTTTGGTTATAATTATTGAGCTTGGATCTGTTCTTATTCCATGCAAGTGATATATTGGAATTTTATACTTTGATGATGTTAATATATCATTTGGACCTAGTGAGATTGAATTTTCTGGTAATAAATTTTCTAATATTAAATCATAATTTGTTGTAATTATATACTTTGGCTCTAATTTTTTTAAAATTTGAGAATAATTATCTCTTTGTTTTTGATTTGGTTACCAAGCTGTTAAAGCACTTATTTGTGTTTTAACTTATTACTTGCTTCTTTTAACGTTTGTATTTCATTGTTGTTTTCTAAAATTTTTTTGACTTATTTTTGAAGCTATTTCTGGACATGATTTATACTGTTTGTCTTTATCGTTCAGTATAATTTCTTCTTCTTCGCATATTTTATCCAATAATTGTGTCCATGATAGTGACCCTTCTGTTATAGAGTTTTCAAAAACAGCCATCGAAAATCCTGCACCGATGAATAGGTTTAAATTCTCAAACAAAGAAGCAGGTGCTATTTTTCAAACAACTGCTCCCTAGTTATATTTTCACCTATATTTTTAATTACTGACAACCCTCGCATTCGATCGAGCGATCCGCGACATTATTTACCTTTTCGCTATCTGGACTTTCGGATCGCAAATAATAGGTCGATTTTAAGCCAAGTTGCCATGCAAGCGTGTAAATTTCACTCAAATAACCGCCACTTGCTTTGTCTAAGCTTATAAATATATTTAAACTCTGACCTTGATCGATCCATTTTTGACGAATAGCGCCAACGCGTATTAGCACTCTTTGATCCAGCTCGTAAGCAGGTGTGTAAAATTGCCACGTTTCAGGGCTTAAATTCGGCACGACATTTGGTATCATTCCGCTTAGGTTGTGCTCAAACCACTTGCGTTTATAAACTGGCTCAATCGTTTGCGTAGTGCCTACGAGTATGCTTATGCTCGATGTTGGCGCGATCGCCATCAGATAGCCGTTTCGCATGCCGTCGGTTTTTACTTTTGATCTAAGTTTATCCCAATCGCATTTGTCGTTATCAAATAATCCGCCGCGGCTTACGAGCTTTTTTGCATTCTCATTGGCTACGTCTATCGGCATTATTCCTTTGCTCCATTTTGAGCCTTCATAAGTTGGATATTTGCCCTTTTCAACGGCTAAATTTGAACTAGCGTAGATCGTTTGGTAGCTTATATTTTCCATAATGCTATCAATTAGTGCCAAGTGCTCGTAACTGCCCCATTTTACGGACTTTTCGGCTAACATTTGCGCTTCTCCCATTACGCCAAGACCGATTGAGCGGGTGCTAAGATTTGTTTGTTTTACCTTTTTGTGCGGATAAAAATTTAAATCTATAACATTATCTAGCATTCTAACTGCGATTGGCACGACACGAGCTATATTTTCTGGCGTGTTGATTTTGCTTAAATTTATGCTTGCTAGGTTACAAACCGCGGTTTTGCCAGGAATGCTTTCTTTTTCAACGATGAAAATTTCTTTACCGTTTAGGCTATCAAGTGCGCTTAGTTTTTTCGCCTTTTTATGCACTCTGCCATCGGTTAAAATTTCTTGCTCTTCGTCAAAAAGCTCTGTTTGTCCATCGGCGTAAGTGATTTTGATTTTGTAATAGTTTGGATCGGTGTTTTGGAAAATTTCGGTGCATAAATTCGAGCTTCTTATCAAGCCGGTGTGATCGTTTGGATTTGCACGATTTGCGTTATCTTTAAATGCTAAAAACGGCATACCTGTTTCAAAGTAACTTGTCAGAATTTTCTTCCAAAGCTCCTTTGCCATCACGACATTTTTTTGGATACTTTCGTTATTTTCATAAGAAATGTATTTTTTCTCAAATTCTTCGCCGTAAAGATCGCACAAATCCGCAACTTGCGCCGGATCAAATAAACTCCAACGCCCATTTTCAGCCACGCGCTTCATAAAAAGATCGTTTATCCAAAGTGCTGGAAATAGCTCGTGCGCGCGGCGACGCTCTTCGCCAGAATTTTTACGCAGATCAAGAAAATCACTAACGTCCATATGCCACGGCTCGATATACACGGCTATTGCGCCCTTTCTTGTGCCTAGTTGATCGACAGCTACTGCGATGTCGTTTGTTACTTTTAGAAACGGGATAATCCCTCCAGCTGCATTTTTATGCCCATCGATACTGCCGCCCATTGCTCGGACTTTACTCCAATCCCAGCCTATGCCACCGCCAAATTTTGACAAAAGAGCCATCTCTTTGTAACTATCAAAAATTCCCTCAATGTTATCAGGCGTTGAACCGATGTAGCAAGAGCTAAGCTGATGCCTTTGTGTGCGTGCATTTGAAAGCGTTGGAGTTGCTAACATAACTTCAAATTTGCTGATAAGGTCGTAAAATTTCTTCGCCCAGCCTTGACAATCTAGTTCATTTTGTGCCAAAAACATAGCAATCGCCATAAACATTTGCTGAGGTAGTTCGATTGGATCGCCTTTTTTGTCTTTGATAAGATAGCGATCGTATAGTGTTTTTATGCCAAGATAGGCAAATTGAAGATCTCGCTCAGGTTTTATGTAGGCGTTTAGATCGTCTATATCATATTTTTGCCTTAGTCCCGGCATTATACGCCCCTCTTTTTCGCCCTTTTCAAAATACTCGCGCAGGTGGTTGTATCCGTTAAAGCCGGTAACTTTATGATATAAATCATATAAAAAAAGTCGTGCGGCGACAAAGGTCCAGTTTGGACGATCTATATCGATCTTATCGACGGCCGTTTTTATGAGGGTTTGTTGAATTTCTTCTGTCGTAATCATATCGCGAAATTGTATTTTTGCATCAACTTCAAGTTCGCTCAAACTTACGTTTTCAAGTCCGATGACCGCCTCGCTGGTGTATTTTTTGATCTTGCTAATGTCTAGCTCTTCGGTGCGTCCGTTACGTTTTACTACTTTCATTTACTCTCTTTTGAAATTTTAGTTTAATTGTATCCTATGATAGGTTTTAAACCGCTTAGAATTTAAAATTTTATCAATAGGTGTCTATGATACTAACGAGTTTTTACGTGCTGTTTTGGTTAGCGAATATAAACATAAAATTATAACAATAACATACAAAATATATGTCGATTTGTACGTTCGTGAGTTGATTTCATCTATTCTTATAGCTTCATAAATGTCAAGATAAATTTTTTGCTTTTCTACGATGAGAGATAGTTTTTGTAATACGTCTTGAATCTTTGTAAGATCATTAATTACTAAATCTATCTCTTTTTGGATTTCTTTTTTATCAGCAAGATCAAATTTTAGTCTAAATTTATCATTTATTTCCATATCATAGAGATTGCGCTTATATATTTTATTTGCTGCAAATATCAAATCTAGCGCGATACCCCTATTTTTAGGTTCTTTGAGCGTTGCATTTAAATCGCCTTTATTGGGAAGATTTTTTAGGATTTTATCCAATTCCTCTTTTTTATTTTTTCGAAATAAAAGACCTAAGACATTCTCTAATGTTGCTTTGTTAGCTATAATGAGTTCTTTTTGATTTACTATATTGCTTTCTAAAAAAGTTATATTTGTATCAATATCATAATCCCCAAACGATAGTCTTGTTAAATTCGCTAAATCTTTATAATCTAATTTAGCAAGTTTTTCTGACAAAATTTTATTTTCTATATTTTCTATATTTTCTTTATTAAATATGTTTAATGTCGGATTTATAAGCTCTGGATTCTTTAATAATACTATAATAAATCCGGCATAAGTAAGAGTTTTTGTTAGGATAATTGCTGGGTTGTTACTCCTAGTAAAAATAAAATATGCAAAAGATAAAATAAGCATATACAACAAAACACTAAAAGTTACGTATGATATATTTGGTAAGATAAAAATGGTTGCTATAAAAATAGTAAATAAAAATGTAATTACCAAAGTACCTATATCGCTTATCTTTTTACTATTAAGCATTGGTATAAATATAAGTAGGGCAAGCGTTATTAAATTCAAACAAAAATACATTGTTTCGTTTAATCCAATTTCGCCTATTGTATTAATGCAAAACAGACAAGACCAATAACTTACGATCATCAGTAAAGTAAAATGAAAAATTTTATTTAAATTTGTATGATGATCGCTGGTTTTTCGGTATATATATAATTGCAACGCCTCAACCCATTTGGTTATATTAGGCAATTTCATTTTCAATAATGTAATATTTATAAGGTTAATAAAATATTTTATATTAAATATGCTGTATATAAACCCTGCGACTACTATATATGCCCCGTATAATGTAATGCCGCCGACTAATGAATACACAATACTTTCTAAAAAGTCGAATTCTTTATATAATTTCAAAATTAATAAAGAGGCGACCATTATAATTGCAAATAAAATTAGAAGTATTTTAGAATATAAATAATTTACATTTCTTTTTTCAAATGAGTTTATGTTTTTATTAAAATTTACTCTTAATTTTTCATCATTTTCAATTTCATAATCAAGCCCCATTTCCTTACAATAAAGCTCTGCTTTGTGATGGTTGCTTGCATCTATTAAATTCCCATTTTGATTTAATGTGTGTTTTAATATAGAAAATGAGTTTCTAAAATCAGAATATACTTTTTGATAAATTTCTGCTTCGGTGGTTTCTTTATTATTTTCAAGTCTCCTTTTTATTTCATCATCGCAATCTTGTTTTATACTACTAAAACTATGCGAATCAAATTTTATATTAATTAAAATCGGTTTTTCTACGAAATTTACACTACTAAAATTTGGCGTTTTATAAAATCTTACTCCATAAAAGGAAGCTAATTTTTTAAATTCGCACTCATGAAAATCTGTAAATTTCTTAAACTCGGAATTATTAAAGTAGACATTATCTTTAAAAATAGTATTTTTAAAATTAGTAAAGCCGTAAAATTTATTATTTTTAAAATTTGCATTTTCAAAAATACAATCACTGGCTATAAAATCACCAAAAACAGTGCATTCTTTAAAGGTAAAATTTTGAAATTTGGCGTCTTTTATATTTATATTTGATTTAAAAATACACTCTTCAAAGGTAACATTTTTAAAATTTGTCGGAGCAAAATCTACATTATATGATTTTGAATAGAATATGCACTTTGTAAAAACTAATTTTTCTTTTATATTTGTATCAGATATATTAGAGTCAAACATTTCAATTTTGCAATTATTAAATTCTATATTTTTAAAATCATTTATATTTAAAAATCCAAATTCACAATTTTGAAATTTTATATTGTGTTTTTCTAAAATATCTTGTAAATCTTCATTGTTTATAGTGTCTATTTCTTTTACAATATGTGTTTGATCAATACCATTAATTCCAATTAAATCACACTCGCTAACTTTATCGTTACCAAAAATTTCTTTTAGTTTTTTATTTGCTAAATTAAATATATCTGATGTTTTTGATGATGATGTCAAGCAATCTTTCCTAAAACTATATTTGCGTAATAAATTTAAAATGTGTAATATCTGGACTTAATCATTGTCCGAACACTCTTTTAAAAATTCCGTCCACGTGCCTAGTGTAATACGCGTAATCAAAACACTCTTTTATTTCGGCTTCATTCATACTTGCGCGTAGCTCTTCGTCGGCGAGCAAATTTTGCAAAAACAGGCTCTGTCCTTTCTCATCAGTCGCTTTTTTGCCCTCTTGCAAATCACTCCAAACTTTCATTGCGTTTCGTTGAACGATTTTATACGCATTTTCGCGCGAAATTCCGCGTTTTGGAAGCTCTAAAAGCACTCGTTGAGAAAAGATTAAACCGCCGGTTAAGTTTAAATTTTTAAGCATATTTTCGGGATAAACTACCAAATCTTTAATTAAATTTGTAATACGAACCAACATAAAATCAGCCGTGATGAATGCATCTGGAAGGATAAAACGCTCGACTGAGCTATGGCTTATGTCGCGTTCGTGCCAGAGTGCGACATTTTCCATCGCAGGCATGGCGTAGCTACGGATCACTCGGCAAAGTCCAGTTACATTTTCACTAATGACAGGATTGCGTTTGTGTGGCATAGCTGAACTTCCTTTTTGTCCATGGCTAAAATACTCTTCGGCTTCGTAAATTTCGGTGCGCTGATAATGCCTAACGGCTACGGCGATTTTCTCACAACTGCTTGCAAGTATCGCAAGCGCGCTTAAAACTTGTGCGTAGCGGTCGCGTTGTATGACCTGATTTGATGCTGGCGCGTAAGCAAGTCCAAGCTCGGCGCAAGTGAGCTCTTCAAGCTCGATTGGCGCGTGTGCGAAATTTCCCATTGCACCGCTTATCATACCCACAGAGATGACTTTTTTGGCGTGTTGGAGAAGTTCAAGTGAGCGTTTTATCTCGTCATGCCAGATCGCCACGACTAGACCAAAAGTTATCGGTTCGCCGTGAATTCCGTGGCTACGACCGACCATAAGCGTGTTTTTATATTCTATAGCTTTTTCTTTTAAAACGCAGAGAAAATTCCTTAAATCTGTTTGTATGAGCTCAAGACTATCGCGTATCTGAAGTGCCACGGCAGTATCTATGCAATCGCTTGAAGTCATACCAAAATGAACAAAACGGCTCTCTTCACCCAAGCTTTCACTTACGCTGGTTAAAAAAGCGATAACGTCGTGTTTGGTTGTTTTTTCTATTTCATCGATACGCTCAATGTCAAATTTTGCATTTTCGTTTATTTTTTTACAATCCTCGTCGCTTATAAAGCCTAGCTTATTCCACGCACGAACAACGGCTAATTCAACTTTAAGCCACGCTTCGTATTTAGCCTGTATGCTCCATTTTCTCGACATCTCCGCACGTGCGTATCTATTTATCATAACCGACCTTTTATGTAAAATTTTATATAATCAACATCAAAATTTTAACAAAACACCGTCTTTTCGTAGTTTGTTAAAAAATACAAAATTTGTTACGTAATCTTGTAAAATTCAAGAGTTAGGATTATACAAAAAATGCGCTGAAAGGGCGGTTAATGTTGCTAAAATCAATCTTAAATTTAAAGGCTAAATTTGCCATATATTAATAAATTTATAACAACTGCCAATGGCGAGAAAGCTTATGAAATTTTGCTTTCCAATGGTTTTGATATGCGTTTGGCTCAACGCTTGATAGATCGCGGAAGACTTGCGTGTGATGGCGCTGTTGTTAATGAAAAAAACGCTAAACTTAGCGGTCAAGTTACGTTAATAGAATATCAAAATTCTCCAAAAGGATTGAAGCCTATTTACGAATTTGAAGATTTTGCCGTTTTTGATAAGCCAAGTGGTGTGCTTAGCCACCCAAACGGCAGGCATTGCGACTACTCTTTGAGTGATGAAATATGGCATCTTTTTGGGCGTGAAGCGTGTGTTGCTCATAGATTGGATCGCGAAACCAGCGGTTTGATTATTGTGGCTAAAAATTTTAAAACACAAGTTGAGTTAAAATCGATTTTTGAAAATAGGGCGGTGAAAAAGTCGTATCTTGCTCTGGTTAATGGCGATGTTAGAGATATTTTTAAAAGCGATGTCGCTAAGAATTGCATAAAATATCTTGATGAAAATTTTAACGTTTTATCTAAAATTAAGCTTGATAAAGGCGTGCTGAAATTTTGTATCGACGCTAAGATGAATTTGGCGAACGATTACGATGATATTAAAACGCGAATGTGCATTGATAAAAATGGGAAAAATGCCATTACGCAGTTTGAATTTATACGATATTTTGATGATATAAATGCAAGTTTAGTGCGTTGTTTTCCGATAACTGGACGACAGCACCAGATACGTTTGCATTTGTTTCACGTGCAACATCGCATACTCGGAGATCCATTATATGGTCTAAATCGCAAGCAGATTATTAAAATTTTAGACTGTAAAATGAGCGAAAACGAGCGAAAAGAAGCGACTGGATCTGCTAGATTGCTTTTGCATGCAGACGAGATAAATTTTGTATTTCGTGGCAAGGAATATCATTTTAAAAGTCATTTTGATGCCACAAATAAATTTTATCAACTTGCAAAAAATTAAAAACAAGCAGAATTTGTTTTTAATCTGGCAAAATTATTTGCTTTTTTTGCGTTCATCAAATATCGAAACTTTTACAAGCAGACCAAGCCCGAGTATGATAACTATGCAGATAAATACGATTTGTGCTATGTCAAGTGTTGTCATTTTATATACTTTTTATTATTCATTATTATTTTCACGCTCTTTTAGCTGTCCGCACGCCGCTGAAATATCAAGCCCCTTGCTTTGCCTAATGGTGCACGTTACGCCGTGATCGTGTAGATATGCCTGAAACGCTTCCATATCCGATTTAGCAGGTCTTCCGTATTCGCTACCTTCGTGCGGATTAAAATATATCAAATTTACCTTTGCTTTAATGCCGTTAAGCAACTTTACTAAAATTTTGGCATCTTTTATGCTATCGTTTATATTTTTTATGACTAGATATTCAAACATCACTCGCTTTCTCATATCTATCGGAAATTCTCGAACGGCATTCATTACCGCTTCGATTTTGTATGCGTTGTTTATTGGCATAAGTTTGCTTCTTAGCTCATTGGTAACCGCGTGAAGAGAAATCGCCAAAAGTACGCCCAAATTCATCTCGCCAAGCTTTTTTATTTGTGAGCCAAGTCCGCTAGTTGATACTGTTTGCCTACGTGGAGCTATCGCAAGTCCGTCATTTTCCTTTAGAATTTTAATAGCTTTACTGACGTTTTCAAGATTGTCTAATGGCTCGCCCATACCCATATATACAATATTTACTCGGCGTTCGTATGGAATTTTGTTATCTTTTTTTATCCATAATATTTGACCAACTATTTCGCCTGGCGTCAAATTTCTCGTCAGTCCGCCCTTGCCGGTTAGACAAAACGAACAGCCCATTCTGCAACCAACTTGCGAACTAACGCAAATAGTATAACGCGCGTGGCGTGCTATTTTGCCACTTTCGTGAATTGTTTCTTCTTTCATCGGCAACAAAACACTTTCTATTCGAAGCCCATCTTTTAGGGAAAATAGATATTTTATCGATCCGTCTTTGCTCTGCTCGCTTTTTGCGTATTTGACTGGATCAAAATAAAATTTTTGCCCTAATTCGCTTCGCATATCTTTTGGTAAAGAATTCATTTCGTCAAATGTATCCACATTTTTTTTGTATATCCATTCAAAAATTTGTTTCGCTCTGAATTTAGGGCTTACTTCATTTTCGAGTTCGTTAAGTGTAAAATCAAGTAAATTTTTCAAATTAAACCTTTGTTTTTTAGGTAAATTTCTAATTTTTTTCTAGCTTTTTCGTGATTTTTCATAAAGTCTTTGTGGGCGTTTGGGTTACAAAAATTTGTCGCTACAAATATCCCATATGCTGGAATTTTAAAATTCTCTGCAACTTTTAGAACAGAGAAAAATTCCATATTTTCTAAAAAGTAGCCCATTTCGTATAGTTTGTGAGCCAAGATAAAATCTTTTGTGATGAAATTTGAAGAATTACATTTCAATGTTCTACGTGAAACTTTGGAAGAAATTTCGCAATCAATCGGCGAATAACTTTTATCTTCGAGACTTGAAATTTCGATATTTGCCGCGGTTGAGCTTTTGTAAATTTCAAAAATTTCGCCATCTTTATAGAGTCCAGCTGAGCCAATAAAAACAATTTCGCTTGGTAAATTTTGTTCATTTTTACATAAAAATCTAGTCAAATTTATACTCATATCAACTAGCCCTACACCCATTGACAAAGCAAAAGGAAATACTTCATTTCGTCCTGCACTTATTATTATTTTTTCCATTTAACTCTTTCAAATTTTCTTTAATAATACCAAAACAGCAATAAATTTAAAGATAAATTTTGAAATTTTGGTGCTATAAAATACCAAAATAAAATCGCAATAAATTTTAAGCAATTTTTTATGGGAGGGAGGGGGTAGAATATGGGTAAATTTTTGAAAAGGAGATAGATTGAAAATAGTTAATTTTTTGCTTTGCTTTTTGTCTGGTATGGCATTTGGTTTTATTTCTGCAAATTTAGTATTTAGGATTTTGGCTATTGTTGGTATCGTAGTGGTTGCTTCTTTTGCTTATTATAAATATGCAAAATATGACAAAAAGTTTAAAACTATTAGGATTAATGCCGCGCTTGGTTTTTTGGGTTACTTAGTTTCTGAAATTTTAAATTTATTCATATAGTAGGCAAACATGAAAAAATATTCTAAGCTTAATTGCTTTTGTATCTCTGGTGTCTGGAAAAAATATAGTTATGTTGCAGAATTGAAAGAAAATATATGTATTAATGAAGGTAATGTATATTCATGCCATTTGGCTGGAGTGCTGTATAAAAGTGGTGAATTTGGGGTAAAACCGAATTATGAAAAAGCTCTAAAATTATTTAAAAAAGGATGCGAAGCCAAAGAAGATAATCAGTATAAATTTAATAGTTACTCTACTTTGGGTGTTGTGTATTTAGATGGATACAGAACGAAACAAAACTATAAAAAAGCGATTGAGTTATTTACTGTTTCTTGCCAAGGAGGCGATGGCTGCTTGTTTTGGGATTGCGGATATGTATAATGAAGGGAAAGGTGTAGTAAAAGCTGCTGCAATTTATATAAAATTTGTGATGCCAACGGCGACTCTTCTTTTTGTGCTTGCTATAATTTTGCATCATATGAAAACTAGGGTGATAAGCAAAAAACTGCGATATATTATAAAAAGCTTGCGATTTAGGCGGTAATGATGACGGCATGCAAAATAATCTCATTAATGCGAATATAAAAAATCTGGCAACGCGAGCCTGCGATATGTATGAAATTTTAAAATAAATTTAGCCGACATATCATTTGGCTAAATTTACAATCTTATCTCGATACCTTGCTCTCGCAAATATTTCTTTAGCGCCTTTATCTCGATCTCGCGAAAGTGAAAAATCGATGCTGCTAAGCACGCGTCCGCACCTGCCAAAAATGCGTCTTTGAAATGCTCCATCGCTCCCGCGCCACCGCTTGCGACAACTGGTATATTAAGCGCGCTAAAAATATTCATCAAATTTAGTTCAAAGCCGTTTTTAACGCCATCGCAGTCCATCGAGGTCAGCAAAATTTCGCCCGCGCCACGCTCCTGAGCCTCCTTTGCCCAAGCAAGCGCGTCTTTACCGGTATCTATCCTACCGCCGTTTATAAACACATTGTAGCCGCAATTTTTTTTGTTGTTTGTCAAAATTTCATCTTGCAAACTACGTGGAATTTTGCTCAAATTTTGTTTTGCGTCGATTGCTACTACGACACATTGCGAGCCAAATTTATTTGCTGCTTGGGTTATTAAATCAGGATTTTTTATCGCAGCGGAGTTAAGGCTGATCTTGTCGCAACCGACATTTAAGAGCCTAGAAATATCTTCTATAGAGCGTATTCCTCCACCAACTGTTAGCGGTATAAAAAGTTCGCGCGCAACCTTTTTTACAACATCGACGATCGTTTCTTTGCCAAGATGAGTTGCGGAAATATCCAAAAAGCAAAGCTCGTCAGCACCTTCTTCGTTGTATCGTTTAGCGATTTCGACTGGATCGCCGGCATCAACAAGTCCCACGAAATTTATGCCCTTTACGACGCGTCCATCTTTTACATCAAGGCAAGGTATTATACGTTTTGCAAAGCAGTTCATTTGTGACCTTTTTTGCTCTATCGTATCAAATTTTCACTTATCTAATCATTATATAAGTATTTTTTGGATACAATCGCCAAATTATGGAAAAAATAGTAGCAAAAAAGCGATTCGGACAAAATTTTTTAAAAGATGAAGCTGTTTTGCATAAAATCATCAAAGCGATTCCCAAACAAACGACGCCAAATTTTGACGGTAATATCGTAGAAATTGGGCCTGGCTTAGGTGATTTGACCTCTTGGCTCTTAGCGAGCGGATTTAAAGTTCTTAGTTACGAACTAGACAGCGAACTTGTCCCGAATTTACTGAGCAAATTTAAAAAAGAGCAAGAGGACGGAAATTTTAGACTGATAAACAAAGACGCTAACGAAGTTTGGTTGCAAAATACGACTTTGCTTCATCGTCCGTATATTTTGGTAGCAAATTTGCCATATTATGTGGCTACAAAGATGATTTTAAACGCTTTGGAAGATGAATTTTGCGTTGCGATCGTTTGTATGATACAAAAAGAGGTTGCTGTAAAATTCACTTGCAAAGGTGGAGATAGCGAATTTAGCTCTCTTGGCGTGTTAGCAAACTTAAACAGCCATAGTGAGCTTTTGTTTGACGTGTCGCCACAGTGTTTTGAACCCGTGCCAAAAGTCGTTTCTTCAGTCATAAAAATAGTAAAAAATCGTAATCTTTTTGGCTCTTCTGGTTTGTTTGCCAACAAAAAAGAGTATGAAAATTTTAAGATCTTTTTAAAGATAAGCTTTGTTGCGCCACGAAAAACTTTGATGAAGAATTTAAGCTCAAAATTTGACAAAGGGCTTGTGAAATGCGTTTTTCAAAGGCTTTCGATTGAGCCAAATATCCGTCCGCACGAGTCAAACGTCACCTTGTATTTGGAAATTTATAGACTAATAAAGGAAGACGATGAACGAAAACAACGAAGAGAAATCGGCAAATAGCCAAAACAAAAATAAAAGAAGATTTTTTAGACCACGCAACAAAAATAAAAATACCCAAACTCCTTCTCAAAGTGGCTCGGGAGATGTTTTGGGAAATTTTTTCGCACCTGATAGCGCAGATACGTTTAGTGATGTTGAAAACAAACAAAATCAAAACAATATCGGTAAAAAGCCAAACAATGACAAACAAACAAGTCAAAAACAGTTAGCTCAAAGCTCAAATAGTTCGGCTAGTGATGAAAATTCAAGTGATCAAACGCCACCAGCAAAAAAGAAAAAAAATAGAAAGCCAAAGAAAAATTTACCAGCTAAATTAAACGGAAACGAGCAGTGGCAGCAAGACATTGCCGCGTCTTTAAAGGCTAATGAAGCCACTCACGAGTTAAGGCTCGAGCCTTTAAAATATCTAAATTCGACCGAACATAAAATACGTGTAACACCACTTGGCGGACTTGGCGAGATTGGTGGAAATATGACCATCTTTGAAACGCAAACAAGCGCGATAATCGTCGATATAGGTATGAGTTTCCCAAGCGAAAGTATGCATGGGGTGGATATTTTGATACCAGATTTTGACTATGTCAGAAAGATCAAGGATAAAATTGCTGGTGTTATAATAACTCACGCACACGAAGATCATATCGGAGCCGTGCCTTATTTTTACAAAGAGTTTAAATTTCCACTTTATGCTACGCCACTTCCGCTTGGTATGATTAATAACAAATTTGAAGAGCACGGTTTGAAAGAAGAGCGCGCATTGTTTCGCTCTGTAGATAAAAGAAAGCCGTATCAAATTGGTGATTTTGAAATAGAATGGATTCACATAACTCACTCTGTCATTGATGCCAGCGCATTAGCGATCACGACAAAGGCCGGAACGATAATTCATACGGGGGATTTTAAGATAGATCACACGCCTATCGATGGCTATCCGACTGATTTGGGACGGTTGGCTTATTATGGCGAGCGGGGTGTTTTGTGTTTGATGAGCGATAGCACAAATAGCTACAAAGAAGGCTTTACAAAAAGTGAAAGCAGTGTCGGAAAAACATTTGATATGATTTTTGCAAAGGCAAAAGGTCGCGTTATAATGAGCACGTTTAGCTCAAATATCCACCGCGTTTATCAAGCTATAGAGTGGGGCTTGAAATACAACCGAAAGGTTTGCGTGATAGGCCGTTCGATGGAGAGAAATTTATTTACGGCGATGGAGCTTGGATATATTAAACTTGATAGAAAAATTTTTATTGATGCTAATGAAGTGCAAAAATTTAAAGATAACGAAATCTTAATCGTAACAACTGGTTCGCAAGGCGAAACGATGAGTGCACTATATCGAATGGCGACAGATGAGCACAAATACATTAAAATAAAGCCAAGTGATCAGATAATAATCAGCTCAAAAGCTATCCCTGGAAACGAACAAAGCATATCAACGGTTTTAAATTTTTTAATTAAAAGCGGTGCAAATGTTGCGTATCAAGACTTTAGCGAAATTCACGTCAGCGGACACGCTGCGCAAGAAGAGCAAAAGCTTATGATACGTTTGATTAAGCCGAAATTTTTCCTACCAGTTCACGGCGAATACAACCACATAGCAAAGCACAAAGACACGGCGGTAAGTTGTGGTGTAGATGAGCGTAACATTTATCTTATGAGCGATGGCGATCAGGTGGAAATTTGTCAAAAATATATGAAACGCGTTAAAACAATAAAAACGGGCAAGGTATTTATCGATAATCAAATCAATAAACAAATTGCCGATGATGTTGTAATAGATAGGCAAAATTTAGCCGAAGCTGGAGTTGTTATGATAATAGCTCAAATTTCAAGAAACGGCGCAAAACTTATCAACAAACCGCGCGTTATCAGTTATGGACTTGTTGCAAACAAAAACGATCACGAATTTGGCAAAGAGATTGAAGGTGTGTTGGAGCAATTTTTAAGCAACGTAAAAGAAGAGTTGCTAAAAGACAGCAGAATTCTCGAATCGCAGGTGCGTCAAGTTGTTAGAAAACATATTTTTAGAAAGATCAAAAAATATCCAACTATCGTTCCGATTATATATTTAATGTAAAGGTATAACGTGAGTGAAATGATAAAAATCGCCGCTGATGTTTTGCGATTGGAAGCAAACGAGCTTTTGCGAAATGCCGAAAAGATAGATAACGGATTTGAAAAGGCGTTAAATTTTATATATCAAACAAAAGGTAAAGTTATCGTTACAGGTGTTGGCAAAAGTGGTCATATAGGGGCTAAGATAGCCGCGACTTTGGCAAGTACTGGCACTGCTAGCTTTTTTTTACATCCGACTGAGGCTATGCACGGCGATCTTGGAATGATAGGAAAAGATGATATTGTTTTGGGGATAAGTTTTAGTGGTGAAAGCGAAGAACTAACTAAAATTTTGCCTCATATTAAGCGTTTTGGCGTAAAGATTATAGGTATGGCAAAAGATGAAAAAAGTTCGCTCGGACGTTTTAGCGACGCGTTTATTAAACTTGATATTATCAAAGAAGCTTGTCCGCTAAACGCCGCACCTACCAGCTCGACAACACTAACTTTGGCTTTGGGCGATGCGTTAGCGGTTTGTTTGATGAAAATGAGAAATTTTAAAACGGAAGATTTTGCGAATTTTCATCCAGGCGGAAGTTTGGGTAAAAGGCTGTTTGTGAAAGTTAAAGACGTGATGAAAGATGAAAATTTGCCGATCGTTTTTCAAGATACAAGTATAAAATTTGCCATAAACGAAATGACACATTGCAAACTTGGCAATGTTTTGTTAGTCGATAAAAAAGGTGTTTTAAGCGGAATTTTAAGCGATGGCGATTTGCGTAGAGCGTTAATGCAAGATGATTTTGGCATAAACGACCCAGCTTTAAAATACGCTACAAGAAATCCGAAGACAATCGATAACGAAAATATGTTAGCAATTGACGCGTTAGCCTTGATTCAAAAGTATAAAATTCAAATACTAATTATCGTTAAAAACGGTATGCCGATTGGAATTTTACACATTCACGATCTTATAAACTTGGGGTTAAAATAATGGAAAAAATGCGCTTAAACAAATTCATATCTCATAACACTAATTATTCGCGTCGCGAGGCTGACGAGCTGATTAAACAAGGCAAAGTAAAAATCAACAACCGCGTTGTAAGCGATCTGGCGACAAACGTTAGCCAGGATGATAAAGTAAAGATAAATGGTAAATTTATCAAGCTGAAAAAAGAATTTACTATGATAGTTTATAACAAACCAAAGGGCGAATTGGTTAGCAAAAAAGATGATCGCGGACGCAAAACAATATATGAAAATTTGCCAAACGGTTTTAGTCATTTTATCAGTATCGGACGACTTGATTACGCTAGTGAAGGGCTTTTGTTGCTAACAGATGCCCCTGCCATAGCTAACGCGTTGATGAAAAGCGATATAGAGCGAGAATACTATATAAAAGTTAAAGGTGATATAAATCAAGAAGTTATCAAGGCTATGCAAGAAGGCTTTTTTGCAGCTGACGCTACAAAAGGAGCACACGCAAAAACGCAGATAAAATCTATGGAATTTAAGCCTTTTTTGGATTTTAAAATTTTCGGATCAAGCGGTGGCTACACGAAGTTAAAAGTTATTATCGCTGAAGGGCAAAATCGTGAATTAAGACGATTTTTCGGATATTTCGATCTTGAGGTTATGGATTTAAAACGTGTAAGCTTCGGACGCGTTGATCTTGGTATGTTAAAAGAGGGCAAATGGAGATTTTTTAGCGCGAGCGAATATGATGATTTGCGCGACTTTCTTAAGATAAATAAAATATATTATTAACATATAATAAATAAATCTAAAAATTAGCCGTTAAATCCTTAAATTTACATAAATTTTTTAGTAAATAATGTAACTTTATCACATATAAAATATTAATTTCCTTGTAGAATACTTTCCTGAAAATTTATTTAAAAAGGAGACTTTATGAAAAAGTTATTTAGTGCATTTTTGAGTGCTTTCTTACTTTTAGGTGCGGTTGCAACCACCGCTTTTGCTGATTCTGCAAAAGGTCAGAAGTATTATTTGAAATTTATGAAAGATACTACTGGAATGAAAGGTGATAAATTTGCCGCTCTTCATACACAAGCTGAATGGAAAGCTCTTTTTGACGGTAATGCAGAGAAATTCGTAGAGGAATTTTCTGCAAAATACCCTGATTTGAAAGGATTTTTCCAAGACGAAAAATGGTCTAAATTTATGCCACACATTAAAGATTTTTGCATTGAATATGCAGTAGATAGCGGTAAAGTACCATCTTGCTAAAAGGAGTTTAGGATGCAAAAACTCGTAATTTTATCATTAGCAGCTTCACTATCGTTGGCTAACCAAGCCGACGTTTTGAAGTCATTAGAAGAACAAGTCAAAATGCTTCAAGCTCAAATTCAAGAGCTTAAAGCCGATCAAGAAAAGCTAAAAAATTCCACACAAGTTGTAAATTCCAACGGCGAAGCCTTAAGCGTAGCTAAAAATGCGGAAGACATAAAATCAATCAAATCCGATCTTACCGATGTTAAAAAGCAAACCTCTGGCGATCATGTGAAATTTGACATTGATTTCCGCAGCGCTTATGACCATCTTAGCTATAAATACAATGGCAATCGTGACGTAAAAACAAAAAATGGAATTTTGACAAATAAACTTATCCTTGGAATGTCTGCAGCTCCGACTGATAATTTGATATTTCGTGGAGCGCTTGGTGCGTATAAAATTTATGGACAAAACAACATAGCAAATTCATCGTATTTTCAGAATTTCGACTGGTATGATAACCAAAAGCCAAACGATACAGCACTTCGTATAAGAGAGGCTTATTTTTTATATATGAACGAAATGGGTAGCGTGCCTTATACCGTTAGCTTTGGTAGAAGACCGAGCACGGACGGATTTTTGACAAATTTACGCGCAAACAATCCGACTCCAAATTCTCCAATCGGCCATAACATAAATATGGAATTTGACGGAGCGAGCTTTAAATTTGATTTAGATAAGCTCACAAGTATCCCTGGCTTTTACGCCAAACTTTGCCTTGGCAGAGGATTTTCTGATACTTTAGGCGCGTATTCTATGGATACCATGGGCTTTAAGCCTGGATATATAAACGACAATAAAAATCCGAATATGGATTTAGCCGGACTTATATTGCAGTTTTACGATGATGGACAATATAAGCTTTTAGGAAACTATTTCGTAGCTAAGAATTTAATGGACATGGACATAGGCAGATCTAGTTTTAGCTTCAAAGATGTGGGCGATATGACCGGTGGTGCGTTGTCATTGCAAGTAAATGGCATAGGAGATGGCATAAGCGATTTCTTAGACGATACTACGTTTTTTGCTTCATTTGCATTTAGTAAAACAAAGCCAAATGCCAATAAGCTAGGCGCTATCACTCCTGATCGAAAGATGGATAAACTTGCTGGAATGCTTGGAAGCACAGATAGCAAATTTGGATCTTCGTTTTATGTCGGGCTTCAAATTCCAGGATTTTTTCAAAAAGATAGGATTGGATTTGAATACAATCACGGCTCAAAATATTGGAGAAGCTTTACATATGGCGAAGATACTTTGATCGGCTCAAAACTAGCCGCAAGAGGCGATGCGTATGAAACGTATTACATTTTACCTATCGTGGATAAAAATTTCACCGCACAATTAAGCTTTTTGCATATAGATTATGACTATACCGGAAGCGATACGTTTTTTGGCTGGACTGGAACGCCAATGGACGTAGATCAAACGCCCGGTGCAGTAAAAAAAGCTCAACAAATACGTGCTAGTTTAAGATACCGCTATTAAGGAGATAAAATGAGTGAGAATTTAACCGAAGAAATTTTAAATGATATAAACAAAAACAGTAGCGTCAGCCGTAGAGATGCCCTTAAAATGGCGATGGCTACTCCTCTTGCTCTGTCTATATTTGGGGCCGAGGAAGCTCAAGCTATGCCTGTTTCGGACGCAAAAGGAAAGATCGTCATAGTTGGTGGAGGTCTTAGCGGTTTATCAACCGCAGCTAGGCTTTGCAGGAGATTAAACAATCCTGACGTTACGCTAATCGAGCCAAACGAACACTCTGTTTCGTATCAGGCTGGCACTTCTTTAATCGCGGCTGACGTTTATAAAAAAGAGGACGTTTGGTATAACACAAAAGACTATATGCCAAGTGAAGTTAAGTGGATAAAACAATCCGCTGCAAATTTCGATCCTGAAAACAATACCGTAATCTTAGATAATGGCGAGAAAATTTCGTATGATTATTTAGTAGTCGCTATGGGTGTGACACTAAATTACGGCGCGATAGACGGACTTGTCGGACAAACCACTACGAGTGGAGATTGTAAAGAAGTGTGCGAAAAAGTCGGTAAAAACGGCGTTTATTCTTTATATTTCATAGATGGCTCGGTTGATGCAAGAGATGGTATAAAAAGCATTATTGAAAGAGCCAAAAAAATGGATAAAAACGATCCGAAGTTAGAGCTTATTTTTTCAGACTCGCCAACTCCGATCAAATGCGGTGGAGCACCTAAAAAGATCGCTTATATAGCTCACGACTTGATAAAAAAAGCAGGCGTTAGAGATAGGGTAAATATAACATTTTACACAAATTCTGGTAAGCTTTTTAACGTTCCTGAGTATGCCGAAGCGATCGAGAAGCAGTTTAAAGAAAGAGATATAAAATTCTTTTTCAAAACAAGGCTCGTTAAAGTCGATACCCAAAATCAGGTCGCTACTTTTGAGAAAAGTTGGATAGAAAAGGGCGAATTTGACAAGGATTTGGGTGAGTATGAAGAGATAAAAAAAACCGAGACATTTGAGAAAAAATTTGACTTTCTACACGTCGTTCCTCATCAAGGTGCTCCAAAAGCTGTTGGGGATTCGCCACTTGGTTCATCAACTAGCTTCGTGCCGGTCGATAAAGAAACTCTTCAACACGTTAAATTTAAAAATGTGTTTTCTATCGGCGATTGTGCAGCCGTTCCTCTTGGTAAAACGGGCGGAAGCGCGCGTAAGCAGTATAAAGTTTTGGTAGAAAATTTGGTTACTTTAATGGAAGGTGGCACTGAACTTAAAGAGAAATATGACGGCTACACCGTTTGTCCGCTTATAACCAGCGTAGGCACTGTAATGTTTGCCGAATTTGATTGGAGCGGACATCCTGCGCCATCTTTCCCGCTTGATCCTACGCAAGAAAGATGGACTATGTGGATACTAAAAGCATACATAATGAAGCCTATGGTAATGTGCGGAATGCTATCGGGCAAAATTTAAGGAGAGATTGAATGAAATTAGTTGATAGAATTTTAAGAATTCTTATAGGTTGTGTCGTTGTTTATTTGTTTGGGTTTTTTTGTAGCCACTTGCCAGTATGGCCGGCGATTATAGGCGTTGTATTGATTTTAAGCGGTGTTGCTGGTTATTGCCCAGCTTACAAGTTGCTAGATCGCCCATCATCGCTTAGCAAAAAAAATAGAGCTACAAGAAGCGTGATAGGACTTTTATGGATAGTTGGTTTTGGTATCGCTGGCGCACTTGGTATGTGCAGTCCTTGGTGGGCGCTAATCGGTCTTATACCGCTTGTAGTAGGACTTAGTGGCTGGTGCCCTGCGTGCTCGATTTTGGGACGTTGCAGCATAAAAAGATAAATCTGATCTTTTAAAGGCGCGCGTTTTACTTTAATTCGCGCCTTTTTAAATTTTACAATTTTGCATTTTTGTAACTTTTATTAAATTTAAAATACTTTATTTATTTGCCTTCTAATTCATTCTTTATCATACCTAATTAGATTTGCTTTTCTCATAATTGCAAAAATGCCTTTGTGCTGGAAATTTTAATTTAACGCGATAATTTTTCAAAATTTTACAAATTCACAGCTCTTAACAGCAATCGCAATTTGTGGAATTTTTATTTGTTGTATATGCTTTGTATATCCTTCTTAGAACAAAAGTGTTGCAACGCATTTTATAAATCAGCAAAGACTTACAATCAAATTAAAAATCATTTAAAAGCGCAGTTGCATTGGTTGCAGATATAGTTGATAATAATGATCTAAAAATCATTGTCTATACCTTAAAATGATCTTGACAATGAGACAAAAATGACCAAATTGGAAGCAAGACTGATCAAATACAAGCATCTTGGAAGACCAAAATCAGAAAATTCCCCAACAAAACAGATGACTATTTATTTTTTAGATGAAGAAATGGATTTTGTAGAAAAACAAGCAAAATAAGGCAATGTTACAAAAAATCAAGTTATAAGAAAGTTAATTCAAAGCAGTATGAAAATAGTATAATTTTACATCGACATAGTTGTTGCTTTTTAAGAATTCTGCTATTTTTGGCAATTTTATGTGAATTCTTAAAAACAAATTTTCTACTTTAAGCTTCCTAAACTTAAAAATATAATTCTGAGAATAAAAAACGCCACCAGTAAGGAGCTTGATATAAATATGGTCGCAAGCCTATTAAAGACCAAATACGGCGACTATATTAACAAAGACGGCACGAATAATAAAGGCAATAAAATCGAGAAAACCCGGAGTATAAGCTATCTTTGGGTGCGTCTTACTATGCTCCAATGGGCGTTTATGCAAGGCTTGACGGAAATATGATAGGCAAGACCTATTTTGACGCGCAAAATAAACTTGCCCAAAAGAGTTATTTTACGGCAGATGCAAAAGTGGGCTATTTAAAAGATGGCTTTGACGTATATTTTTACGTCAAAAACTTGACCGACAAAGAGTATTTCTCGCACATCAGAGATAGGGCTCGCAACGTCCTAGTAACCTACGGCAGGGGGCAGAACCTTTGGCGTGGGCGTGAAAGATAGTTTTTAAATTCAACACAATGAGAAAAAATAAAGAAAAGTTTAACCCTATTAGTGGTTTTGGGCGCATTTAGCGTGGCAGGCGCTCATGATTTTTGGCTTTTTGGCGAGAAATGGCGACAAGGCAAGCGTGAATATCGGCTTCGGGCACGATTTTCTAAATTCAGAGCCAATCGATAATGAGCGCGTCAATAACTTCGAAATGCCCGTAATCTTCGGTAAAAATGGTAAATTCAAGCTAAAACAAAGCGGTGAGAATTATCATTTCGAGGGCGCGAAACTTGGAGACGGTACTTACGCTATCACAGGCGAATACAAACCGACATTTTGGATCGAAGATATGGACGGCACGAAAGAGACGATTAAAAATGCCAAATTCTGCTGTCGCGCGACGATGAGCGCAAAGGGTGTGAACGTGGGCGTGGGCGATTGAGTTTATCACCAAACCCGCCGGATAACGTCTAGAAATCGTGCCTTTGGCGAACCCAAATATGTTTAAAGTCGGCGAACCGTTTAAGGCAAAAGTGCTGTTTGAGGGCAAACCGCTTAAAATCGCGACGATTGACAGGACTTTTGATGGATTTTTGAAAGATAAAAGCGCGTTTCATGACACGACTAATCTAAAAGGCGAGACCGAAGTTTTGGCTTTGAGACCTGGCAAATGGGTGCTAAAAGTTACTCACAGATTTGCGTTTGCGGACGCGAAAAAATGCGACGAAGAAGCGGCGATCGGGTCGGTTGCTTTTGAGATAAAGTAGCCGAATTTGACCGACTAGTGCGCAAATTTATATGAATTCACCAGCATAGTTTGCGTCGCTAACGCGTTATAGTTGAATTCAGCCGACCGACACGATTTTGAGAATTTAGCCTATTTATCTGGCAAATTTGCTCGCTCTTATGCGAGCTTTGGGCGGTTGAATTCAGACATTTGTCTTAATTTGTCGCTAAATTTGAGCGAATTTGACGACCAAGCGGCGTAAAATTAGAGCTAAATTTGACGGGCGGGGTGCGTAAATAACGGAACGCTGGCTGAATTTAGTCCGCGCAAATTCGCGCCAGTCTGTAAATTTAGCCAAATTTGAGAGCAGATTTAGCATTTCTAAAGGATTTTTAAATGGAATTAAGTCTTGCGGAAGCGAAAAAAAT
The DNA here is from genome assembly GCA_052170535.1 of Campylobacter sp. GTDB lineage: Bacteria > Campylobacterota > Campylobacteria > Campylobacterales > Campylobacteraceae > Campylobacter_A. The sequence continues at coordinate 2,842 of JBQNAH010000009.1, read as the reverse complement.
ATACAAAATAAAAGAGATAAAAGCGGAGGGTAAATTGCTTCAAAAACTCCTAGATATGGGCTTTATAAGCGGTGAAAAAGTCGAAATGTTAAGGTGCGCGCCCCTTCTTGATCCCATCGAGCTTAAAATTCAAGGCTGTTTAATTTCGCTTAGGAAAAGCGAGGCGGCTTTGGTGGAGGTTGAGTCTTGCAGATAAAAGTCACTCTTGCAGGTCAGCCAAACTGCGGTAAATCCACGCTTTTTAACATGATAAGCGGCTTACGTCAGCACATCGCAAACTACCCGGGCGTAACGGTCGCTAAAAAATCGGGATCTTTTAGCGTCGGCGAAACGGACTTCGAAATAGTCGATCTGCCCGGCACTTACTCGTTTAGCTCGTATTCGCTCGAAGAAAAAGTCGCCAAAGATTTCATCATAAACGAAAAGCCCGATTTAATCCTAAACGTCGTAGATGCGTCAAATTTGAAGCGAAATTTGTATTTGACCTTTCAGCTACTAGAAATCGGCGTGGCAGTCGTGGTAGTTTTAAATATGTTTGACGTCGCAAAACGCCGCGGTATCGTCATCGACGCACAAAAAATCGCTCAATTTTTAAAATGCCCCGTGATTTGCGCAAGTGCGTCAAAAGGCGATGGAAAGCGCGAAATTTTGGACGTTTTAAAAAATGCGGACGAGATAAAGCGAAATTACGATGAATTTAAGATTAATTACGGCGAGTTTGAGCCCTTTATTTCGCGACTTGAAGCGCACACGAACGCGCGTGGCGGCGTTAATAAAGGCGGCTTTGCGTTAAGGCTTTAGAAAATGATAAAAGCACGCTTAGTTTGCTTGAATTTAGCCCAAATTTAGGCGAATTCACCCCTGCGCAGTGTTTAAATTTAGCCTCAAATTCATCTGGCTGTAGCGAGCTAAATTTAAAGCCGAATTTAGCCACTTGTGTGGATACGGATGGGCCAAATTCATAGGTGAATTCAGATTCTATTAAGAGTGTGTCAAATTTGAAGATGAATTCAGACAGCGTCGTGAGTTTATAATCAGCCAACGCCAAAAATAAGCTAAATTTGGACGCAAATTCAAAGAGCGTCGCGCAAATTTTAGCTAGTAAGCCAAATTCTTTAGCTGAATTCATCGCCACGCAAAGGGCTGAATTTAGCCACAATTACGGCAAGAGCGTAGAGAGTTTTTTTGGCTGCGCTTAGATATGAAAATGCGCCATAATCTTTAGCAAATGCGCGCAAGAAACTAAAAAAGGGCGTGCCTGCATACGTGGTCGGCGTCAGGTATCTGATAAACGTGAAGGCGATCGGTTCGGTAGACGCGATGGCGACGGAGGTTAAGGAGCTGCTAGCAAAATAATGGACTACAATATCGAAAACAAGGGCTTTGTCTGCTTTGTGTATGACTTGCAGCGAAGGCGGGCGTTTTGGGCGGCGTTGCTCGCAGTTTTGGCGATCAAATTTATCTTGTGCGAGCTGTTTTTAGGCGGAGCGGTTACGGACGCGCTCGTTGTGAAATTGCGCTTTGCGACTCTGTTTGCGGCGTTTGGCGTATGCGTAGCGATGTGCGCGCCTAAGGTTTTGGCGTCAAGCTCGCGGGATTTTTCCTGATTTTTCTGGGCTTGATATTTGAAGTTAATTACTCCACGAGCGATTTTAGTGGCGTAAGCCAGATTAGCTTTCCTTTTGCGCTACTGCTAAATGAAATTTGCCCAAGCCTTTTCGCGCCTGATTTTAGTGCGGCGAACGAGGCTGGATTTATCAAAATTTACGCATGGGCGAATTTTGTGTTTTTGCGGTGTTTGGGGCGTTTTGTTTGGTGATGATACTAAGCTGGTTTGTGTATAACGCACGTAGTAGCAAAATCAATCAAATTTAGATTTTGGATTTCCCGGCTCGGCTGGATTTTAAAAGTAGTTTTCGGCTAGGATACTCGGGTCACGGACGACCAGTCCGCTCCCGTCGTATCCGCCAAAAACTATTTAAACTATATACAATCCGTCTGGAATATTTATCTCATATCCTGCTAAATTTGCCAATTGCCTAGCTTCATCTGCCAAAGCAGCTTGCAAGCAAGAAGGGGCAGTTACGCTCGCCTTGTGCTTAGTTGCACTGCATGTTGCTATTAGACGCACTCTTTTTGAGAGCTGCTAGCAGAGAGTAATTCAAGCTTTTCCCATTGACAAAGAAGCAAACCAACCCCAAGTGATGTGTCAAATTTGAAAACTCAAATTTAGCGTCGTCAAGATGCAGGTCTCGGCGACTCAAATTTGAACATAATAGTGATAAGGCGCGGTATTTTTTTCTTTTACTTCGCGCAAGCACTCGTAACGCTCTGCTTGCAGTAGCGAACGCAGTGAAGCTAAACTTCGCTACAAGGAGGCGAGGCGGAAATGAGCCGAGCGAGGGCGCATGCATATAGTATGTAACCAAGCTTTGGCGAAATTTCCTTCTGCTTGTAGCTGCGACTGTAAGGGAAGCAAAGCGAAGTATGGCGGAAAAAGACAAGTCGCAAAATAAAATTTAACGCCAAATTTGAACGTAGAATTTCAAGGCGAAGTATTTTTGTCATAGACAAGGCGGATGAGCAAAAGCAAAGGAGCGTATATATAATACATGACTGCAGCCCGCAACGAAATCGGGCGCCGTATAGGGCAAAAAGCCAAGCCGTAAATTTAAATTTACTCGCCACTTAGCAGTATATATCCACTCTCACTGATATTTTTAAATCTCACTCCCAGCTCCCGCTTCAGCCGCAGCACGACGTTTTGTATTGCGCCCTTGCTAGGCAGCTCGCCCTCATAGACGAACTCCTCGATCATCTCGTAGCTCACGAGCTTGTTTAG
>JBQNAH010000008.1:0-78544 GCA_052170535.1 Campylobacter sp. | reverse complement strand
TTTGTTGAAGGATTTCTGCTTGGTCTAAATTTGTTTGAAGCATTTTGGCTATTTCTACGCCAAGAGCGTTTGTTACAACTTCAACCTCACCTTTTGCATTTGGAACAGATGATGTGAAATCTTGTCTTCTAAAACTATCAAATGTAGCTTTTATGACATTTAGATCAGAGCCTACTTTAAGTTCAAGTGTATCAAGCATTTTATTTAATACATTTTTTAACTCCACTAATTGAGGATTAGCAGGATCATCTGTAATTCTAGCTTTTAAATTTCCATCTTCTATCATTTTAGCTGTGCTTACTGCTTGATTTACCGCTTTTGCATCTTGAGCTGCTGTGTTTTGAATTTTTTTGATGTTTTCATTTATTAGATTTCCCATTACGCCAAATTCATCTTTAGTATTGACATTTATTGAAATAGGTTTTTTTATTTCGTAGTTTAGGAAACTAAAGAAGGATTTTAGACCATCTGATATGAAAGCTAGGGGTTTGAGGAAGTAATTAACACCAGCAACCAAGAATAAAACAATTAAAGCGGTAAAAACAATAGACGTAACAATTTGTTTTACCAAGACCGCATTTAAAATATCGTCATAATCGCTCATAGAATTTGCCGAGCAAACTACCCAACCAGCTTCTTTAAAATCTTCACAAGATGCCACCCTGTGATCGCCTGCAGCGTCATATTCAAAGGCTTTAGCATTATATTCATCGTGCTTAGAAACTATCTCTTTTCCAAGGCCGATGATTTTCGCATCTTTATTTCCTATATATTCTTTTTTAGGATGGATAACAAATTGTCCTGTTTTTCTATCCACTACAACTATAAAACTACTTGGAGTATCGTTCATTAGCATTGTTTTTTCTAAGATTTCGTCGACTTTAACTTCACTACCGACTACGCCTAAAAGTTTGCCGTTTGATTCTACTTTTTTAGCGAGCGAAAGAACAAAAACGCCACCGCTTCGAACGCTTTTGTAAGGCAAGTTATATAGCAAACCATTGTGTTTTGTGGCCTCTATATACCAAGGTCTAGTTCTAGCATCATAATCATCGTGCTCTTTGTCAATAACTTTCATATAATTATTTTCATTCGCATCTTTGGGAAATATTACATTATAAGTTGCTCCATTATCTTGCGTAGCCACATATAGTGCATCTAAATCGCTAGTCAGGCTTGAAGATACGAGAGCTTGTTTTAACTCCTCTTTGTCACTTGCCAAATATGGGTTTTTCTCTATCATCTTTGATATTTTCATAACCGCAGCCACACTTCCGCTTAAAAATTCTTGGGTAAATATATTACCAGACTTTGCAACAGCATCTTTGGCTAATTTGGATTGCTCGATAAGCGAATTTTTGGTGTTGTTGTAGCTTATCCAAGTAAAAACAGAAAATGACACCACAAGTAAAGCAACGATGATCGCTGCGACTTTGTTTGAGATTTTGTTAAACATTATAGTTCCTTTCATAATTTTAAATTATAATTCATAAATAATTGTAGCCCTATAAATATTAAAAATTTATTAAATAAATCGTTTTTTTTTTTTTTGTATTTTGTTGTTGTAGAATTTACACAAAAGCTAAATCGTAAATGGTTTTTAAAATATATTTATTAAAAATTTAATTATAATAAATATATTTAAGAAATAATTAATAATTTGAGTTGTTTTAAATTTTTATAGTTATCTCTTTGGCTTTGTAAAATTTCTTCATCTTTAAAGGCTTTTATTTTGATTTTTACTTTTTGAAGCTTTCCAAAAAATATGACTTCATCTTCTTTAAACCAAGAGTGCTTATAGGTAATCTCTCCAAATACGCTATCGTTTTTGGTTTTAAGCATTGTCTGCCCCTTTTGATTTTTTGCTTCAGATATACCGCTAGAATGTGGTATATTGCCGTGAATTCCTTGAGAAACCAAATCCATCGTTTTTTGATCGCTTCTTTCGCGCCAACTAAGCTTATTTTCCTTTCTGTATTTTCGATATCTTCTGGAGTTCAATTTTTACCGTCTTTTTGCTCCTCGTTGCATTTTTCAGCCAATGCCTCGTCTGCTTGAGCAAAATTGTCATCTCTCTAGCTCAAAATATTCTATCTCCACGCTTGCTTCAGAAAAAGGAGTAAAATCAGGCTCGCCATCTTTAAATTCAATGCCGTCTTTCCCGTACGGTGCTAAAATTTCATCCCAAGTTTTTTTCATTATCGCTGGGTTTTTAGGCACATAGTCGCAATCGGGTATTCAAGTGCCATCACCTTTCTCGCCATCCCATTTTCCGTTTTGGTTTGGGAGCGCATATTTGATCGCAATATCATTAGTATAATTTATATCGGCATGTGACCAATTAAAAGGCTTATAGATATCAAAATTTTGATCTACATTAGTATTTTTAAAATATTTGGTTTCGCAGCCTCTCTACTCATCTCCTTCTTTAAAAACGACCTCATAGACATTATATTTTTCCTTCTTTTATAGTTTTGTTGCAAGCATAAGTCAAGCTACCTAAGTTCTTATTTTTTAAACTTACTTCCACTATTGCGCAATTAATTATCAACCTAAGATACTCTTTAAGTTGCTCATCAAGTTGCAAATTTGATTCAATCGTATGAAGTAATTATTTTATATATGCGCGCTTTGCTCGTTTGCGTTGTTTAAAATTTTATTTTGCGCGTAGTTTTCTAGCTTTCTTAATGTGTTTGCTAAATGTAATGGCTCGTTTTATCATTGCTGCGCCTTTGTCAGCTTCGTATTCGCTCTGTCTTGAAATCGCCATTTGTATTATCGTAGCAACTATTGGCATTATTAAAACTGTGATTATGGTTAAAATTGCGTTTGGGCGGTTATTTTTGTTGCTTGAAAGCATACCAAATTGGGCAAAATTTGCCAAAAGTGCGATAGCTCCAGCTATGATCGCAGCGATTGAGTTAGTTAGAATGTCGTAATGTTTAACGTGGCTCAACTCGTGCGCGATTACACCTTTTATCTCTTGTATGGTTAGTAAATTTAAAAGTCCCTCGGTTACCGCAACGGTTGCATTTTGCGGGTTGCGACTGGTTGTGAAAGCGTTTGGTGTATTGTCTTTGATTATATAAATTTTGGGAATTGGCAAATTTGCCTTACCGCAAAGCTCTTTTACGATTGCATATAGCCCAATTGCATTGTTTCATTTACGGCAACTGCGTTGTAGTGCCTTAATATCAACGTATCTGAGAAAAAATACGAGAAAAAATTTACTCCAACGGCTATACAAAATGCGATTATCATACCTTGCATTCCTGCAATCATCGCTCCAAAAAAATATAAAAATCAAGAAAAGAACGGTCATAAAAATTAGAGTTTTAAGCACTTCCATTTTCAATCCCTTTTTTAAAAATAGCCGTATCGACGCCAAATTTACAAAGCTTTTCCAGCTCGTTTTCGCTATTAATAATTACGGCTATTTGCGCGTCAAAAAGATAATTTTGCGCTATTTTTGCGGCTTTTTTCGCGTATGTTTTTTGCACAATTATAATCTTCGCACCGCTTGCATTTGCAAGTATGATGTCTGAAATTTCGTTAGCATAAACACTAAATTTAACCCCATTTTGGGTGCATTGTTTGATAAGTTTTTGATTGAAATTTATCAACACATTTTCACTTGCGTGCGCCCAAATTTCTTTCCAGTTTTTGCAAAAAACCAATGACTCGTAAGATACAAGCTCGTGCCCTATTATTCTCATTTTTTCTCCTCTAAACACTCTTTGCAAAGGTATTTGCCGTTGCTTATTATTGCGCTTTTTATCTCTATAAAAGTGTCGCATTTAGTGCATTGTACGAAATTTTCTATGTTTTTATTGCTTGAATTTTTATCACTTTTTACTCTATTTTTAAAAAATATTATATAAATAATAAACAAAACAACAATAAATATTAAAATTTTAAATAACATCGCTTCCTTTCATTATCACGTAATTTCTGTTTTTACTACTATAAATTTTTGCGTTTAAGCCACTTATTTCAGCTTCAACACTCGTTCCTTTATAAAGCAAAAACGTTGTTTCGTCATCGTAAAAACCTTTGCATAACTTTAAAAATTCTTTAGTTTTCATAAGTGCTCTTGTTGTTATAAAGTCCGCCACAAAAGGTTTGCTAAACTCTATTTTTTCGCTTTTAACGCTTAAATTTTCAAGTTCCAAATTTACCTTTACGTAGTTTAAAAACGACGATTTTTTGGCATTTGGTTCAAAAAGCGTCCATTGACAATCCTTTAAAATCATTGCTAAAAATATCGCTGGAAATCCAGCTCCGCTTCCAACATCTATGGCGATTTTGGGCGAAAATTCTAAAAACTCAAGCGGTGCAATGCTATCGTTAATTTGTTCGTCAAAATTTTTATAATTTGTCAGGCTGTGGATTTTGTTAAATTTTGTCAAAAGCTCGCAAAAAATCCCGACTTTGCTTTCAAAATCGTTAGGAATTTTCATCTAACATATGCCCCATTTGTTCTTTTTTAACTCTTAAATATCCTTTATTATATTTTGTCGGCTTTGCGATAATTGGTATTCTGGATACTATTTCAACGCTTTTTAGAGCGTTTATTTTTTCTGGATTGTTTGTTAGCAAATTTATCTTTTTTATTTCAAAATGTTTAAGTATAAACTCAGCTATTTCGTAAGTTCGCTCATCGGCTTTAAAACCGAGCTGATGATTTGCCTCAATCGTATCAAAGCCCTTATCTTGAAGCGCGTAGGCATTTATTTTATTTAATAATCCGATATTTCGCCCTTCTTGGCGCAGATAAATTACCATTCCGCCATTTTTTTCGATGTATTCTAAGCTTGCTTCCAGCTGATCGCGACAGTCGCACTTTACGCTTCCTAGCGCATCGCCTGTTAGGCACTCTGAATGTATTCTTACATTTACTATTTGGTTAAACGGCTTTTTAAAAATTGCTATATGTTCTTTGAAATTTTCCTTAAAAACTTTAACTTCAAAAACGCCAAATCTTGATGGCAAATTTGCCACGTTAGAAAGTTCGATATTCATAAAATTTTAACTCCCATTATGCTAAACTTAGTCAAATTGTATCAAAAATAAAGGAAAAATATGTTTAAACGTTTCAGGCGTCTGCGTATAAATCCAGCAGTGCGCGATATGGTTCGCGAAACAACTCTTGACGTGAATGATTTTATTTATCCGCTTTTTGTGGTTGATGGTTTTGGGGTTAAAAAAGAGATAAATTCTATGCCAGGCGTGTTTCAGATGAGTTTGGACGAAATTTTAAAAGAGTGCGAAATGGTCGTAAATTTAGGTATAAAATCCATAATTTTATTTGGAATTCCTAAATTAAAAGACGAAATTGGAAGTGACGCGTTAAGCGATAACGGAATAATAGCTACCGCGCTTAGAGCGATAAAAGATAAATTTCCACAGCTTGTTGTCGTAACCGATCTTTGCTTTTGCGAATACACAAATCACGGACATTGCGGAATTTTAGATCTTGCTCATCAAACGGTCAATAACGACGCAACGCTTGAAATTTCGGCAAAACAAGCGATAATTCACGCCAAAAATGGTGCTGATATTATCGCGCCAAGTGGTATGATGGACGGCATTATCCACGCTCTTAGAACCGCACTTGATGGCAATGGATATGAAAATTTGCCGATTATGGCTTATTCGACTAAATTTGCTTCGTCTTATTACGGACCTTTTCGCGATGTTGCCGAAAGTACGCCAAATTTTGGTGATCGCAAAAGTTATCAAATGGACGTTGCAAACCGTTTGGAAGCGATAAATGAAAGCCTTGCGGACGAAGTTCAGGGTGCGGATATTTTGATGGTAAAGCCAGCTCTTGCTTATTTAGACATCATTCGCGAGATTAAAAATTCAACCTTTCTTCCGATATGTGCTTATAACGTGAGTGGCGAATACGCGATGCTAAAAGCTGCGGCAAAAATGGGGGTTATTGATTACGAGCGCGTGATGATTGAAACTTTGATAGCCTTTAAGCGCGCTGGAGCTAGTTTAATCATAAGCTATCACGCAAAAGAAGCAGCTGAAATTTTAAGAAGAAAATTCTAAAAGGACGATTATGAGGCATTTTTTAACGCTTGATGATTTTAGCAAAGGCGAGATTATGCAGATGATTGATCTTGCTTTTAAGATCAAAAAAGAGATGAAAGCCAAGCAAAATAATCCCTATCTAAAAGATCAAAATTTAGCGATGATATTTGAGAAAAGTTCGACTAGAACTCGCGTGAGTTTTGAAGTGGGAATGCGTCAGCTTGGCGCAAATGCGCTTTTTTTGAGTGCAAACGATATTCAAATCGGCAGGGGCGAGCCAATTTGCGATACCGCGCGCGTGATAAGTCGCATGTGCGATATGGCTATGCTTAGGGTCAATCGGCACGAAACCTTGATAGAATTTGCAAAATTTTCAAGCGTACCAGTGATAAACGGCTTATCGGATAAATTTCACCCCGTTCAGCTTATGGCTGATTATATGACAATGCTTGAGCACGGACTTGAGATACAAAATATGCGCGTGGCGTATGTCGGCGATGGGAATAATATGGCTCATTCGTGGCTAATGCTAGTGTCAAAACTTGGCTTTGATTTAAGGATTGCAACTCCAAAAGGCTATGAAGTTGATAGTGAAATTTTGCTCAAAGCGCAAGAAAATGCTAAAATTTCGGGAGCTAAAATTTTAATCACAAATGATATTCAAAACGCCGTAAAAGGCGCGAATATCATTACGACCGATACGTGGATTTCGATGGGTCAAGAAGCGCAAAAGCAAGAGCGGATTAAGGATTTTCAAGGATTTAGTGTAGATGAAAATTTGATGAAATTAGCCGCTTCAAATGCGATATTTTTGCATTGTTTGCCAGCTTACCGCGGATATGAAGTGAGTGATGAGGTTTTTGAGGCGCACGCTAGCGAGATATTTGATGAGGCAGAAAATAGACTGCACGCACAAAAGGGCGTGATGGTTTGGTTAGATAGGCACAGGAGCAGTTAGATGAAAAATTTAGAAAATGTTTATCAAAAAATAGATGATTTAAGTGAAGAATTTGGCATAAAAGACGAAGAAAAAACGATATTTGAAATAGCAAAAACCAGCGATCCGCACCAAAAAAATTTAAGTTTAAAAAGTGGAACTTGGGACGGCGTTGAGCCCTGGTTTGCCATAGATGAAGAGCAAAATTTACACACTATGGTTTCGGTCAAATCTTTATTAGAGCTTATAAAAGCTTATAAAAATGTCCAAAAAGAGCTTTTTGAATTGCGTTTGGAAAAATCGATTTGGCAAAATGTTCCTATTGATTTTGGCGATGTTTGGGCTGTTGCGATGGAAGAGGTAAATAAAATTTCAGACAGTGGCGCAAGCCAAAATGTCGATGTAAATTTGGATAAACTTGTCAAAAATATCAAAAAAGAATATCCGAATTTGTTCGTAAATATGGAAGAAATAATGAAAAATGCAAAAATGAAAGGCAAAAATTTATGATAGATTTTGACGCCTATGTTAGGTATTCACGCCCAGGACCGCGCTACACTAGCTATCCTACCGCACCTGAATTTAGTGATAAATTTGGCTATGATGATTATGTTAATGAGCTAAAAAATCGTGATAAAACCCGTCCACTTTCGCTTTATTTGCACCTTCCGTTTTGTCGTTCGGCTTGTTATTTTTGTGGCTGTAATGTAATTTATACTAGTAAAGAAGACAAAAAAGAGCGTTACATATCGTATTTGGCTCGCGAGCTTGAAATTTTAGCTTCTTGCCTTGATACGAAAGCTCCTGTTTTGCAAATGCACTTTGGTGGTGGAACTCCGACGTTTTATAATGCCGAGCAGCTTGATTTGATTATAAAGATGATTAAGGCGAAATTTAGTAATTTTTTGCCCCAAGCCGAGATTAGTTGTGAGATTGATCCGCGATTTTTAACTGCCGATCAGCTTGATGTACTCGTTTCTCACGGATTTAACCGCATTAGTTATGGCGTTCAGGATTTTGATGAAAAAGTACAAAAAGAGGTTCATCGCATTCAGCCGTATGAAATTACGCAAAATGCTGTAAATTTAGCTCGCCTTAAGGGTATAAAATCTATCAATATGGATCTGATTTATGGTTTGCCTTATCAGAATTTGCAAAGTTTTAAAGATACATTAAGCAAGGCTCTTACACTTGATCCAGATAGGTTTGCGATTTTTAACTACGCGCACGTGCCTTGGATTAAAAAATCAATGAGAAAATTTGATGAAACTACGCTTCCTAGTCCGAAAGTAAAGCTTGAAATTTTAAAATATACGGCTGATTTTTTGGTAAAAAATGGCTATAAAATGATAGGAATGGATCATTTTGCAAAGCCAAATGACGAGCTTTTTGCCGCACTTGCAAATGGGACTTTGCACCGAAATTTTCAAGGTTATACTACCAAAGGTGGAGCTGATTTGATAGGGATTGGGGTAACTAGTATTGGCGAGTGCGCTAGACATTACGCACAAAATCACAAGGACATAGACCAATACGAAAGGGCTATTGATAGCGGAATTTTACCATATTGTAAAGGGATTTATTTAAGCGATGACGATTTGATTAGAAAAAGTGTAATAATGAGCTTAATGAGTAACTTTTCGCTTGATATTAAGGCAATTGAGACGAAATTTGGCATTGATTTTTTCGAGTATTTTAAAAGCGATTTGGCTGAGCTTGAAGCGTTAAAGGATTTTGTAGAAATTAGTCGCGATAAGATAAAAGTAAATGAAACAGGGACTTTGATTATCCGAAATATCGCTATGTGTTTTGACGCATATTTAAAGAAAATTCCTGAAAATTTACGTAGATTTTCAAAGACAGTATGATGTTTGAATTTACTCAAATATCCGATAAATGCGTAAAATGCGGTAAATGTATTCCAGATTGTACTATCCATAAAATTAGTGGCGATGAAACCACAAGTCCGCGCGGTTTTTTGGATCTAGTCGGCGCGTATGGCAGGGGTGAGTTAAAGCTTGACAAAACGGTCAAAGATATTTTTGAAAGCTGTTTTTTATGCACAACTTGCGTTGAAATTTGTCCAAATTCATTGCCGATTGACACTGCGATAGAAAATATCCGTTTGCAAATCGCTAAAAAATTTGGCATATCTTGGTATAAAAGGTTATTTTTTTGGCTACTTAGAAATAGAAAAATAATGGATTTTGCCGCAAGATTGGGATATGTTTTTCAAAGTTGCGGATTTAAAATTCAAGACAAGTCAATGTCGCCGCGTTTTAGTTTGCCTATGATAAAAAAAGAGCGATTATTTCCTACCGCCGACAAGCGGAGTTTTTTAAATTCTCATAATGAATTTATCGATAATGGCGGAAGCAAAACGATAGGAATTTTTATCGGCTGTATGGGAAATTACGCATATACTGGCGTTGGCGAGAGTTTATTAAAGATAGCGCGCGAGCTTAAATTAAACGTGCATTTGATGAAAAAACAGCTTTGTTGCGGCGCACCGGCTTATTTTACTGGAGATTTTGCAACGGTTGAATTTTTGGCTAAGCGAAATATAGAGTATTTTGAAAATTTATTAAAAGATTTAGATGCTATTATAATTCCAGAAGCGACGTGCTCGGCGATGATTAAAATAGATTATGAACATTTTTTTTATTACGATAATCACTGGAAAGAGCGCGCAAAAGCCGTGTCTGAAAAGATATTTTTAGCAACGCATTATTTTGAGAAATTTACAAATTTAGCTGAAATTTTGCAAAAAAACGCCAAAAAAGGGGAACTTATAACATATCACGATCCGTGCCACGCTAGAAAAATGCAAAAAGTTTATCGTGAGCCACGCAATCTTTTGTCTAAAAATTACAGCATAATCGAAATGAGCCAGCCAGATAGTTGTTGTGGTTTTGGAGGTGTTACAATGCAAAGTCAAAAGTATTATTTAAGCCGTGAAGTTGGTCTTAACAAAGCTCGATTGATCGAGGAAACTGGGGCAAAATTTGTAAGCGCAGAATGTAGTGCGTGCAGGTTGCAGATTTCAAATGCGCTTCATATCCAAAACTCAAAGATAAAATTTGAAAATCCTATAGATTTAATAGCTCAGACGTTTGAAAATTAAAAAATTTTATAATATTTTAATTTTTGTTAAAGTATAATTAATGTTACATCAGGGTAGTTTATTGATACATAAAGTCAAAATCAGGAGTTTTGCTATGAAAAAGAGTTTGGTTGTAAGTTTAGCTGTGTCTAGCTTTCTTTTTGCCGATGCTGAGTATAACATTTTCGTTGGCAGCTTTAAGCCTACTAGCGAAAATAGTCGTATAGAGAAATTTAAAAACAAGGTTGAGGCTACATTTTCTAACACCAAAAACGTGCAAAGTGTAGTAAATGGAATTTTTAATGGCTCAAATGAATACCGAGCTGTTGCAATTAGGACAGGTAATATCAGCAATGCTGATTTGAAAGCTTTAATGCAAGATGTAAAAGCAGCTGGGTATAGTGATGCTTATTTTGTTGATGCTAGCAAGTCAGAATTTGTAGTAGAAGATGAGTCAAAAACACAACCTGTTGTAGAAACGGCTGTGGTTGAAACTAAGGAATTTAAAGAGCCTGAGCCAGCAAAAGAGGAAATGCCAGTAGTTGCAGAAAGCTCAAATCAACTAACATTAGATCAAGCCGTCAAATCAGTTTTGGCAGAAAATCCAAATTTAAGGCAGATTGATTATGCGTATAGACAAGTTGGCAAGGATTTAAACATAGCAAACAATGCGTATTATCCAGTTCTTGATGTTTCTGGCACTTATGGATACAGCGCAAAAGAGGAGAAATATAAATACACAAATCGCACCGATTCAAGAAATAAAGGTGATGGTATGAAAACTACCGCTAGTGCGACTTTGGTTGAAAACATCTACAATGGCGGTGCCGATAAAAATAGGATAATTTCTCAAAGCCACAGACTTGATGCCGCGGCTTATACAGTAGTTCAAAGAGCCGATAGATTGACGCTTTCGCTAGTTGATGCGTACTTAGAAGTGATAAAAAATAAAAAACTTCTTGATATAGCCAAAGACAATGTTCAAATTCACGAGGAAATTTATTTTCAGATCAAAGAAAGAACTGATACTGGTTTTGCTAGAAATTCTGAGGAAAGACAGGCTGGTTCACGTTTAACTTTGGCTCAGTCAAATTTGGTCGCGCAAGAAAACAATTACAATGACGCTCTTACAACCTTTGAAAAAATTTATGGCAAAAGAGTAGATCCGCAAGATTTAGTAACTCCTGAATTTACGCTTGCTTTGCCAACTAGTGAAGTTGCTGTTTTTGACAAGGCTATGAGATGCAATCCGAGTGTTCGTGTTGAAGAATCTAATGTAAAGATGGCTGAATCTGTTGCTAATGAAAAAAATGCTCCATTTAGACCAAAACTTGATTTGGAAGCCTCTGCTAATTACTCAAAAGATAACGTTTATAACGAAGACTATAATCAGAAAAATTACGATGTTCTTTTAAGATTGAAATATAATCTTTATAATAAAGGCATAGATAAGCTAGATAAAGAGAAAAGTAAATTAGCTGTTAGTGAGAGCATGTCGGCTATGGATGTTGTTAAAAGAGATTTGTCTGAGAGTTTAAAATTCTCTTGGCAAACGTATGTGTTAGATGGTAAAAAGCTTGAATATTTAGCAAAACACGTTGATTATTCGAGAGAAACACTTGACGCTTACAGAGATGAATTTAGAATAGGTCGTCGTGATCTTATAAATTTGCTGGATGCTGAAAACGAATATAACAGCGCTCTAAAAGAGCAGGTTGAAACTGAAAAAACATTTTTATATGCAAAATATAGATTGCTTGATAATATGGGTATGATAACCGATAGCTTTGAGCCTGGCTTTGCAAAAAGATATATACAAGGCGCATGCAGCATTCAAGAAGATCTTAAATAAGGTCTTGCATGAATGCCTATTTTGGCGCATATAAATTCAAAAAAATTGCACTCATATTTTTGAGTGCTTTTTTTTTAATTTCACTTGTAGCTGATAATGAATTTATCAGTGCTTCTACGTATGAAAGAATTGCAAAAATTTATGGCGATCACGCTCGCAGAAGAGTTGTCGCCCTCAATGATTTAATGGTTAGATTAAGAAAGGCAACAGAGCAAGAAAAGCTTGTTGCTGTTAATGATTTTTTTAATCGTATGAGTTGGAAAGATGATAGAGAGGTTTGGGGGCAAAAGGATTATTGGGCTACGAGAATGGAATTTTTAGGAAAAGGCGCAGGCGATTGTGAGGATTATGTAACAGCTAAGTATTTTACATTAAAACAACTTGGCGTCTCGACTGATAAGCTTTATTTTACTTATGTTAAAGCGATAGAATATAACCAAGCGCATATGGTTTTGTCATATTATGAAACACCTAAATCAATTCCGTTGATTTTAGATAATATTAATTCTAGAATTAAAGTAGCTACTCAAAGGCGCGATTTAGTGCCTGTGTATAGTTTTAACGGTGATTCTTTGTTTTTGTCAAAACAAGAAGGACTTGGGCAAGCGATTCCTGGCGGTAATAAAAAACAAAATCCAAAATGGTTAAATTTGATAGATAGAATGAAAGAGGACGGATAATGACACTCTTAAAACAGATAATGTTAGCGGTTATAGCGTTTAGTTTAGTTATATTTGTTGCTGTTGGTATTTTAAATTTTAGCACGATCAACAATTACATTACAACCCAGCTTGGCACAAACGCAAGACACACGGCTAATTCTTTGGGGCTTTCGATAAAACTTGTTTTGGAAAATCCAGTCGCCGATATGGGCGAAATGTTTGACGATGAGGTTGTGGCTGGTTCAAAGATACCTTTTACAAATGTTGCCATAGATGAGAATCAAACGCAAACCACTCACTCCGCACAAGGTGAGCTTTCTACTATTGAAACGATGATGAATTCTGTTTTTGATAGTGGCTATTATTCGTTGATTCGCTTAGTTGATATTGATGGCAAAATTTTACTTGAAAATTCTAATAAAAAGCTAGAAATTTTAGACGTTCCTGATTGGTTTGTTAGTAATATTAAGCTAGAAGCACCGATTGTTGAAAGCGAGATAATGCGCGGTTGGGGCAAATTTGGCACATTGCAAGTTCAAAGTAGCACAGGTGCTGCATATCATGAACTTTATGGAATTTTAAAAGATGTATTTTATACGCTTGGGCTTATGGGTCTAGTTGCCTTGCTTGTAAGTTATTTTGGTATAAATGCTATTTTCAGACCGCTTAAAAATGTCCAAAAACAAGCTGAGGCAATTTTGGAAAATAGATTTATTTTGCAAGAAAAAATTCCTTTTACTGTTGATATTAAACATATCGTTTTTGCGATGAATAGTATGATAGGCAAGGTTAAAGATATTTTTGAACAGGGTGCGAAAAATTTAAGCAAATATGAAGATTTGCTCTACAAAGACGAGCAAACTGGCGTATTTAATAGGCGTTACTTTACAAACAAATTTAGCGAATATCTTTCTAGTGAAGAGTATTCAAGTGGTAGCGTTATGATGCTTAGTTTCAAAGAGCTGTCAAATTTAAAGAAAAAATTAGGTTTTCAGTCTTGGAACAAAGTTGTTGTTGAAATAGCAAAAATTATTAGCAAAAATTCAGCCGAAAAGTTAAGTGCAAGGCTAAATGACGATGATTTTATTGTTGTTGCTCCAAGCATCAGTGCTGAAAAAATGACAGCTATTGGAAACGACATTTTTTCTGAAATAAAGCAGCTATTTGCTTCTTTTGATATAAGTAGCGAAGATTGTCTGGCGAGTGCGAGCGTTGTAGCTTATACTCATAAAAGCACGTTGAAAGATATTTTTGTCGCTTCTGACGTTACTTTGGTTAGGGCAAGAGAGAGTGGAGAATTTACTGTTAAAACTTACGAGGACAGCCGCGAGATTGCACTTGGAAAAAGCCAATACAAAGAGCTTATATTAAATGCATTGCAAAAAAATATGTTTAAATTTGCTGGTCAAAAGATCGCTTCTAAAATTGCTGATTTACAGCATTGCGAGCTTTATATTAGGTTGGTTGATGAGAACGGTAAATGGCAAATGGCAAGCTACTTTATGCCTATGGTAAATGAACTAGAATTTGCTGCAAAGATAGATTTGTATGTTTTAAATAAAGTCGCTAATATGCTAAAAGATAAAACATTGCCAGATGGCGGAATTTCGGTAAATATTGGTCGAGATGTTCTTGTTTTAACTCAATATTTTGCCGAACTTGAAAATTTGTTGAAAAAGATCAAGCAAAATGCCACAAATAGGGTTTATATCGAGATACCTAACAAAGATGACATTGACATATCTATACTATCTAAATTTCATCAAAAAATTCGTGAGCTCGGGCTTGGTTTGGGACTTGACCACTTTGGTTTGGATGCAAAAAGTATTGAAAAATTAAAAGAAATTAGTCCAGATTACGTTAAAATACAGGCTAGAAATTTGATAGACTTTTTTGGTGAGCATTTGGATCAAAAAGGTTCTTTTGACGTTATGATGCGAAGTAAAAATATTAAAATAATAGCCATCGGTGTTGAAAACGAAGAACAAAAAAATAAACTTGAAGCGATGGAAATTGATTCGATGCAGGGAAATTTTATTTATGATACTGAAAATATTGGATAAAAAATGAAAGACGCTAACAAAGTAGATGAATTATTGCAGTGTTTGGTCATATTTACTAAGTTGCATAACAACCCATATACGGCTGATGCGCTAACAAACGGACTTCCTATAAGCGAGGGAGATCCTGTCGAACTTTTCTCTTTAAAAGGCTCGAAGTCGCTTTTTACAAGGGCGGCTAAAAGGGCTGGTTTTGTTTCAACTTTGGTTAAAAAAGATTTGGAAGAAATTTCACCGCTTGTTTTGCCTTGCATTTTGATTTTGCGCGGCAAAAAGGCTTGCATTTTACAAAGTTTTGAAGGCAAAACGCACGTTAAAATAATAACTCCGGATATAACCAGCGGATCGAATTTGATAGAGATAAATAAGCTAAAAGATGAATATTTAGGCTATGCTTATTTGCTTAAACGAGAATTTATACCAGATGACAACACGCATCTTCTTGATACAAAAGGCGGACATTGGTTTTGGGATACGCTAAAACTTTCAAAGAAAATTTACATTGACGTTATTATTGCAAGTATCGTTATAAATTTATTTGTTATGGCTAGCCCACTTTTTACGATGAATGTTTATGACCGCGTTGTACCAAATAACGCCGTTGAAACGCTTTGGGTTTTGGCTCTTGGAGTTAGCGTGATTTATCTCATAGATCTGTTTTTAAAATTTATCAGAACTTATTTTTTGGATATTGCGAGTAAAAAAAGTGATATTATTATGAGTTCGATTTTGTTTGAGCGGGTGATGGATATTAAGCTCTCGGTTAAACCAAAATCGGTCGGTTCGTTTGCTAACAACTTGCGAGAATTTGATACCGTTAGAAATTTTTTCACATCTAGCACGATGGCTGTTTTAATAGATTTGCCTTTTGCTATTTTATTTTTGATAATCACATATTTTATCGCCAGCTATCTAGTTGCCGTGCCGCTTGTCTTTATGTTTCTTATTTTAATCTACACATATTTTATTAAAGATCCGCTTCAAAGTAGTATAAAAAGCACATTTGAGGCAAGTGCAAAAAAGAATGGAATTTTGATCGAAACTCTTGGCGGTCTTGAAACCATCAAGACGATGGGTGCGACTGGAAACGTGCAGTGGAACTGGGAAGAGGCAACTGGAGAAATAGCGACTAAAAGCGTTAAATCAAAAATGCTAACGGCTTCAATTACAACCGTAACTTCATTTTTGGTTCAGCTAAATACGGTTGGAATTATCGTTTTTGGTGTTTATATGATACAAGACACTAAGCTAACGATGGGTGGGCTAATTGCAGCTGTTATGCTTAGTTCTCGCGCTATTGCTCCGATGGGTCAGTTTGCTAGTTTGCTTTCAAATTTTGAGCAGACAAAGCAAGCCTACGAGAGCCTTAAAAAGATAATGGAAATGCCAGTAGAAAGACCAGATGGTAAAAAATTTATTCGTAGGAACACTCTTAATGGAAAGATCGAATTTAAAAATGTTACTCTTACGTATCCTGAGAGCACTAAATCATCTCTTGATAGGGTTAGTTTTACTATCAATGCAGGTGAAAAAGTCGGCATCATAGGCAGAAATGGCTCAGGAAAAACAACAATAGAGAAGATGATTTTGGGTCTTTATGCGCCAACAGAAGGTTCTGTTTTGATAGACGGTATTGATATAAACCAAATCGATCCAGCCGATCTTAGAAGAAATATTGGCTACGTTCCCCAAGATGTTGTTTTATTTAAGGGAACAGTTAGAGCAAATATCGTTTATAAAGCACCATTTGTTGATGATATGCAAATCATAAAAGCAGCTAAAGTAAGTGGTGTAGATGAGTATATAGACGCTCATCCACTTGGTTTTGATATGCCTGTTTTAGAGCGCGGAGAAGGTATTAGCGGTGGACAAAGACAAGCTATCGCTGTTGCGCGTGCGTTTTTGACAGATTGTCCTATTATTTTGCTTGATGAGCCTACAAATTCCTTAGATAGTAGCGTAGAGAGCAAGCTTAAAACGAATTTAAAACACAATACAAAAGATAAAACTATGATTTTAATCACACATAAGACATCTTTGTTAGAGCTTGTAGATAGGCTTATTGTTATTGATGCAGGTAAAATTTTGCTTGATGGTCCAAGAGATGAAGTTTTGGCTAAACTTAGCGGAAAATAGGTGGCGATATGGAAGATCTAAACAATAAAACTCGTGATGGAATTTCACAAACTCAGGCTACGGCTGACATCGTAAAACCGACAAAAAAAGACTTGGAAAATCAGATAAAAAGTAGCGATGAGTTGAAAGAAACTACTGATAATATAAAATATATGGTTCAATCAAAAAATTATGACGCCTATGATTTAAGATTTATGTCAAGCCTTTCTGAGGCTGTTTTAGCCAAAGCTCCTACAAATTCTAGGAAGGTTTTGTATGGTGTTTTTATTACTATTTTCTGGTTATTGATTTGGGCTTCGCAAGCTGAATTAGACGAGATTACTAGGGGATCGGGCAAGATTATCCCATCTGGTAAAAACCAAATCGTGCAAAATCTCGAAGGTGGCATAATAGAAGAAATTTTGGTTCATTTGGGTGATGAAGTTAAAAAAGATCAGGTTCTTTTAAGGATAGATAATAAAAATTTCGCCAGTAGTTATGGCGAATCAAAATTAAGACTTGATGAGTTGCAGGCGAAATATTTACGTCTTTATGCGGAAGCAAACGATCAAGAATTTGACTACAACGAAGCTCGTGATGCAAATATGACGAAATCTGTTATGTTTGAAAAAAGCCTTTTTGACTCTAATAAGCAAGCACTAAGAGAGCAAATCAGCGTTCTTGAAGAGCAGGTGATACAAAGACAAACCGAATTAAGAGAGTTGCAAAATAAAATTTCTCAAACCCAAAGTAGTTATCAGTTACTGTTAAAAGAGAAAGATATTACTGAACCGCTTTTCAAAAAAGGGCTTGTCAGTGAGGTTGAATTTTTAAAGCTTCAACGCGATGTAAATAATTTAAAAGGCGATTTAAACGCAGCGAATTTGTCCGTTCCTAGGATACAATCAACTATAAAAGAGGTTGAAAATAAAATCAATGAAGCTAGGTTGGCATTTAAAAATAATGCGAAAAAAGAGCTAAATGAAGTTTCAGCCGAGATAGCTAGACTAAATGAAACACAAGTTAGCCTTAGCGATAAGGTTGAGCGAACTGTCGTCAAATCCCCAGTTGATGGTATCGTCAGTAAGCTTATGGTAAATACCGTTTCAGGCGTTATTAAACCAGGTATGGATATAGTCGAGATCGTTCCGATGGAGGATAAACTTATAGCTGAAGTTAAAGTAAAGCCAGCCGATGTTGCATTTTTAAGACCAGGGCTTAAAGCAATCGTTAAGCTTACGGCTTATGACTTTTCGATTTATGGCGGTTTAGAAGGAGAGGTAACTCAAATTTCAGCCGATACTGAAACGAACGAAAAAACAGGAGAGAGTTATTATTTTGTCCGAATTCAAACGGATAAAAACTATCTTGGAAGCGAAGAAAAACCGCTTAGGATTAAAGTCGGTATGGTGGCTAGTGCAGATATTATAACTGGTAAAAAAACTGTTCTTGATTATCTGTTAAAGCCAATTTTAAAAGCTAAACAAAATGCACTTAGAGAGAGATAATGGCTGATTTTATAGTTGAAGAGATCGGTGAAAATACAGCGAACAAAACAAATCTTCAAGAAGCTGTGTATCTTGGAAATTTTCGTGAATACATCATCTCCAAGTCGCATTCTTTGCGCGATACACTGATAGTTGCGGATATGTTTAGCAACCGAGACGGTGTTGATATTATTAATAGTTCGATTAAGCGGTTAATTTTTAAGGATTGCGTTAAAAATTTTGAAGATATTATTTGTGATTGTGGTAGCAAATCGCCAAAGTTGCAGAGCAAATCTATCTTTGAGCTCGATAAGAATTTAAATATTTGTCAAAAGGTTAGTAGAATTAAGATTTTTATCAATGGTTTTGATGAAAATAGCGAAAGCGTCAGCCTTGATTTGAGGTTGCTGTCTGATAAAAGCGAATATAAATATAAAATCACAAATAACACTATTGAAATTTTGATTTTTGATGATTTAGATCCAAAAGTAACGCAAAATTTGCTTTCGAGCTTCATATATGAGAAAAAAATCAAAAAAGACACAGCTTTAAAAGAAGTTTATGTTATCATTGATGAGAAATTGATTTATGAAGCGAAGATTGAATTTTAGGTTAAGGAAAGTTCATGAAAGTGATATTATATACGTTAGATAATTGCCTTTTAGCGGAGTGGAAAGAGAAAATAGCTACACACGAAATAATGTCAGCTACGTCGCATAATGACTTGTTGCAAAAGATGCATAGAAATTTTTATGATGTGCTTTGTATTGATATTTCATCTTTTGGTAATCCTATAAAAGACTTTATTCAAGACATTTTAGTAATTCATCCAGAAACTAAAATTTTGATTTTATCAAAAGAGCCTAGTTTTAGCGAAGGCAAGGATTATTTATGGCTTTATGCTAAGGGATATGGCAATGCTCATATGTTAGAAATTCACTTTAATGATGCTCTTGAAACGATAAAAAAGGGCGATATTTGGCTTTATCCGGAATTTATACAAAATATGATTCAAATAATAACTAGGGATATTCCGTCATCAAAGTGTTTAGGTGTATTTGAGAAATTGACATCTAAGGAACGAGATATTGCTGATTTAGTCTATAAAGGTTTTACAAATCAAGAAATTGCTGATAATTTGGGCATAACTTTAAGAACGGTTAAGGCTCATATTTCGGCTATTTTTGAAAAAACAGGAGCAAAGGATAGGATAAATTTAGTTCTAATGTTTCAAAAAAATGGTTAAAATTTAGATATTTAGATCAATCTGTTAAGTTTTTATAAATTTCTCTTGACTTTGCGGTGTTTTTTTTGTATAATTCGATTTCGTTTATTTAGAGTGCTGGTGTAGCTCAGTTGGTAGAGCTACTGCCTTGTAAGCAGTAGGTCGGCGGTTCAAGTCCGTTCACCAGCTCCATTTTATAACAGTGTTTGACCAGAAATACCATAGCATTTATTATTTAAAATTAGGGTGAGATACTCAAGCGGCCAACGAGGGCAGACTGTAAATCTGCTGACTATGTCTTCCGTGGTTCGAATCCACGTCTCACCACCATGCTACGCGCGGGAGTAGCTCAGTTGGCTAGAGCATCAGCCTTCCAAGCTGAGGGTCGCGGGTTCGAGCCCCGTTTCCCGCTCCATTTTGGAACTAAACTGGGAGCTGTAAGTATTATGTTTATTCTTTTACTTTCAGTTATTGGTTTTTCCATATTTAGTTGTTTGTGTTATTGCGATTTGTCTATGTGCCAAGCGTTTTGTAACGCTCATATGGCTCAGAGGTAGAGCACTTCCTTGGTAAGGAAGAGGTCGCGGGTTCAAGTCCCGCTATGAGCTCCACGGATAATATAGGACTTGGTAATAGCATAAATTTAGTTTTGAATTTTACAATATCATTACGGAGGAAGAGATGGCAAAAGAAAAATTTTCACGTAACAAGCCACACGTAAACATTGGTACTATTGGTCACGTTGATCATGGTAAAACTACTTTGACAGCTGCAATTTCGGCTGTTCTTTCAAGAAGAGGTCTTGCTGAGATGAAGGACTATGACAATATTGATAACGCTCCTGAGGAAAAAGAGCGCGGTATTACCATAGCTACTTCTCACATTGAGTATGAGACTGAGAATCGTCATTATGCTCACGTTGATTGTCCTGGTCACGCCGATTATGTCAAGAACATGATTACTGGTGCGGCTCAAATGGATGGTGCTATTTTAGTTGTTTCGGCTGCAGATGGTCCGATGCCACAAACAAGAGAGCATATATTGCTATCTCGTCAAGTAGGTGTTCCGTATATAGTTGTCTTTATGAATAAAGCAGATATGGTTGATGATGCTGAGCTTCTTGAGCTAGTTGAGATGGAAATTCGCGAACTTTTAAATGAGTATGATTTCCCTGGCGATGATACTCCGATTGTATCAGGTTCTGCACTTCAAGCTCTTAACGAGGCTAAATCTGGAACAGATGGTGATTGGTCTGCTAAGATTCTTGATCTTATGGCGCAAGTTGATAAGTATATCCCAACTCCAACTCGTGCAACAGACAAAGATTTCTTGATGCCAATAGAAGATGTTTTCTCAATTTCTGGTCGTGGAACTGTTGTTACAGGTAGAATTGAGAAGGGTATAGTTAAGGTTGGCGATACAATAGAAATCGTTGGAATTAAGGACACTCAAACAACAACGGTTACTGGTGTTGAGATGTTTAGAAAAGAGATGGATCAGGGTGAGGCTGGCGATAACGTAGGTGTTCTTCTTAGAGGCACTAAAAAAGAAGATGTTGAGCGTGGTATGGTTCTTTGTAAGCCAAAATCTATCACTCCTCACACAAAATTTGAGGGAGAAGTTTATATTTTAACAAAAGACGAGGGCGGTAGACATACCCCATTCTTTAATAATTATAGACCACAATTTTATGTTAGAACAACTGATGTTACTGGTTCTATTACGCTTCCTGAGGGACGTGAGATGGTAATGCCTGGTGATAACTTGAAGATAACAGTTGAATTAATAGCTCCTGTTGCTCTTGAAGAAGGAACGCGTTTTGCTATTCGTGAGGGTGGTAGAACAGTTGGTTCTGGTGTTGTTTCTAAAATTTTAGCTTAATTAAAGATTTTAGCGGAGGTTATTCTCCGCTTTTTTTGAAGGAAATTTATGGCAAAGAGTAATAGTAGAGTAAAAGTGGGTCTTAAGTGTTCTGAAAGTGGTGATATAAATTATACCACAACAAAAAATAGCAAAACTATGACAGAAAAATTAGAGCTTAAAAAATATTGCCCTAGACTAAAAAAGCATACGATTCATAAGGAAGTTAAACTTAAAAGCTGATAGCTGACTTTAGGGTAATAGCTCTAACGGTAGAGCGTTGGATTCCAAATCCAGTGGTTGGGGGTTCGAGTCCCTCTTGCCCTGCCATTTAAAAGGTTAAATCATGGAAAAAATAATAAACTATGTGAGGCTTTCTCGTACTGAGTTGGGAAAAGTTATATTTCCATTAAAAGAACAAGTAAGAAATGCTTTTATAACGGTTTTTGCTGTAGTAGCCATTGTTTCTATTTTTTTAGCTCTTATTGATGTTGTTATGTCTTATTCTCTTTCGAGTTTGATCTAAGGGTAATGTTATGGCACATAAATGGTATGCAATTCAGACCTATGCTGGTAGTGAAATGAGCGTTAAAAGAGCTATTGAGAATTTAGTTAAAGATCATAATATTGAGGAACAGCTTAAAGAGATTTTAGTTCCAACAGAAGATGTTATTGAAGTAAAAAATGGTAAAAAAAAGATAAATGAAAGAAGTTTATATCCAGGATATGCTTTTGCATATTTAGATTTAGATACCGCTTTATGGCATAAAATTCAGTCTTTGCCAAAAGTTAGTAGGTTTATTGGTGAGGCTAAAAAACCGACCCCGTTAAGCGAAAAAGATATAAATTTGATTTTAGAAAAGGTTCAGAAGCGTGCAGCACCTAAACCTAAAATTTATTTTGAAAATGGTGAAAGTGTCCGTATAACGGACGGTCCTTTTGCAAACTTTACTGGTTTGGTTGAAGAGTATGATATGATACATGGAAAATTGAGACTAAATGTTTCAATTTTTGGTAGAAGTACTCCGGTTGAAATTTTATATTCGCAAGTTGAAAAAATAGTATAAGGAGAAGTTTATGGCTAAAAAAGTTGTAGGCGAAATAAAGTTGCATATTGCAGCTGCTAAGGCAAATCCTAGTCCTCCGGTTGGTCCAGCTCTTGGACAGCAGGGTGTTAATATTATGGAATTTTGTAAGGCTTTTAATGAGAGAACAAAAGATATGGCTGGTTTTAGAGTTCCTGTTGTTATTACTGTTTATGCAGACAAGAGCTTTACGTTTATTACAAAGCAACCACCAGCTACGGATTTAATTAAAAAGGCTGCTGGTGTAGAAAAGGGTTCAGATAATCCTTTGAAAAACAAAGTTGCTAAGCTTACTAAGGCGCAGGTTCTTGATATAGTTGAAAAGAAAATATCGGATTTGAATACCAAGGATAGAGATCAAGCTGCTAAAATAATAACTGGCTCAGCGCGTTCTATGGGAATTTCTGTAATAGATTAATCCTTTTACCACATGAGGATTTAAATTGGTGTCTTGATATGGTTTTAGTTTATTAAGACAATGTGGAAGCATATAAAAATAAAAATGCGGAGAATTTAATGTCACAAAAAAATACGAAAAGATTTATTAAACTACTTGAAAAAGTAGATGCTAACAAAATTTATTCTTTAACGGAAGCTATTGATACAATCAAAACGCTTTCAAGTGCAAAATTTGATGAAACTGTTGAAATAGCATTAAAATTAAATGTTGATCCTAGACATGCAGATCAGATGGTTAGAGGCTCTGTTGTCCTTCCTGCTGGAACTGGTAAAACTGTTCGTGTTGCAGTTATTGCAAAAGATGCTAAGGCTGATGAAGCCAAGGCTGCTGGTGCTGATATAGTTGGTAGCGATGATTTGATCGATGATATAGCAAAAGGTGTTATGAATTTTGATGTTTTGATTGCTACTCCTAACTTGATGGGATTGGTTGGTAAGGTTGGTCGTATTCTTGGTCCAAAGGGTCTTATGCCAAATCCGAAAACTGGCACTGTTACTATGGATGTAGCTCAGGCTGTTAATAACGCAAAAAGCGGTCAGGTGAATTTCCGTGTTGATAAACAAGGCAATATTCATGCTGGTTTAGGAAAAGTAAGCTTTACTAAAGAGCAAATAAACGACAATATATCGACTTTTGTAAAGGCTATTAATAAGCAAAAACCTGCTTCTTCAAAGGGTAGATATATCAAGAATGCTGCTTTATCATTAACAATGAGTCCATCTGTTTGCCTTGAAGTTCAAGAGTTGATGGATTTGCGTTAATAAATATTTTATATCTTAGATTAGAGATAGCAGAGGTTGCAAAACTTAATTGGATTTTCCTATCTGCTTGAAATCACTGGTCGGAAAGGAGAGAAACTAGATGACGAGAAGCGAGAAATCTTCAATAATTAATAAGCTTGAAAGTGAATTTAAAGATAATGAAGCAATTATAGTTTGTGATTATCGTGGTCTTAGCACAAAAAAGCTTGAAGTTTTAAGAGATATTGCAAGAGAGCAAAACATAAAGGTTCAAGTTGTTAAGAACACTCTTGCGAATATTGTATTAAACAATGTTGGTAAAACTGGTATGGAGCTTAAATCTACGAACATTTTTGTTTGGGGCGATCAATTGGCTACGACCAAGGTTGTTGCTAAATTTGAAGAAACAAATAGCGAATTTTTCAAAATCAAGACAGCTTACATAGATGGCGAAGTTGCTAGTGTTGAAAAAGTTAAAGCATTGTCTAAAATGCCTAGTCGCAATGAGCTTATTGCAATGCTTTTGCAAGTTTGGAATGCGCCAATTCAAAATTTCACAATAGGTTTGAATGCGCTTAAAGAGAAAAAAGAACAGTCAATATAAAAATAAAATAAATGAAGGATAAAAAATGGCAATTAATAAAGCAGATGTATTAGATTTTATATCTAATCTTTCAGTGTTAGAGCTTTCTGAGCTCGTGAAAGAATTTGAAGAGAAATTTGGTGTTAGTGCAGCTCCTGTTATGGTTGCTGGCGCAGCTGGTGGCGCAGCAGTGGCTGAAGCTGAGGAGAAAACAGAATTTAATGTTGTTTTACTTGATGGTGGCGATAAGAAGATTAACGTTATCAAGGTTGTTCGTGCTCTCACTGGTCTTGGTCTTAAAGAGGCCAAGGATGCTGTTGAGCAAACCCCATCAGTTCTTAAAGAGGGTATCAGTAAAGCTGATGCCGAAGCTGCCAAGAAAGAGCTTGAAGAAGCTGGTGCAAAAGTCGAGCTTAAATAAATTTTTATTTCGGGAAGGGAGATGTTTTCTCCCTTTAAATTTTAAAAGATGCCACAGACCTGTGGTTATTTACTTTCTTACAAACTTATACCATGAGGGTAGAATATGTTAAATAGTTTATACTCAGGAAATCGTCTTAGAGTTGATTTTTCAAATGTTGCCAAAGAGATTGATGTTCCTAACCTACTACAATTACAAAAAAAAAGTTTTGATCAATTTTTAAACATAGATCAAAGTCAGGGTGAAAGCGGTATCGAAAAAGTTTTTAAATCAATTTTCCCAATACACGATCCGCAAAACCGTTTAAGCTTGGAATATGTTAGTTCTGAAATTGGAAAGCCTAAATATACAATAAGAGAGTGTATGGAGAGAGGTCTTACATACGCTGTAAATTTGAAGATGAAAATAAGGCTGATTGTTCACGAAAGAGATGAAAAAACTGGTGAAAAAATTGGCGTTAAAGATATAAAAGAGCAAGAAATTTTTGTTCGCGAGATTCCGCTGATGACCGATAGAATTTCGTTTATTATCAACGGTGTGGAACGTGTTGTTGTTAATCAGCTTCACAGAAGTCCTGGTGTTATTTTCAAAGAAGAAGAAAGCCCGACTGTTGTAAATAAACTCATCTATACGGCGCAAATTATCCCAGATCGTGGTTCTTGGCTGTATTTTGAATATGATGCAAAAGACGTCTTATATGTGCGCATAAATAAGCGTAGAAAGGTGCCAGTAACGATATTGTTTAGAGCGCTTGGATACAAAAAACAAGATATTATTAGGCTTTTTTATCCTATACAAACATTAACAATTAAAAATAATAAATTCTTAACAGCCTTTAACCCAGAAGATTACGCCGGAAGGGTTGAATATGACATAAAAGATGAAAATGGAAATATCTTACATGAAGCTGGCAAAAGACTGACTAAAAAGAAAGCCGATAAAATAATAGCAGATGGCATAAAATTTGTAGAATACCCAGCTGAAATTTTGGTAAGTAGATTTTTAGCAACTCCTGTAATTGATAAAGATAGTGGTGAAGTTGTGTATGACACGCTAACTCAACTTGATGAAAATAAATTGGTTAAAATTTTAAGCGAGCAAGAGAGTATCGAGATAGCAAATGATCTTGCAAGTGGTGTTGATGACGCCATAATCAACTCTTTCATAGCCGATAATGAGACTCTAAAAGTGCTTCGTCAGACAGAAGGTGTAGATGATGAAAATGACTTGGCGGCTATTAGAATTTATAAGGTTATGCGACCTGGTGAACCAGTAGTTAAAGATGCGGCTCGTGCATTTGTAAATGATCTTTTCTTTAATCCAGAAAGATATGATTTAACTGGCGTTGGTCGTATGAAAATGAATCACAAACTAGCTCTTCAAGTGCCTGAATATGTAACTGTTTTAACAAACGAAGACATTATAAAAACTGCTAAATATTTGATAAAAGTTAAAAACGGACAGGGGCACATTGACGATCGAGATCACTTAGGAAATCGTCGTATTCGTTCTATTGGCGAGCTTTTGGCAAATGAGTTGCATCTTGGTTTTGTTAAGATGCAAAAGGCTATACGAGATAAATTTACAACTTTAAGCAGCACGACAGAGGAGTTGATGCCGTATGATTTGGTAAATCCAAAGATGATAACAACCACGATAATAGAATTTTTCACTGGCGGACAACTAAGTCAGTTTATGGATCAAACCAATCCACTGAGCGAAGTTACACATAAGCGTCGTTTATCTGCGCTTGGTGAAGGTGGTTTGGTTAAAGAACGTGCTGGGTTTGAAGTTCGCGATGTCCATCCTACACACTACGGTAGAATTTGTCCTGTTGAAACACCAGAAGGTCAAAATATCGGACTTATAAATACTCTTTCAACATACGCAAAGGTGAATAATCTAGGCTTTGTTGAGGCTCCTTACAAAAAGGTTGTTGATGGAAGAGCTACTGAGGAAATTGTATATTTGACAGCAACACAAGAAGAGAATTTAGTCATAGCTCCTGCTTCAACCAAGCTAGATGAAAATGGTTATATTTTGGAAGATTTAATAGAAGCTAGACAAGACGGCGAAATGATACTTGCGCGCCGAGAGGACGTTAAGTTAATTGATCTTTGCTCTGGTATGATAGCCGGTGTTGCAGCTTCGCTTATTCCATTTTTGGAACACGATGATGCCAACCGTGCATTGATGGGTTCAAATATGCAACGTCAAGCTGTGCCGCTTTTACGAGCTTCTGCGCCAATTGTCGGAACAGGAATGGAAAGGATTGTAGCGCGTGATACTTGGGAGGCAATCAAAGCAAAACGCGGTGGCGTGGTCGAAAAGGTTGATAACAAAAATATTTTTATTTTGGGCGAGGACGAGGCTGGTCCGTTTATTGATCACTACTCAATGGAGAAAAATTTAAGAACCAACCAAAATACCACATTTTCTCAGCAACCGATAGTTAAAAAAGGCGAGTGCGTAGCCACTGGACAGGTAATAGCTGATGGTCCATCTATGGAGCGTGGTGAGCTTGCGATCGGTAAAAACGCATTGATAGCTTTTATGCCTTGGAACGGCTATAACTACGAAGATGCGATCGTGATGAGCGAGAAAATGATACGCGAAGACGCATTTACGAGCGTTCATATCTATGAAAAAGAGATTGAAGCGCGTGAGTTAAAAGATGGTGTAGAAGAGATAACTAAGGATATTCCAAATATTAAAGAAGAGGATTTACTTCATCTTGATGATAGCGGAATTATTAAAATCGGAACGCAAGTTAAGCCAGGTATGATTTTAGTCGGCAAGGTTTCTCCTAAGGGCGAGGTTAAACCAACCCCAGAAGAGCGTTTATTGCGTGCTATATTTGGTGAAAAAGCTGGACACGTTGTAAATAAATCGTTATACGCAACTGCTTCACTTGAAGGAGTTGTTGTTGATGTTAAAATTTTTACCAAAAAAGGACACGAAAAAGATAATCGCTCGCATAAAGTATATGAGGAAGAAAAATCTGTTTTGGAAAAAGAACACCACGACAGACTTCTTATGCTTGACCGTGAAGAGATGTTAAAAGTTACTGCTCTTTTATCTAAAAATCCTTTAAATTCTGCTCAAACAATAGGCAAAAAAGAGTACAAAAAAGGCTCTTTTATAGACAAAGAAGAGCTAGAAAACATTAATAGATTTACTCTAGGTGGTATCGTTAAGGGATTTTCAAAAGAGATTCAAAAGCAATATGATGATATAAAAAATTATTTCCAAAACGAGAAGAAAAAACTCAAAGAAGAGCATGATGCAAAGCTTGAAATTTTGGAAAAAGATGACATTTTGCCAAGTGGTGTGGTTAAGCTTGTTAAGGTCTATATCGCTACAAAACGCAAACTTAAAGTAGGCGATAAGATGGCTGGTCGCCATGGAAATAAAGGTATTGTTTCAAATATCGTTCCAGAAGTTGATATGCCTTATTTGCCTAGCGGACAACCAGTTGATATAGTTTTAAATCCTCTAGGCGTTCCAAGTCGTATGAATATAGGTCAAATTCTAGAAAGCCATCTCGGACTTGTTGGTTATAGGCTTGGCGAGCAGATAAATGAAATTTTCGAGGCTAAAAAAGGCGAGTGGATCAAGGATTTGCGTTCTAAAATGATAGATATAGCTTCGGTGTCGAAATTTATGGATGCTAAAAAAGTTTTAACCAAAATGAGTGATGATGAATTGCTTGATTACGCGAGAGATTGGGCAAATGGCGTAAAATTTGCAACTCCGATTTTTGAGGGCGTTAAGGTTGGTGAATTTAACAAACTTTTTGAAATGGCAAAAATTGATATGGATGGTAAAACCGAGCTTTACGACGGACGAACTGGATCAAAGATTAAAGAGCGCGTTAATGTCGGATGTATGTATATGCTAAAGCTTCACCACTTAGTTGATGAAAAAGTTCATGCTAGAAGTACTGGTCCATATAGTCTTGTTACACAGCAACCTGTTGGAGGTAAGGCTCTATTTGGAGGTCAAAGATTTGGAGAGATGGAGGTTTGGGCTCTTGAAGCATATGGAGCTGCCCATACTCTAAGAGAGATGCTAACCGTTAAGTCAGATGATGTAGAAGGACGCTTGGCGGCTTACAAGGCATTAACTCGTGGTGAGAATGTGCCAGAAACTGGAATTCCAGAGACATTTTTTGTTTTGACCAACGAACTTAAATCACTAGCACTTGATGTTGAGATATACGATGAGGATAATAACAATGAGTGAATTAAAACCAATTGAGATAAAAGAAGATCACCGTCCGCGCGATTTTGAAGCATTTCAACTTCGCTTGGCAAGTCCTGAGAGAATAAAATCTTGGAGTCACGGCGAGGTTAAAAAACCAGAAACTATAAACTACCGCACGCTAAAACCTGAGCGCGACGGTTTGTTTTGTGCTAAAATTTTCGGGCCTATCCGTGACTATGAGTGCCTTTGCGGTAAGTACAAAAAGATGCGTTATAAAGGCATTAAGTGCGAGAAATGCGGCGTTGAAGTAACAAGCTCAAAAGTTCGTCGTTCACGTATGGGGCATATAGAGCTAGTAACGCCCGTTGCGCATATTTGGTATGTAAATTCGCTCCCGAGTCGTATAGGA
This sequence comes from Campylobacter sp., assembly GCA_052170535.1. Taxonomy (GTDB): domain Bacteria; phylum Campylobacterota; class Campylobacteria; order Campylobacterales; family Campylobacteraceae; genus Campylobacter_A. The sequence continues at coordinate 49,297 of JBQNAH010000008.1, read as the reverse complement.
ACTTTACTTGGCATAAAGATGAAAGATTTGGAGCGCGTACTTTACTATGAGGCTTATATCGTAGAAAGTGCTGGCGATGCTGTTTATGATACTGAAACAAATAAAAAAGTTGAAATTTTTGATGTTTTAAATGAAGAGCAGTATATAAGTTTAGCTGGACGCTTTGAAGAGAGTGGATTTAGCGCAAGAATGGGTGGCGAAGTTATACGTGATTTGTTGGCAAATATTGACTTAGTAGAGCTTTTTAATACTCTAAAGGATGAAATAAGTGCTACAAATTCAGAGGCTAAGAAAAAAACAATCGTCAAACGCTTAAAGGTTGTTGAGAGTTTTTTAAATTCTGGCAACCGTCCAGAGTGGATGATGATAACGAATTTGCCTGTTCTTCCACCAGATTTGCGTCCACTTGTTAGTCTTGACGGTGGTAAATTTGCGGTTTCTGACGTAAATGATTTGTACCGCCGAGTAATTAACAGAAACGCACGTTTAAAACGTCTTATGGAACTTGACGCGCCAGAAATTATTATAAGAAACGAAAAACGTATGCTTCAAGAATCCGTCGATGCGCTATTTGACAACGGTCGCCGTGCAAATGCAGTAAAAGGTGCAAACAAGCGTCCATTAAAATCGCTTTCTGAGATAATAAAAGGAAAACAGGGTCGTTTCCGTCAAAATTTGCTTGGTAAGCGTGTCGATTTTTCGGGTCGTTCGGTTATCGTTGTCGGTCCTAAATTAAGAATGGATCAGTGCGGACTTCCTAAAAGAATGGCGCTAGAGTTGTTTAAACCGCATTTATTGGCTCGTCTTGAAGAAAAAGGCTATGCTACAACTGTAAAGCAAGCTAAAAAAATGATCGAGGATAAGACTAACGAGGTTTGGGAATGTCTTGAAGAGGTTGTTAAGGATTATCCAGTTATGCTAAACCGAGCTCCTACGCTTCACAAGCTTTCTATCCAGGCGTTTCACCCGGTGCTTGTAGAGGGCAAGGCTATACAGCTTCATCCACTCGTTTGCTCCGCCTTTAATGCCGACTTTGATGGCGATCAAATGGCTGTTCACGTTCCGCTAAGCCAAGAAGCGATAGCAGAATGTAAAATTTTGATGCTTAGCTCTATGAATATCTTACTTCCAGCAAGCGGTAAGGCCATAACTGTGCCTAGCCAAGATATGGTTTTGGGTATTTATTATCTAAGCTTGGAAAAAACCGACAGCAAGGGCGCAAACAAAATTTTCGCTTCTGTTGATGAAGTGATGATAGCTGAGGAGGCTCATTGCTTAGAAATTCACTCTAAAATCAAAACAATGATTGATGGCAAAACTTTATTTACAACGGCTGGCAGGTTGATACTTCGCTCTATATTGCCTGATTTTGTTCCTGAAAATATGTGGAACAAGGTAATGAAGAAAAAAGACATCGCAAATTTAGTTGATTATGTTTATAAAAATGGCGGTCTTGAAGTAACGGCTGGATTTTTGGATAGGTTGAAAAATTTAGGATTTAGATATGCTACAAAAGCTGGAATTTCAATATCTATCGCTGATATTATTGTTCCAGATAGTAAGCAAAAATACATTGATGAAGCCAAGAAAAAGGTGCGCGAAATTCAAAATCAATACGGTGCAGGACTTTTAACAGATAGTGAAAGATACAATAAGATAGTTGATATTTGGACCGACACAAACAATGCCGTTGCGGGCGAGATGATGAAGCTTATCCAAGGAGATAAGGGCGGATTTAACTCTATTTATATGATGGCAGACAGCGGAGCTAGAGGTAGTGCGGCTCAAATTCGCCAACTTGCTGGTATGCGCGGTCTTATGGCTAAACCAGACGGTTCTATTATCGAAACTCCAATTGTTTCAAATTTCCGCGAAGGCTTAAATGTACTTGAGTATTTTATTTCAACTCACGGTGCGAGAAAAGGTTTGGCTGATACGGCGTTAAAGACTGCAAATGCTGGTTATTTGACAAGAAAGCTGATAGATGTTGCGCAAAATGTTAAAGTTACGATTGATGATTGCGGTACTCACGAAGGCGTTGAGATAACTGAGATAACTGAAAATGGGGAGTTAATTGAGAGTTTGGAAGAGCGCGTTTTGGGTCGTGTTTTAGCTGATGACGTTATAGATCCGATTACAAATGAAATTTTGTTTAGCGAAGGCACTTTGATAGATGAGGAAAAGGCTAAAACTATAACCGAGGCAGGCATAAAAGCTGTAAATATCAGAACACCTATCACGTGCAAAGCAGCAAAAGGTGTTTGCGCAAAATGCTATGGTATAAATTTGGGCGAAGGCAAGCTAGTTAAACCTGGCGAGGCTGTGGGAATTATATCAGCCCAATCAATTGGCGAACCTGGAACTCAGCTTACTTTGAGAACATTCCACATCGGTGGAACGGCTTCAACAGAGCAGCAAGATCGCCAAGTCGTAGCTCAAAAAGAAGGTTTTATAAGGTATTATAACCTAAATGTTTATGAAAATAATGGCAAGAAGATTGTAGCAAATCGCCGAAATTCCGCCATTTTATTAGTTGAACCAAAGATTAAAGCGCCTTTTGACGGTAAGATTGAGATTGAAACCGCTCACGAAGATATAAATATCATCATTAAGAGCAAAAAAGAAGAGGTTAAATACACTATTCGCCGAAACGATGTGGCTAAACCAAACGAATTAGCTGGCGTTAGCGGTAAGGTTGAGGGTAAAATTTATATTCCATTTGCTGACGGTAGCAAAGTTAAAGAAAATGATAGTGTTGCAGAAGTTATAAAAGAAGGCTGGAATGTGCCAAATCGTATCCCGTTTGCTAGTGAAGTTAAGGTAGAAGATGGTGCTCCTGTGCCTAGAAAAATAATTTCTGGTGCTAAGGGTGTGCTTAAATTTTACATTTTAAAGGGTGATTATTTAGAGCGCATAAGGGATATTAAAAAAGGACACGTTGTTGCTGAGAAAGGTTTATTTGTCGTTGTTGCTGATAGCGAAGATAGAGAGGCTTTCCGACACTATATTCCAAGACAGTCAGTTATTCAGGTAAATGACAGTGATATGATCGATAGCAAAAGTGTCATAAGCGAGCCTGCAAATGAAGAAAAATTAGTCGTTGCTGAGTGGGATCCGTATTCTACTCCTACGATCGCCGAGGTTGCCGGTGTTGTATCTTACGAAGATATTGAGCCAGGTTATTCAGCCGCTGAGCAATACGACGAAGCTACTGGACAAAGTCGTTTGGTTATCAATGAATATTTACCATCAGGCATTAAGCCTACGATTATAATAGCAACAAACGATGGTAGGGTTGTGCGTTATCAATTAGAGCCAAAAACCGCTATTTTTGTAAAAGATGGCGAAAATGTGGAATTAGCTGACATTTTGGCAAAAACACCAAAAGCTGTAGCCAAGTCAAAAGATATTACCGGAGGTCTTCCGCGAGTTTCAGAGCTATTTGAAGCTAGAAGACCAAAAAATACGGCTATTATTGCTGAAATTGACGGCGTGGTTCGCTTTGATAAACCGCTTCGTTCAAAAGAGCGTCTTATTATTGAAGCTGAGGATGGTGCAACGGCTGAATATCTGATAGACAAAACGCGTCAAATTCAGGTAAGAGATGGTGAATTCATTCACGCTGGCGAGAAATTAACAGATGGTTTAATATCAAGCCACGATGTGTTAAGAATTCTTGGCGAAAAAGCACTTCATTATTATTTGATTAGTGAAATTCAGCAAGTTTATCGCTCACAAGGCGTTGCGATTTCGGATAAACACATCGAAATAATCGTATCTCAAATGCTAAGACAGGTCAAAATCGTTGATAGTGGCGATACGAATTTTATCACAGGCGATATGATTTCAAGAGCAAGATTTAAAGATGAAAACGAGCGCATAATGAAAATGGGTGGACAACCAGCTATTGCCGAGCCAATTTTGCTAGGTGTTACTAGGGCAGCCATTGGAAGTGATAGCGTTATATCAGCAGCGTCTTTCCAAGAAACGACCAAGGTTTTAACAGAGGCTTCAATCGCGGCAAAATATGATTATCTTGAAGATCTAAAAGAAAATGTAATTTTAGGTCGTATGATTCCGGTTGGCACAGGGCTTTATCAAGATAAAAAGATTAAACTTAAACAAAACTAAATTTGAGCTCCATTTTTGGGGCTCATTTCTTCATTTTTAATGAATTTTCTCGGAGTAAATGATGAAAAATTTTGATCTATCTCTGCTTTTTGCTAGGATTGGGCTTGGAATTTGCCTTTTTATGCACGGATTTTCAAAAATTTTACACGGAGTTGATAATGTAAAAGCCATATTGATAAAGTCTGGGTTGCCTGGATTTTTTGGCTATTTTGCTTATATTGGCGAATTTATAGCACCTCTTATGATTATTCTTGGTTTATACAGCAGGATTGGTGCGGTTTTGGTACTTGGAACTTGCATCACAATTTTATACTCTTTTTATGGATTTTCAAATTTGTTTCAGCTGGGGCAAAATGGTGGTTTTAACGCCGAGATCGTTTATTTATACATATCCATTGCAAGTTGCTTGCTTTTTAGTGGTAGTGGCAAATATGCCGTCAAAAGAGATTAGTTTTTGTGATATTTTTGACTAGCAGAGAAAAATTTGACGGCGTTGTAAATTTGGAGTTAAATGAGATTAGATTTCATAAATTTAGTCTTTGCATTAGCGATTTTAATGCTGTTATTGTAACTTCTAAAAATAGTATTTTTGCCCTTGAATACAATCAAATTTCGCCAAACCAAGATGTTGAAATTTACTCAATAGGCGCGAATACGAGCAAAATAGCAAAACGATACGGTTTTGATAAAATTTACACCGCTAAGAATTCGCACGGAAATGACTTTGCAGGCGAGATAGCTCCACTTTTAGCTGGCAAAAAAACGCTTTTTTTAAAAGCCAAGCAAACAGCTTCAAATGTCTATGAAATTTTGCTTAAAAACAGAGTAAATTTAACTCAAATAGTGGCTTATGAAAGTGTTGCAAAAAGTGTTTCTTTATCTGAAAAACCGCCAAAAAACAGTATTTTAATTTTTACATCGCCATCGAATGTAAGAAATTTTATATCAAATTTTGGCTGGGATAGCAGCTATAAATGCGTTAGTATCGGAAAAACGACAGCAAAAGCTTTGGAAAATTTAACGGATTTGGTTATTAGTCAAAATCAAAATTTGTCCGATTGCGTTAAGCTTGCAAAAGCCTTAGTTTAAGTAAAATTTGATATAATCTCGTTCGCCTGGGTGATTTGGCAGCGTGTATTATAGGGTCCAACAAATTAGTATTGGCGAAGATGTGCGACTTTTGTGTGATGTGGCTTCGTTTGAGCTTTTAAATGCGAGAAGTTGCAACCTTATAAAGTGCCTATTTGCAAGGTTGGCTTGAATTTGGGCCGCCTGATTGACGCACCGCTCACTTGGGTTTTATTTTTGGAGAGAGTATGAAAATTTTGATAATTGGCAGTGGCGGACGTGAGTTTTCCATCGCTTTAAAATTAAAAGAATATGATCACGAACTGTTCTTTGCACTAGGAAATGGTGCAACTTCGCTTCTTGGCACTAATTTAGATATAAAAAATTTTAATGATTTGGCTTATTTTGCAAAGAAAAATAATATAAACTTAACTATCGTTGGTCCAGAAGCACCTTTGAGTGAAGGCATAGTTGATGTTTTTAAGGCGCAAAATTTAGCGATATTTGGACCAAGCAAAGCCGCAGCAAGGCTCGAAAGTAGCAAATCTTATATGAAAGATTTTTTAGCCAAAAATTCTATCCTAACCGCAAAATACATTAGCACGGACAGTCTTGGTGAAGCAGTAAAATTTATACAAACCTTAAAGGCTCCCATAGTCGTTAAAGCCGACGGGTTGTGCGCTGGCAAAGGTGTTATAATTGCAAAAAGTCAAGACGAAGCGATAAAAACCGTAAAAGATATGCTTAATGGTGGCTTTGCAGATGCCGGAAAACGCGTTGTTATTGAGGAATTTTTGGACGGATTTGAGCTTAGTTTTTTTGCAATTTGTGATGGAGAAAAATTTGTAACATTGCCAGTAGCCCAAGATCACAAAAGGCTTCTTGATAACGATATGGGCGTAAATACAGGTGGAATGGGTGCTTATGCGCCAAGTCCGCTTGCTTCAAATGAGCTCATAAAGCAGGTTGAAGAGGATATTGTAAAGCCGACATTAAATGGTATGAAAAAAGAAAATGCTCCTTTTTGCGGAGTACTTTTTGTTGGACTTATGGTTGTTGATGATACGCCTTATGTGCTTGAATTTAACGTGCGTTTTGGTGATCCAGAATGTGAGGTTTTGATGCCACTTATTGATGGAGATTTGGGGGAAATTTTACTTTGTGCTGCAAAAGGCGATTTAAAACCGATAAATTTAAAGGATATTTTTGCTGTTGGCGTAGTGATATCAAGTCAAAATTATCCGTTTTCAAGCTCACCAAAAGCCAAAATTGAAGTTTTAGATACGCCATCTAACTCGCACATAGCTTATTCTGGTGTGAGTGAAGAAAATGGTGAAATTTACGCTGATGGAGGGCGAATTTTGGTTTGTGTTGGGGTTGGAAACAGCATAAAAGAGGCGCAAAAAAAAGCTTACGAGCTGTGTAAAAATGTGAAATTTAGTGGAGCTCATTATCGTAAAGATATAGCTTGGCAGGCTTTAAAAGGACAAAAATGAGTCAGAAAATTATTGACAACCTAGAAAATGAAAACATACAACTAGCCAGCTTTGGCAAAAGGGCTTTGGCTTGGATAGTCGATAAGATTTTACTTTCAGTGCTGTTTTATGTTATTTATTCGGATAAATTTCAAGATTTGCCTTATGAGCAAGTTGTGTTTTTAGCGTCTGAGCTTTTGGTTGAAATCGTGCTTTTAGATCTTATTTACCAGACATTTTTTACTTGGTATTATGGGGCAACTATCGGTAAAATTTTGATGAAAATAGTTTGCGTTGATGTTTATTTATTTGATAAGCCAAATTTAAGTGCCTCTTTTGTGCGAGCAGCTGTGCGAATTGTTAGTGAAAATGCCTTTTTCTTAGGCTTTTTTTGGGCTTTTTCAAATCCGCTTTTTCAAACTTGGCAAGATAAAGCTGCCAAAACGGTTGTTGTAAATGCGTTCTAAAATTTTATTCTTATTTTTTGGTGTGGTTGTGGCAAATGGTGCTCAAAATATCGAGCTTTTAGCCGATGATGTGAAGCGTGAAGGCGAGATTGTAACAGCGAATAAAAATGTAATTGTTTATTCGCAGGATTATTTTATGAGCGCAGATCGTGCCATATATAACCAGCAAGATGGCACTTTAGAGCTTTTTGATAATGTAAATGTTATGCGCGGTAAAGATGACATAAGTCGTTGCTCTTACGCAAAGATAAATTTAAACAACAAAGATAGCGAGTATGAAACCACTTTTATGATGAATAAAGACATAGAAGTGTGGATACAAAGCGATACAAGTAGTAGTGATTCTCAATTTTATATAACTTCAAATTCTATCGTTTCAAGCTGTAACGTGCAAGATCCGGATTGGAAGATAAAATTTAGTAGCGGAAATTTAAACAAAGAGAGTAAATTTTTACATTTATATAATCCAGTATTTTATATCGCCGATGTACCGGTTTTTTACTTGCCTTATTTTGGTTTTTCTACCGATACTACTCGCAGAAGCGGACTTTTGCAACCTGAAATCGCATATAGCAAGGGCGATGGGCTTTATTATAGGCAGCCAATTTATATAGCCGAATATAACGAATGGGACGTGCAGTTTGATCCGCAAATTCGGACAAATCGTGGTGCTGGTCTGTATGGAAAGCTTAGGTTTGTCGATTCGCCTTATTCAAGTGGCAAAATCGGTTTTGGGGCTTTTAATGACAGTGAAAGTTATCGCCAAAGACAAAAAGAGAGAAACTCAAATCGCCTTCCGCTTAAAAACAAAACCCATAAAGGCGTTGATATTAAATACGAGCGCGATAGGCTGGTGAAGCATTTAATAGACGGTGATTTGCAAGAGGGGTTTTTGCTAGATGCGACGAATTTAAACGACATAGATTATATAAATTTAAAAAATCGTTCCGAACGTAGCGACGAGGATTCGCTTGTAATATCAAAGCTTAATTATTTTTTAAGCAGTTATGATCATTACTTTGCAACTTACGCTAGGTATTACATCGATACGGCAAAGATAGGCGATGTTAACGAGAACAAAAGCACACTTCAAGAGTATCCAAGCTTTCAATACCATAAATTTGTCAGCAATACCTTTTTACCAAATTTGCTTTACTCTTTTGATGTAACGACTAGAAACTACACTAGAAAAATCGGTGTTGAAGCGACAAGATATGATTTTTCTTTACCCATTGCGTTACACGTTCCAATCGGCGATGATTACTTAAAATTTTCTTATTATAACAACACATATTCTAGCTTTGTTGATTATAAAAACAAGATATATCGTCCGACTGGAAATGAGGATAAAAGCGGCTCTTATTTAGAAAATTCTAACCAATTTTCGCTTCATACGGATATGTCAAAAGCTTACGAGAGCTTTTTTCACAGCGTAAATTTTGCAGTCGATTATACGATAAGAGGTTTTAATCAAGGTGCGCTAATCGATAACAGAACAGCTTTGGACAACGGATATGTGTATGATATGAATGCAAATGCTTATGAAAATTTTATAACTTCTCAGATCACAAAAAACGAACTAGCTACTAGGGCAACGCAATACTTTTTTAATCAAAGTGGTAGGAAATTTTTACGTCATACTATTTTGCAAGGATACTATACAAAAGATGCAGAGTATTCGAATTTAAAAAATATTACCCAATGGTATCCTTTGCCAAATTTGTCACTGTATAACAAGATAGAATATTCTCATAAATACAGGTATATTGATAAAATTCAAAATGGTATTACTTACTCTAATAGCCTTTTTTCAACAAATATCTTGCACGCTATGTGGCGTAGTGATGACACTAGCAAGTCTGATTATTTGCAAGCAAACCTTGGTGTAAATTTAACGCGTGACTATAAGATATTTGGTGGTATTCAATATAATTTAGAAGATACTTATACAAGGCAATGGAAGGCAGGGCTAACACATAAGCGAAAATGCTGGAATTATTCGCTTTTATATGCGCAAGAAATCGAGCCTACGACGACAAGTAACGGTGCGGCTGTCAAAAGGACGCACGGAGTTTATTTTATGATTAATTTTTATCCAATGGGCGGATTGCATTACGATTTTTCGGTTACAAAAGATCCGACGGCTAAAAACAGTGATTAATTATAAGAATTTTATGTTTGAAAACCAACTTGACGCGGCTGAGAAGTTGCTTGAAATTTTGCCGAAAAAGGAATTTGTAGCGGGCGAGTATTTGATGGTTTGTAGCTGTGTTGATAGCGTTATAATGGTTGATGCTGTTGCGCGCGGATTAAATCTTAGCTATGAGCTGCTTTTTTGCGAGAGAATTTTTGCTCCAAATAACCCAGAGTGTGAAATAGCAATGGTTAGCGAAAAAGATGATGTTGTGTTAAACGAAGAGCTGATAAAATCTTTTGATATAAGTTATGACTTTGTTTATGGCGAGGCAGATCGCAAATATGATGAGAAAATTCTCAAAAATATATACAAATTTAGAAAAGGCGATGCAATAGGAATTTTAAAGGATAGAAACATTTTGCTCATAGATGAGGGTTGTGAAACGGGACTAACGGCTATGACAAGTTTAAAAACGCTTGTTCGTGAACACGTAAAGTCGATAACTTATGCCACGCCGCTTATAGCCACTAACGTAGCTACGTCTTTAGCGCCGCTAGTTGATGATATTTATTGCGTTCATAAAATAGCAAATTTTATAGATGTGGATTTTTACTACAAAAACAAAATTGATCCCAAGCCAGAGTTGATTTTGTCGATTTTAGAAGAAAGTCCATTTTATTTACCATTACAAAAACAAGGAGATATGAAAGTATGCAATATTCAATAGAAGTTAATAATCAAGTTGAAATTTACGACTTGGATAAGGTTGCTAAGCAAGCAAGTGGGGCGGTACTTTTGCGCGTAAAGGATACTGTTGTTTTGGCAACCGTTGCGCGCGAAGATACGCAAGTAAGCGAAGATTTTTTACCTTTAACGGTTCAGTATATAGAAAAAACATACGCAGCTGGCAAAATTCCAGGCGGTTACGTCAAGCGCGAAACTAAGCCAGGCGATTTCGAGACATTAACATCAAGGATTATAGACCGTTCATTGCGCCCTTTATTTCCAAAAGGCTATGCTTATCCTACGCAAATTGTCGTCATGGTACTTTCTTGTGATCCAGAGGTTGATTTACAAGTCGTTAGTTTAAATGCAGCCTCAATCGCGCTTTATTTAAGTGATATTCCGGTTAATGCACCGGTTTGTGGCGTGCGAGTTGGCTATTTAAATGATGAATTTGTAATAAATCCAACAAACTCAGAGCTTAAAAATTCGCAACTTGATTTATATGTCGCTGGCGTTAAAGATGAGCTTTTGATGATTGAGATGAGAAGTTTGCCGACGAAATTTGACGGCATTCAAAGCATGAATGAATTTAGCGAAGATAAGATGATTGAGGCTATTGATTGCGCGGCTAAGGCTATTTTAAAGGCTTCAAATGCATACGAAGAGGCTTTTTTAACTCATAAAAAAACTGATGCGATTTTGGATTTAAAACCTGAAATAGAAAATGAAAACGTTGCGGTTTATATCGATAAATTTTATAAAAACGATGTCAAAAATGCAATCAATCAAATGGCAAAAAGCGAGCGTGCAAGCGAGCTTGGTAAAATAGCAAAGTGTATTCTTGCAGACGATGAAGCCATAAAAGAGGGCTGGGACGAAGCTGTTATAACAAGTGTGCTTGGCAAATATAAGAAAAAAATCGTGCGCGAGCAAATTATCAATGATAAACTTAGAGCTGATGGCAGGGGCTTAAAAGATGTAAGACCGATAAGTATTGAAACGAATTTATTGCCAAACGCGCACGGTAGTTGTTTATTTACGCGCGGTCAAACTCAGGCTTTGGTTATCGCTACACTTGGCACGGACGGCGATGCTCAAATGAGCGATTTGCTGACGGAAAAATCAGCCGTAACGGAAAAATTTATGTTCAATTATAATTTTCCAGGTTTTAGTGTCGGCGAAGCTAGTCCACTAAAAGCGCCAGGACGTCGCGAGCTTGGGCATGGGAATTTAGCCAAACGAGCACTTGCGCCAAGTATAGATGTTGATTCTCCTTATACTTTGCGCGTTGTGTCTGAAATTTTAGAAAGCAACGGATCAAGTTCGATGGCGAGTGTTTGCGGTGGTTCTCTTGCGTTGCGTGCAGCTGGCGTGGATACAAATAAACTTGTTGCGGGTGTTGCTATGGGGCTTGTTTTTCAAGATGATAAATATGCGGTATTAACCGATATAATGGGTCTTGAAGATCATGATGGGGATATGGATTTTAAAGTTGCTGGAACAGATGAGGGTATAACGGCGCTTCAGATGGACATCAAACTTGGCGGAATTAGCCTAGATGTGTTAAAAGAGGCACTTTTGCAAGCCCGTGAAGGTAGAGTTCATATTTTAAATTTAATGAAAAAAGCTAATGATGAAATAGTTGTAAATTCAGACATTTTGCCAAAGCTTGAAATTTTTAACATCGATTCTAATAAAATCGTCGATATAATCGGTCAGGGCGGAAAAACCATCAAAGAGATAATAGACAAATTTGAAGTTGCTATTGATTTGGATCGTGAAAAGGGCGAAGTGAAAATTTCTGGAGCAAGAAAATCAAACGTAGATGGAGCTAAAGAATATATTTTAGGTATCGTTTCGTCTTGCGCGAAAGGCTTTGGCAAAAAAGGTGGCAAAGACGCTAAAGTAAATCGTGAAGTAAAATTTGAAATCGGCGATGAGTTTGATGGAGAAGTAAAAAAAGTGGTTGAATTTGGCGCATTTATCGGCTTAAAAGACGGTATAGACGGACTGCTTCACATATCTAAAATCACTTCACCGCTAAAAGTCGGCGACACGGTAAGAGTAAAAGTCAGCGAACAAAAAGGACAAAAAATTTCCCTATCTTTGGTATAAAAGGAGAGAGTATGCTTAAGAAAATTCTATTTCCAATTGGTGCTGGTAATGATATAAAACAGCGCATAAACGGCGCTTTGCTTGTCGCAAAGCATTTTAATACTCATATTGATATTCTTAAATGTCAGCTTGATCCAAGCATAATTTATAATATGAAAATGACAATGCGCGGTGGCGTACTTTATGAGCAATTTTTAAAGGCTGCCAACGAAGAGCTTGAAAACGAGCGCAAAAAAGATGAAAGCGATTTTTTAGAGCTTTGTGATTTATACGGCATTAAAGTTGGAAATTTTGCAGATCACGCTAGCGCGTCGTTTATAACAAAAAACGGCAAAAGAAGCGATGTTGTTGATTATGAGAGTAAATTTTGCGATATGGTTGTTGCTGCAGTTCCGTTAGATGGCAAGATAACGGGAACTTTTGAAGCCGCGATTATACGAAGCGGAAAGCCAGCCATTGCAATACCTAGGAATTTGACTAAATTTTCAGCCCAAAACGTGCTAGTTAGCTGGACTGGAACTACGCAAAGCTCGAAAGCACTTACTGGCTCGATACCGATTTTAAAGGCGGCAAAAAACGTGCATTGCGTAACATCTGTCGCTAATGTCGGAGAGATCGGTCAAGAGGCTTTGCAGAATTTGAAAAATTACCTTGATTTGCACAACATAAAAGCCGAATACGAGATTATAAATACGACTTCCGTGCCCGGAGAAGCGTTGCTAAAGGCGGCTCACGATAGAGATTGTGATCTCATAGTTGCTGGTAGATACGGCGAAAACGGTATCCGAGAGATAGTGCTTGGCGGAACGTCAAAATATTTTCTAGCCAACACTGACATTCCGGTATTTATGTAGCTTTTAAAATTTGTTACAAAGCAGCTTTTGATTGCTTTGTAACAAATTTCTTTGATTTTATTTGGTATTTTTTATAAAAAAGTTTTTAATTTTCAAAATTGATGTTTTGTTTATTTTATCAATTTGTGACCACATAACTACTTTGATTGGCTTAAATAGCTAAGTTGCTATGGTTTTGGACTATACTAAATTCAAAGAGCTGTTTTCAATACATATCTTTGTTATGTATGATACTAAATTTGGTTATGAATTTGCAACTATGGTGCGATCAGCGAGATTTGAACTCGCACACCTACTGGCACTACCCCCTCAAGATAGCGTGTCTACCAATTCCACCATGATCGCTAAAATTTGTAGTTTTAGGCGGCAATAGCCACCTAAATATTATAACATTGGATTTGCGTAAAGAACAATTAGGGCAATAACAAGCGCGTAGATAACTTGAGCTTCAATCATCGCAAGTGCAACGAACATTGTTGTAGTTAATTTGCTACCAACGCCAGGATTTCTAGCTGTGCCAGATATTGTCGCAGATGCTGTATTTCCCATACCAATAGCGCCACCAAGAGCAGCAAGACCAAGACCAACTGCAGCTGCAAGAACCGAATAAGATTTTAGCATTTCGCCACCTTCATCGGCAAATGCAAAACCTGCAAGAGCCAACATTAAGAAAACAACTTTTTTCATATAAAGTCTCCTTGTTAAGATTAAGCCAAGTTCGGATCAGACCCCTACTAAGGCTTTAAAGCGTGATTTTACAAAAAAATAGCTTTGATTTACTTAAAATTTTCAAATTTTGTTATAAAAAATTATGTTACAAATTTGCAATATTTTTTGTAGATGTTTCGATTTTAAACGATTTTATTTATAAAATTTTCAAATTTTATTTAAGCTTATGAAAACAAAAGCTTTTTTATGTTAATTTCACACAAAATTTCATTTTAGGGTTGAAAATAATGAATGATAAATTTTCAAAAATCGGTTTTATTTTAGCCGTGGCGGGCTCTGCTGTCGGGCTTGGTAATGCGTGGAAATTTCCAACTATGGTCGGCAACAACGGCGGTTCGGCGTTCATCGTACTTTATTTACTGTTGACATTTAGCATAGCTTTTGTGGCTTTTTTAGCAGAACTTGCTATCGGTAAGCTTGGCGAAAGCGACGTTGTAAATTCTATCTACAAAATAGCTCCAAAACATAAGGAAATTTGGTCGCTAAGCGGTTTTTTTATGATTTGTGCCATTCTTATAGCATCGTTTTATATGGTTGTGATAGGTTGGATTTTAAAATATATTTTCATAAGTCTTGATCCGCTTCCTAAGACTACGCAGGCTGCGGGTGAAATTTTCGGAAATATCCTGGCAAATAACGCATTTAGCAGTATATTTTGCTTTAGTATCATTTTTCTTTTGGTTTTTTACATAGTTTCGTTAGGTATCAAAAACGGTATTGAAAAATTAAACGTTTTTATGATGCCAAGCCTTTTTGTATTGCTCGTTTGTATGCTTTTTTACTCGCTTAGTATGGGCGATGGATTTGTAAATGCGGCTAAATTTTTATTTATCCCAAATTTTTCAGCAATCACTGGCGAAACTGTTTTAATGGCACTTGGGCTATCGTTTTTCTCGCTTTCTATGGGCGTTGGAGTTATCCCTACTTATGCGGCTAGTTTGCCAGATAAGACAAATTTAATCAAATCAACGCTTTCGATAATTTTTATCAATATTCTAGTCGGCATTATGATGGGATTAATCGTGTTTACTTTCGTTTTTCAATACGGCGCGGATACTTCTCAAGGCGGTCCAGGGCTTATTTTCATCTCGCTTACGACTTTATTTGCCCAGCTTGGAGTTATAGGCAATGCCCTTGCCGTTTGCTTTTTTGTTTGCCTTTTGTTTGCTGGTATAACTTCGGCGGTTTCGATGATAGAACCGTTTGCTTTTTATCTTATCAATAAATTCGGACTAAGCCGTAAAAAAGCGTTACTTTATGTTGGAATTTTTGTTTATATTTTAGGTGTAATGTGTATCTTGTCTTATTACAAACCGACTACGGAATTTTTTAGTTTATTTGGCAAGCCTATATTTGACGATATTGATTATCTGACGTCAAATATTTTAATGCCAGTGGCTTCAATTATTTTTAGTTGTTTTGTCGGTTTTGTCTTACCAAAAGAGCCTTTGTATAATGCCTTTAACGGTTTTATGAGCAAGGGCGTATTTGAAATTTGGCTTGGACTTCTTAGGTTTGTTGTACCAGTTGCAACATCTATTATTATGATATATCAGTTGGTGAAATAATGAACGATAAATTTTCAAAAATCGGCTATATCTTAGCCGTGGCTGGCTCTGCTGTCGGGCTTGGTAATGCGTGGAAATTTCCAACTATGGTCGGAAATAACGGCGGTTCGGCATTCATCGTGCTGTATCTTTTTTTGACATTTGCAATAGCTTTTGTGGCGTTTTTGGCGGAGCTTGCGATAGGAAGATTGGGGCAAACTGATATGGTTGGCTCGTTTAGCAAACTTGCGGTTAAAAATAAAAATGCTTGGAGTAAAAGCGGTATTTTTATGGTTGGCGCGGTATTGATAGTTTCGTTTTATATGGTTGTGATCGGTTGGATTTTAAAATACGTTTTTATAAGTTTTGCCTCGCTTCCAAGTGATACCAAAAGTGCGGCTTTTCAGTTTGATACGCTTGTGAAAAACGACGCAGCTAGCGCTATAATTTGTTTTAGCATGGTATTTTTTATGGTGTTTTACGTTGTTTCAAAAGGTATCAAAAACGGTATTGAAAAATTAAACGTTTTCATGATGCCAAGCCTTTTTGTTTTGCTTTTGATAATGCTTGCCTACTCGCTTAGTATGGGCGATGGATTTGTAAATGCGGCTAAATTTTTATTTATCCCAAATTTTTCAGCAATCACTGGCGAAACTGTTTTAATGGCGCTTGGGCTAGCGTTTTTCTCGCTTTCTATGGGGACTGGCACTATACCGACATACGCTGCAAGTATCGGCGATGATACGAATTTAATCAAATCTACACTTTCGATAATCTTTATCAATATCTTAGTTGGTATTATGATGGGTCTTGTCGTTTTTACTTTTATTTTTACTTACGGTGGCGACACTACTCAAGGCGGTCCTGGTTTGATTTTCGTTTCGCTAACTACGCTATTTGCCAAGCTTGGCTTCGTTGGAAATTTACTAGCCATAGCGTTTTTCGTTTTGCTTTTGTTTGCCGGCATAACTTCGGCAGTTTCGATGATAGAACCGTTTGCTTTTTATCTTATAAACAAATTTAATTTTTCAAGACTAAAGGCTATTTTATACATAGGAATTTTTGTCTATATTTTAGGCATTGCTTGCTTGCTTTCTTATTACGAGCCACTTGGTGATTATTTAAGTTTATTTGGCAAACCGATATTTGATAATGTCGATTACTTGACTTCAAACATTATGATGCCACTTGGCGCGATTACATTTAGCATTTTTATCGGTTTTGCGGTAAAAAAAGAGCTCTTGTTTGAGCTTTATACAAAATTTATGAGCGCAAAATGTTTTGAAATTTGGTACTTTTTGCTAAGATTTTTCGTTCCGGTTGCTGTTTTGGCTATTATGATATATCAAATTTTAAAGTAAAAA
Source organism: Campylobacter sp. (assembly GCA_052170535.1). Taxonomy (GTDB): domain Bacteria; phylum Campylobacterota; class Campylobacteria; order Campylobacterales; family Campylobacteraceae; genus Campylobacter_A. The sequence goes on along the minus strand of JBQNAH010000008.1, from coordinate 32,684 downwards.
AATGAGTAGTAAATTTTCAAAAACAGGCTTTATACTTTCCATTGTCGGAGCTGCCATAGGGCTTGGCAATGCGTGGAAATTTCCGTATTTAGTCGGAAGCAACGGCGGTTCGGCATTTTTGCTTTTGTATCTTGTTTTTGCTATTGTTGTTGGGCTTAGTATATTTTTTGCTGAAATGGCGATGGGTAAAATTTCAGGTTGCGATCCAGTAAATGCCTTTCGTAATCTAGCTCCTAAAAATGGCAAAATTTGGGGCTATGCGGGCGTTATGATGATAACTGGAATATTTGTCGTTTCATTTTATACGCTCATAATAGGCTGGGTCATCAGATATGCATTTGCTTCGTTTTCTCAGCTTCCACTTGACATACAAAGTTCAGAATCGATATTTTCCGATTTTGTATCAAATGGCGTTTGGGTTCAAATTTTATGTTTTAGCCTAGCGTTTTTTTCATATTTTTTCATCTTAAGTCGTGGCGTCAAAGGCGGCATAGAGAGGATAAATTTAATCTTAATGCCAATTTTGTTTGCCTTACTTATGGCTATGCTTTTGTATTCGTTTTCGATGAGCGGTTTTGAAAAAGCGGTTCATTTTTTGTTGATCCCAGATTTTTCAAAAATCACGCCAAATACAGTTTTAGTCGCTCTCGGACTTGCGTTTTTTACGATGTGCGTTGGAATTGGCTGTATTATTACTTATTCGAGTAATCTTGGAAACGATACGAATTTATTCACTTCATCGCTTTATGTCGTATTTTTAAATATCATCGTCAGCATAGTAATTGGGCTAATCGTATTTACGTTTTCGTTTGAATTTAATCAAGAGCCGACTAACGGCGTGGGGCTGGCGTTTATATCGTTACCGACGCTATTTGCCAAGCTTGGGGCGTTTGGAAACGTTTTTAGTTTCGTTTTTTTTATTTCGCTTATTTTTGCAGGTTTAACTTCGGCTATTTCTATGGTCGAGCCGTTAATATACTTCTTAATAAACGAGTTTAAAATTTCGCGCGTAAAAGCTATTTTTGCCGTTGGTAGTGTGGTTTATATTTTGGGAATTTTATGCACTTTGTCAAATGTTGCAGAAATAAAAGAAAATTTGGTGTTTTTTGGTAAGAGTTTTTTTGATATTTTGGATTATTTAAGCTCAAACATAATGCTTCCGCTAGGCGGAATTATAATAGCCGTATTTGTTGGATTTTTTGTCGATAAGACGAGATTAAAAGAGCTTTTTACGCCTTATATGGGCGCGATTATTTTTGAAATTTGGTATTTTGTGTTGAAATTTATTACTCCTGTTTTAGTGCTTTATGTAATGATTAAAAATTTATAGGTTTGTTATGGAAGATATATGAATAAAAATTGAGAAATTTTATGCTAAGTTAGCCGATATAATAGGCTATATTTGTATGTTTGTGATGGTTTTATTAATTTGCGACGTGTTTTTTAACGTAATTGCGCGATATGTTTTTAAATACGGAAACGTCGCCACGCAAGAGCTTGAATGGAATTTTTCTCGATTATTTTGCTCGGACTTAGCTATGTTTTAAAAGATGACGGACACGTTAGGGTCGATATTTTTTACGAGCATTTTAGTGCAAAAACAAAAGCTGTCGTTAATATGTTAGGAATGGTATTTTTTATTTTACCACTTTCGTTACTGGTTGCGTGGTTTGGCTTGGATTATGTTTTGGAAGCTTACAAAACGCTAGAGGGTAGTTCTGATCCTGGCGGATTTGCGTATCGCTGGATAATAAAAGCTTTTATACCGCTTTCATTTTTGTTGTTGATATTTTTTAGTATTGGTTATTTTATAAAAAATTTAAATTTATATTTAAAGGCAAAGTGGCGAAAATGACTGGAATTTTTATGTTTTTAGCCGCTTTGCTTGTGCTTGGCATTGGTTTTAGCGTTGCTTTTACGTTTGGTGCAGTTGCTGTTTTATTTGGTTTAATTGGCTCTATGGTTGAAGGCTTTGCAGACGGCGACGGATTTTTAGGCGGTATCGAAATTTTTACTCAGATGTTTAGATTTATGCCTTCTAGAATTTATTCTATAATGGAAAATGAAATTTTAATAGCCGTTCCGCTTTTTATTTTTATGGGGATAATTTTACAAAAGACAAAACTTGCCGAGTGTTTGCTTGAAAGTATGGCACTTTTTGTTTGGCGAAATTCGTGGCAGAGTTGCGATTAGTACTGTGCTTATTGGAGTGCTTTTAGCTACTTTGACAGGCGTTGTCGGCGCTAGCGTTGTGGCTATGGGCGTTATGAGTTTGCCCGTAATGCTAAATATAATTACAATAAATCTTTAAGTTGCGGCACAATATGCGCTTTAGGAACTCTTGGGCAAATTATCCCACCTTCGATTGTTTTGATTATTTTAGGTGATGTTTTTAATGTTCCTGTTGGGGGATTTATTTAAGGAAGCTATTATTCTGGGGCTTACGTTATTTGGGGTTTATATTATTTTCATATTGCTAATTTGCGACTCCAATCCACAATACGCGCCATCTATACAAACCAAGACGCTAAGCCTAAAATTCAGCAAGTTACTCAAGCGCTTTTAGCTATATTTCCACCACTTGCTTTGGTTATATTAGTTCTTGGTTCGATATTTTTAGGCATTGCTACACCTACGGAAAGCTCGGTATTTTGTTGTATCGGCGCTATTATTTTATCGATTTTTTATCGCACATTTTCTTTTAAGATGCTAAAAGAAGCACTTGATGAAAGCATTAAAACAACGATAGTTGTTTTTGCCATATTAATTGGCGCAACGGCTTTTTCACTCGTTTTTAGCTACACTGGCGCAGATGAGATAGTGGAAGAATTTATGAGTAATTTACCAAGCGAAAAATGGTGATTTATAGTGCTTTCAATGTTGGCTATTTTTCTATTGGGATTTTTTATAGATTTTGTTGAAATTTCTTATATAGTTTTGCCAATCTTAGTTCCAATAGCTTTAAATTTAGGCATAAATCCGCTTTATTTTGCCATTATCATAGCTATGAATTTGCAAACTTCATTTTTAACCCGCTATTTGGTTTTAGTCTTTTTTATCTCAAAAGCGTTACGCCACAAAGCGTTAAAACAACTGATATTTATAGGGGTGTTATACCTTTTATAGTGTTGCAAATTTTAGTTTTGATAATATTTACTGTTATATTATATCGTAGTAATATTAATGGCATAAAATTGGCTAAAATAAAGTTTAATTAATGCAAAAATGGATAAAATTGCACTGATTTTTTACAATAAAATAGGGGAGATAATGGCAAAGAAATTTATTGATGTGATGGATACCACTTTTCGCGACGGTTTTCAATCCGTTTTTGGCGCAAGAGTGCTGATGAATGATTTTTTACCAGCGCTTGATGTGGCTAAGGAAGCTGGGATAACGCATTTTGAATTTGGCGGTGGAGCCAGATTTCAAAGTCTTTATTTTTACTTAAACGAAGACGCATTTGAGATGATGGATAAATTTAGAGAAGTTGTTGGCAAAGATGCGAATTTGCAAACATTAGCACGCGGTGTCAATACCGTAATGCTAGACACTGGAAGTAGTGAGCTTATAAATTTACACGCTAAACTTTTTAAAAAACATGGCACGACCACGATTAGAAATTTTGACGCTTTAAACGATGTTGAAAATTTAAAATATTCCGGTCAGAGCATAGTTTCAAACGGTTTAAAGCACGAGGTGGTGGTAACGATGATGGATTTACCACCAAAGTGCGTTGGTGCTCACGACGTAGCTTTTTATGAAAAAATTTTAAGAGAAATTTTAGATGCTGGAATTCCTTACGATAGTGTTTGTTTTAAAGACGCAAGCGGTACAAGCAGTCCGCAAAAGGTTTATGAAACTATCAAGATGGCTAAAAAATTACTCCCTGAAAAAACTCACGTTAGACTTCACACGCACGAAACCGCTGGTGTTAGCATAGCTTGCTACTTGGCAGCTCTTGAAGCTGGTGTTGATGGTATAGATTTAGCTGCTTCGCCAGTAAGTGGCGGAACAAGTCAGCCTGATATTTTAACAATGCTTCACGCGGTTAAAGGCAAGGATTACGATCTTGGCGGACTTCAAACCGATAAAATTTTAAAATACGAAAGAGTGCTAAATGAGTGTTTGAAAGATTATTTTATGCCACCAGAAGCCACTCAAGTAAGCCCGCTCATACCGTTTTCTCCTATGCCTGGGGGCGCACTTACGGCAAATACTCAAATGATGCGCGACAACAATATTTTAGAGAAATTTCCTGCCGTAATTGATGCGATGCAAGAAGTAGTCGAAAAGGGCGGATATGGCACGAGTGTAACGCCTGTGAGCCAGTTTTATTTTCAGCAGGCGTTTAACAACGTAATGTTTGGAAAATGGAACAAAATCGCGGACGGATACGGCAAAATGGTACTAGGATATTTTGGCAGGACGCCAGTTGCACCAGATAGCGAAGTGGTAAAACTAGCCAGCCAGCAGTTAAAATTAGAGCCCACAAAAGAAAAAGCACTTGATATAGCCGATAAAGACGAGAGAAAATCGATAAATTTTGTCAAAGAGCAGCTTAAAAAAGAAAATATTGAGCCAACTGATGAAAATATTTTTATAGCCGCAGCCTGCAAAGAAAAAGGTATAGCTTTCTTAAAAGGCGAGGCAAAGGTAAATGTTCGTAAAAACGAGTGCCAAAAAGCAGTTGAGCCAAAGGCTAAAATTTCGGTAAATGAGAAGTATAGCGTTATCGTAAATGGTAAGAAATTCGATGTTGAGGTTCAAGACGGTAAATGCGGAAATGTCGAAATCAAAAACATAGTGCCTGCAAAAGACGACAAACAAACCAAAGCTTCCGCGACTATGCCACCTCCTGAATTTTCATCGGCTAAAACAGGCGCAAGCAGTGGTGAGGTGATAAAAAGCACGTTGCCAGGAAATGTATTTAAAATTTTAGTTAAAGTCGGCGACGCTGTTAAAAAGGGGCAAGTTGTTGCTATTTTGGAGGCGATGAAAATGGAAATACAAATTTTTGCGCCAAAAGATGGGCTTGTAAGCAGTATTGAGGTTAATGCTGGAGAAACCGTTGCAAATGGACAGGTTTTGATGATAATTTGAATTTAAAAGGATAGATTATGATAAATGATATTGAAAAGCTTGGTTTAAAAGATATAAAAAAGGTAAATTACAACTTAACTTACGATGAACTTTTTGAGCTTGAAAAAGCAAATAATGAAGGTCGCGTAAGTAGCAATGGCACTTTTATGGTTGATACTGGAATTTTTACTGGCAGAAGCCCAAAAGATAAATACTTTGTAAAACAAGACCCGAGCGGTAAATACATATCTTGGGGCAAAATTAATAAGCCAATTTCAAAAGAAATTTTTGATAAATTATTGACAAAAGCCAAAGAGCAATTAAGTGGCAAGGAAATTTTTATACAAGACGCATTTTGTGGCGCAAGTCAAAAGAGTAAAAAATCAGTTAGATTTGTTACCGAAGTTGCTTGGCAGGCGCATTTTGTTAAAAATATGTTTATCCGCCCAAACAAATCTGAGCTTGAAAAATTTAGCCCTGATTTTGTTGTTTATAACGCTTGCAAATGTAAAAATGATGATTTTGTAAAAGATGGATTAAATTCTGATGTCTTTGTTGTTTTTAATGTCGAGGAAAATGTCGCAGTTATCGGCGGAACTTGGTATGGCGGAGAGATGAAAAAGGGAATTTTTTCGATGATGAATTACTGGCTTCCGCTTGAGGGTAAATTATCAATGCACTGTTCGGCAAATGTCGGTAAAGATGGCGACACTGCATTATTTTTCGGACTTTCTGGCACTGGAAAAACGACCCTTTCAACAGATCCGAACAGAAAGTTAATCGGCGATGACGAGCACGGTTGGGACGATGATGGAGTGTTTAATTTCGAGGGCGGTTGTTATGCAAAATGTATAAATCTTGATCCTGAAAGCGAGCCTGAAATTTTCGGCGCTATTAAGAAAAATGCGCTTTTAGAAAACGTGGTTGCCGATTTAAATGGCGTTGTTGATTATAAAGACGGTAGCAAAACCGAAAATACGCGCGTTAGTTATCCAATTGAACATATAAAAAATCACGAGCCTAGCCTGAGTGCAGGTCATCCGAAAAATATCATTTTTTTAAGTGCTGATGCCTTTGGCGTGCTCCCGCCAGTTGCAAAACTCACAAAAGAGCAGGCGATGTATTATTTTCTAAGCGGTTATACAGCAAAAGTTGCTGGAACAGAGCGCGGTATTACAGAGCCAGTTGCGACGTTTAGCGCATGCTTTGGCGAGCCTTTTATGCCACTTCATCCTACGGTTTATGCAAGACTTTTGGGCGAGAAAATCGATAAATACGGCGTTAATGTATATCTAGTAAATACTGGCTGGAGCGGTGGCGCGTATGGTGTTGGCAAGAGAATGAGCATTAAAGCCACTCGCGCTTGCATAAATGCTATTCTTGATGGAAGTATTACAAAATGCGAATTTGAAAATTTTGATAAATTTAACTTTGCTGTTCCGTGCGAATTGCAAGGCGTTGAAACCAAGCTTCTAAACCCGATAAACACTTGGAGTGATAGCGAGCAATACGAAAATATACGCGATAAACTTGCAGCTATGTTTGTAGAAAATTTTAAACGATATGAAGATGTGAAAGAAGGCGTTGAATACGCAAAAGCTGGTCCGAAAGCTTAAATTTTTAATCTTTTTGGCGTTATTTTTTTCTAGCTGTTTTGCTAGCAATAACGCCAAAATTTTGGTAGCCAAAAAGCCATTAAAAGTCGATTTTAAAGATACTTTAAGCTATCTAAATGCTTACAGAAACGGCTCAGTTTTGCCAGATTTAAAGCCAAATTTAACCCTGCAAAACGCGGCAAAAAATCACGCTATTTATAATACAACAAATTCTGTAATAGGGCACGACGAAAACGCTACTATGCCAAAATTTACAGGTGCAAATCCTAAAGACAGAGCGAAATTTGTTGGATATAAATCGCAATTTTTAAGTGAAAATATAGCCTATAAACCTGATTTTACAAGCGCTATCGATAGCCTTTTTTCGGCGATTTATCATCGTTTTGGCTTTTTGGATTTGGTTATTGATGAGGTTGGCTTTGATGTATCTTATGGGTCAAAACTTAATTCATTTGTCTTTTTGATGGGAAATTCAAAGGTTAGCGAATTTTGCAAAAATGCCGTTAGCGACGAAGGAGTAGGGCGATTTTACAAAGGTTTTTGCTTTGATACAAATTTAAAGGCACTGGATAAAAAATACGAAAATTGGACGAGCCCAAAGGCTGATATTGTTAAATTTCCGCACAAATTTCCAGCCCTTGCTTATTTTAGTGGCGAAAACCCAGATCCGTTTCCAAGCTGTAAGATAACGGCAAATCCTGTCAGTATCGAATTTTCACCAAAATTTAATGGTATAAAAATGGTTGATTTTGAGTTGTTTAAAAGTGGTGAAAAGCTGAAAAATACGAAAATCATAACCAGTAAAAACGATATAAATTCTAAATTTTCGCAGCTTCAATTCGCTCTTTTCTCCCTTGACGTATTGGAATTTGACACAAAATACAACGTTGTTTTTAGCTATTTGCAAGATGGAAAGCTTAAAAAACAAAGCTGGGAATTTCGGACAAAAACACCGCAAAACGAGTATTTTGAAGTTAGTGGCGATGAAATTTTAGAAGTTGAGGCGGACAAAACATACGAGATATTTTTGCGGCCGAAAAACTGCAATGATATTTTGACGAAATTTTCTTATTCTGGAGATTTTGCGACAAAACCACAGATCGAACAAAGCGCCGTAAATACATTAAGCTTTAAGACAAGCGGACTAAAAGGCAATGAGATTATTTTAAAATTAAATGATAGAAATGTAAAAATTCGGCTCGTTAGCTCAACGCCAAATTTAGAAAAACAGCGCCGAGATTATATCATTATTTCCACTATTTTGATAATCCTAGTCGCTAGTTTGTTTGTTAGTATCGGCATTCGTATGAGAAAGGTTGATTTAAATCGTAAAAAATTTTGACTTGATTAAGATTTAGTTAAGTTTTATTTAGTCAAAATTTAATGAAATATAAAATTTAAGGGGTGAGTATGAAAAAAATGTGGGAAGGCAGATTTAGCGAGGCAAGTTCGGAACTTTTGGAAGAATTTAATGCTTCGATTAACTTTGATAAAAATTTATACGCAGAAGATATAAGTGGGAGCAAGGCGCACGCGAAAATGCTTGGAATTTGCGGAATTTTAACCGCTCAAGAAAGCGAGAAAATAATCTCTGGATTAGATGTCGTGCTTTGCGAGATACAATCTGGAAAATTTGAGTTTAAAATAGCTGACGAAGACATTCATATGAGCGTAGAAAAGCGTCTTGGCGAGATTATCGGAAAAGAGCTTGGCGGCAAACTTCACACGGCTAGAAGCAGAAACGATCAAGTTGCGCTTGATTTTCGCCTTTATGTTTTAAAAAACAACTTAAATATTTCTGAAGTAATTCGCGAGCTGATAAGCACACTCTCGTCTTTGGCAAATTTACACAAAGATACGCTTATGCCAGGTTTCACGCATTTGCAACACGCTCAACCTATAAGTTTAGCTTATCATTTAATGGCTTATGCATTTATGTTTAAGCGCGATTTTGAGCGATTCATTAGCTCGTATGAGCGTAACAATCTCTCTCCGCTTGGTTCGTGCGCGCTTGCTGGAACGCCTCATAATATAAATAGACAAATCGTTGCGGACGAGCTTGGGTTTAGTGGCATTACTCAAAATGCGATGGATAGCGTTTCGGATAGAGATTTTGCTTTGGAAATTTTGTTTAATATTTCGGTTGCTATGACGCACGCTTCGCGCCTTTGCGAAGAGCTGATTTTATGGAGCTCGCAAGAATTTGGTTTTGTCACGATTAGCGATGCGTATTCGACTGGAAGTTCTATAATGCCGCAGAAAAAAAATCCTGATGTTGCGGAGCTAATACGTGGCAAGACTGGCCGCGTAAATGGGAATTTAATTGCACTTTTAACCACAATGAAGGGCTTGCCGCTAGCTTATAATAAAGATATGCAAGAAGATAAAGAGGGCGTTTTTGACAGCGTAAATACGGCTATGAAATCATTTGTAATCCTAAATGAGATGATTAAGACGGCGAAATTTAATACTCAAAATATGCTAAATGCGACAAAAAAAGGTCATTTAAGCGCTACTGATTTGGCTGATTATTTGGTAAGAGAGAAAAATATCGCATTTCGTCAAGCTCATTTTATAGTTGGAAAGGCTGTTGCAAAAGCTGAAAATTTAGGCGTTGATCTTAGTGAGTTAAATGAAAAACAGCTAAAAAGCGTTGATGAGAATTTGGGTAGCGATGCTGTGAAATTTTTAGATTTAAAAGCCTCAAAAGATGCTAGAAAATCTATTGGTGGCACTTCAAACGAAAGCGTTGAAAAACAAATTTTGCAGATTAACGATTGGCTCTTGCAAACAAGTAAGTTTAATATATAATTATTTTATTTTTAATATAAATTAAAATATCACTTAAAAAACACATTTGGAGTGATTAAAATATGTCAAAATTTGGTATAATTTTGTGAATTAATATTTAATTATAAAAGGATAAGAGATGTTTGGAAGTTCCGCAAAGCGTGAGCTTGAGCATAAAAATGATGTTCTTGCCCAAGAAAATTTAAAACTAAAAGAAGAGATAGCGAGCTTAAAAAGCTTGTTGGAAAATCAGCCAAAAAGCAAGCAAGAATGTGAAAGTTCGAAAAATAAAATCATAAATCTCTTGATAGATAGCTACGAAGATGGCATAAATTTCTTGCAAGGAACAATAGAAGAAAATATCAAAATGCTAATAAATGTAAATGAATTAAATCATATGACATTTTCTAAAACAGAAGAGCTAAAACAACAAACTGGATACATAGTAAGCTCTATGGAGAGCGTTCAGCAGATGAGTAGCGGTTTGCAAAATGACGCATCGTCTTTAAATAGTAGCGTTATGTCGATTGTTGAAATCATAAATTTAATTAAGGATATTTCCGATCAAACGAATTTGCTAGCCCTTAACGCAGCCATCGAAGCAGCACGTGCAGGAGAGCACGGACGTGGATTTGCCGTAGTTGCTGATGAAGTAAGAAAGCTAGCAGAGAGAACCCAAAAAGCTACTCTTGAAGTTGAAATGAACATAAATGGGTTAAAGCAAAGCTCAAATACAATGATAGATATGAGTGAGAAATTCTCTTCACTTTCTAGCGACGTAATGCGCGTACTTGGGGATTTTCACAAAAATATCGCAAGTGTAAATTCAAACACTCAAAATATATTAAACAAAGCCGAAAATGTAACAAACGAAGTGAATGTCAGCAACGGAAAAATCGATCACATTAATTTAAAATTAAGCGGATACAAAGCGGCTTTAAGAGATGAAATAGAAAACATTTCGGACGTTCATCATTGCAGATTTGGCAAGTGGTTTAGTGAAAAAGTTAAAAATATCTTAATAACCGATCAAAAAGATATTCAAGAAATTTCACACCATCACGAAAATGTCCATAATGGCTTGATTAAAGCGATAAACATATTCTCGGATAAAACGCAAAATCAGGAAAATGGATTTAATATAATGAAAGATGTAGAAAATTCAAGTAAATTTGGCTTTGAAAAACTTTTAGAAGCTATAAAATCGGCTAGAAAATAAAATTTAGTGATGCCAAAAAGGCATCGCTTTAAAATGTGCTTTGCGGATTTGTTACGGCATCTCTCCAAGCAAGTTTAGCTCCACTTAGCATATGAAAATGCAAATGCATAACTTCTTGTCCACCGTTTTCTCCGCAATTTGTAACCAATCTGTATCCGCTTTTATCAATACCCATCAGTTTTGCGACTTCTTGGATAAATTTTGTCATTCTACCCATTAAATCCGCGTCCATTTCTTGAAAATTTTCAAAATGCTTTTTAGGGATTATTAAAATGTGAATAGGAGCTTTTGGATTAATGTCGTTAAAAGCTAAAAATTCCTCATTTTCCAGTACTTTGTTGCACGCAAGTTCGCCGGCAACGATTTTTTCAAAGACTGTCATTATTTTTCTCCTATGTAAGTTTCACCCTATTATAGCGATTTATTGCTAAATTTTATACGGATTTTATTAAAAATTTACTACAATGAAACAAAAAATTAAGTAAAGGCAAAAATGCAAGAATATATTGACAGTATCGCAAAATGCGAGAATTTGGCAGATCTTGATAAAATTCGCGTCCTGCTTTTGGGCAAAAAAGGTCTTATAACGAGTGAATTTTCAAAGCTTAAAGATATGGACGAGAGTCAAAAAAAGGACTTTGCGGCAAATTTAAACAAATTACGAGACGAATTTGACAAGCTTTTATCTGATAAAAAAATAGCGTTACAAAGCGGTGAAATAAAAGCGAAAATGAAAGCACAAGCCATTGATTTTACGCTATTTAATGAGCCTAGTAGTGTTGGAGCGCTTCATCCTGTTATGGCGACAATGGATAGGATTATAGAGTATTTTATGTTTCAAAATTTCTCACTTGAAAGCGGACCGCTTATTGAGGATGATTTTCACAACTTTGAGGCGTTAAATTTACCTAAATATCACCCTGCACGCGATATGCAAGATACTTTTTATTTCAAGGATTTTAGACTTCTTCGCACGCATACAAGCCCTGTGCAGGTGCGAACTATGATGAGTTCTAAACCTCCTATTCGTATGATAGCACCTGGAACGGTGTTTCGCCGAGATATGGATTTGACGCACACGCCGATGTTTCATCAGGTCGAAGGACTTGTTGTCGAAGATGAAGGCAGGGTGAGTTTTGCAAATTTAAAGTCGATTTTGGAAAATTTCTTAAAGTACATGTTTGGCGATGTAAAGGTGCGCTTTCGTCCGAGCTTTTTCCCATTTACCGAGCCAAGTGCGGAGGTTGATATAAGCTGCATATTTTGTGGCGGAAGCGGATGTCGGGTCTGCAAGCAAACGGGCTGGTTAGAGGTTTTGGGTTGTGGTGTTGTTGATTCAAACGTTTTTAAAGCCGTAGGATATAAAAACGTCAGTGGCTATGCATTCGGTCTTGGCGTTGAAAGATTTGCGATGTTGCTTCATCAAATTCCTGATTTAAGAAGCCTTTTTGAAGGAGATTTAAGATTATTGGAGCAGTTTAGATGATAATTTCTAGAAATTGGTTAAATGAGTGGATAGATTTAAGCGACGTTAGCAATGAAACGCTTTTAAAAACATTAAATTCTATCGGTCTTGAAATAGACAGCTTTAAAGAATTTCGCGTTCCTAAAAAGGTTGTTGTTGGTTACGTCAAAAGCAAAAGCAAGCACGAAAATGCCGAAAAATTAAGCGTTTGTCAGGTTGATGTCGGCAGTCAAACTCTACAAATAGTTTGTGGAGCTAAAAATGTTGAATCGGGACAGTTTGTTCCAGTCGCGCTTGTCGGTGCTATTATGCCAAACGGACTTGAAATAAAGAAAGCCAAACTAAGAGGCGTTGAATCAAATGGTATGATTTGTAGCTCGGTTGAGCTTGGACTTGTCAAGATAAATGACGGAATTTTGCCGCTTGATGAGAGCATAGGCGATCTTAGATTGGGTAAGGAAATTAGCGAATATAAGCTGTTAAATGATGACATTATCGAGATTGGACTTACTCCAAATAGAGGTGATTGTCTTAGCATATACGGAGTAGCCAGGGATTTATCTGCTGCGCTTGATTTGCCTTTAAAAGATGTAAATTTATATGAAGAGAGCGAAAATTTACTTGGTATCGGTCGAATAGTTGCTATACATTCTGATGAAAATTTACAAAGCAGTTTTCAATACAGAGCTTTTGAAATCAAAGAGTATTTTAGCGAAAATTTGATGACTAAATTTCGCCTGGCGCTTATCGAGTGCGACAAAATTAACCCCGTTGAAAGATTGCTTGATTATGTTACTCACACGACGGGCGTGCTTTTTAGCGCTTATGATTACGAAAAGATCAAAAAAGACGATGACAGAGTTACTATTGATCTACAAAAAGATAAAAATTTTGTCACGAAAATCGTAGTTGATAGCCAAATTTTGGGTATTGGCGGAATTTATCAAAGCGATGTGGCAAGGCTTGATGAAAAGAGTAAATTTATAATAATCGAAGCAAATTACACGGATCCGCAAATAATCGCAACGGCTAGCTTTGAAGATAAGCAAATGCCGCGATCGTCGCAACTTTACCGCTCTTTGCGCGGAAGCGAGCCAAATATTGGTTTTGGGGCGGATTTTTTATTTAAACTGCTTTCTAATTTTAAAAACATTACCCTTTATGCTGGCTCTCAACAAAATTTAATCGCTCGCGAGCCGAAATTTGTAAGTTTTACGATGAGCGATATGAATAAAATGATCGGTCAGGAAGTGGCTCAAAACGAAGTGGTTAAAATTCTCAAAAAGCTTGGTTTTGGCGTAACATTTAACGCAGAAAAAGAAAGCGCAAACGTTAAAGTGCCCGCATTTAGGCATGATATAGCAAATTCGCAAGATGTTTGCGAAGAGATTGTGCGTATGATTGGGATAGATAATATCTCTTCAAAGCCTTTAAATTTTAGCGAAGCAAATCGCATAAATAAGACTTTTATAGATTATAAAAATTCACTTAAATTGCGTCAAAAAGCTGCTTTAGCTGGATTTTTTGAGAGTGTTCATTATGTTTTTGACGATACGAATGAGCTCAATGAACTTGGCTTTTCGCCTTGCAAAATCGAGCTTGCAAATCCGATAAATAGCGAGTTAAACACGCTTCGTCCGAGCTTGGCAAACCATCTTTTAAAATCTGCTGAAAGGAATATCAAAAATCAGAGAAAAGTTGTCAAAATTTTCGAATTCGGAAGTGTTTTTGATGATAATGCAAATCAAAGCGAGAGATTTGGGTTTATTTCTTGCGGATTGGCAAAAGAGCCGACACTGCTAAATTCATCTAAACCTAGCGAAATTGATTTTTTGAGTTTTGCTTTGTCTATTAAAAATGTAATAGGTAGTTTTGAGCTAAGAAGTGGCGACAGTATAGGATATTTAAGTGAATTTGAGCAGGCTAAAATTTATCAAAATGGCGTTTTGATCGGCTATATCGGCAGAGTTGATATGAGGGTTGAGGAAAGAATGGGTCTTACAAAAACCTACCTTTGCGAGATTGATTTTCAAAAGCTAGAATTTAACAAAACTGTCGTGAAACCGTATTCGAAATTTCCAATCATCAGCAGGGATTTAAGCTTAATAATCCCAAAAGAAATGGAATTTAAAGCTATAAAAGATTGTATTAAAGCATTGCAAATAGAGTGTTTGAAAGAATTTTTACCAGTTGATATTTACAGTGATGAAAAACTTAACGGCAATATTAGCCTAACGATAAAATTTTATTTTCAGGATTTAAACAAAACGCTTGAAGATGATGAAGTAGCAAGCATTATGGATAAAATTCTCATCTCGTTAGAGCAAAATTTAAAAATCGGATTAAGATGAAAATTTTTGCTCTAAAACAGCCGATAAATATCGTCCTTGCAAACATTGCCCCTGATAAATCAATATCTCATAGGTGCGCGATATTTTCGATTTTAAGCGATAAAACCAGTGTTATTAAAAATTACTTAAGAGCGCAAGATACATTAAACACGCTTGAGATAATCAAGGCTCTTGGCGCTAAGGTTGAAGAGTGTGAAGAAATTTTAAAAATAACTCCGCCAAGTGAATTAAAAGAGCCAAATACTGTGCTTGAGTGCGGAAATTCTGGCACGGCTATGCGCCTTTTTATGGGATTTTTGGCTGCAAGTGATGGATTTTTTGTTTTAAGTGGCGATAAATATTTAAATTCTCGCCCAATGGCAAGGGTTGGCAAGCCATTGATCGCAGTTGGTGCAAAGATTGATGGTGCGAAAAATGGCGATTTTGCACCGCTTGCGATACGTGGCAAGAAGTTGCAGTATTTTAAATTTGATAGCAAAATCGCTTCGGCGCAGATAAAATCGGCTCTAATTTTAGCTGGGTTAAAATCAAACGGTTGTGAGATAAGCGAGCCTGAACTTAGTCGCGATCACACCGAAAGAATACTTCTTGCAATGGGTGCGAATTTGAAAATAGATGGACTAAAAATCAACGTTTTGCCAATGCGCGAGCCTTTAAAACCGCTTGAAATTTCTGTCCCAAACGATCCGAGCTCGGCATTTTTCTTTGCTGTTGCGGCGGCTATTTTGCCAAATTCTCATATAATTTTAAAAAATATGCTTTTAAATAAAACGCGTATTGAAGCTTACAATGTCCTTATTAAAATGGGCGCAGACATAAAATTCAACAAAATTTCTGACGAATATGACAGCGTGGGCGAAATTGAAGTAAAATATTCTCCGCTAAAAGCTGTTGAGGTTAGCGAAAATATCGCGTGGCTAATTGATGAAATACCAGCTCTTGCGATAGCGTTTGCGAATGCGGACGGAAAAAGCGTTGTTAAAAATGCAAAAGAGCTTCGAATAAAAGAGAGCGATCGTATCGCTATAACCGCGGCGGGTTTGCGAAAGTGCGGTATAGAGGTGCAAGAATTTGAAGATGGTTTTAGTGTAGTTGGTGGAAAGGCTAATTCCGCTATCATCGATAGTCACGGAGATCACAGAATTGCAATGAGTTTTGCCATTTTAGGTTTAAAATGCGGAATGGTGATTGAAAAGAGCGAATTTATCGCAACATCTTTTCCAAATTTTAGCGATATTTTAAAGCAAATCGGAGCTGGTGTTGAAGATTGAGTTAGCTAGCAGTTATGGCTTTTGTTTTGGTGTAAAGCGCGCCATAAAAATCGCTGAAAATGCAAAAGATGCCGTAACAATTGGTCCGATCATTCATAATAATGATGAAATAAATCGTTTGAGTAAAAATTTCAACGTAAAAACTTTGCAAGGCATAAGCGAGATAAATGGCGAAAAAAAAGCGATTATAAGAACTCACGGCATAACAAAAAGCGATTTGGCAAAGCTTGAAAAAAGCCAGATTAACATTATAGACGCGACTTGCCCGTTTGTAACAAAGCCGCAGCAAATTTGCGAAAAAATGAGCAAAGATGGCTATGATATTGTTATTTTCGGAGATGAAAATCACCCAGAAATTAAAGGTGTGAAGTCGTATGCGGTCGGAAATGTGTTTGTTGTGCTTGAAGAAAACGAGCTAAAAGATGTTAAAATTTCTCAAAAAGTCGCCGTGATTAGTCAAACGACTCGCAAGGTTGAGAAATTTATGCAAATTGTTAATTATTTGATGTTACGAGCCAAGGAAGTACGGGTTTTTAACACCATTTGTAATGCAACCTTTGAAAATCAGGAAGCGGTTAAAAATTTAGCCACAAAAGCCGATGTTATGGTTATTGTTGGTGGCAAAAACAGTTCAAATACAAAACAGCTTTATCTCATTTCAAAGTCGTCTTGTGCCGATAGTTATTTGGTAGAAAATGATACTGAATTGCAAAAAGAGTGGTTTTTTGGCAAAAATTTGTGCGGAGTTAGTGCTGGTGCTAGCACGCCTGATTGGATCATACAAAAGGTTGTCGATCGGCTAGAAACCTTTGGTACAAATTAGAAAATTTATTTACAAATTTGAAACAAAAACTCTAAAAACTACACAAAATTTTAATAGGTTAATCTACAAATAAGCCAAATTTAAGTAAAATCTATGCTACCATTTTACATGTGGTTAAAATACTAAAAAAGGATCAAGATGGCTGTGAACAAAAACGTTCAGATTGAAGCGAATGAAGAAGAAGATTTTGCTACGATGTTTGAGGAGTTCTCTAAAAGAACAGAAGAAGATGGCGAAGGTATTATTGTAGGTATCAACGCTGATGTTGCGATAGTTAATATCGGTATAAAGGGCGATAAAGAGTTGCCACTTAGCGAGATAACTGATGCGAATAACAACTTGCTATATAAGGTTGGCGATACGATTAAGGTTGTTATAACCGGTCGCGGTCAGGTTTCGCATAAAAAGGCTTTGCGAAAAGAGAAAGTTAAAGCCTATATACAAAACTACAACGAAGATAGTCAAGATCTTTTTGATGTTAAAATTATCGGTAAAAACAAAGGTGGTTTTGTTTGCCAAAATGCCGATGGTATCGAATTTTTCCTACCTAAATCACAAAGTGGTTTTAAAGATGCAAATTCCGTAATGGGGAAAACTTACAAAGTTAAGGTTATCAAAATAGATAAAGAAGAGCAAAGTATCGTTGTTTCTAGAAAAAAATTATTAGATGAAGATAGGCGTAAGAGAAAAGAAGCTATTTCGTCAGTGGTTGATAACACCGAAGCGATCGAAGGTGTGGTTAAAAAAATCACAACTTACGGAATGTTTGTAGATGTGGGTGGTGTTGATGGACTTGTTCATTACAGTGAAATAAGCTATAAAGGTCCAGTAAATCCAGGCTCTATGTATAAAGAAGGCGATAAGGTTTTAGTAAAAGTCATAAAATACGATAATGATAAAAAGCATCTCTCGTTATCTATTAAAGCCGCTACCCCAGATCCTTGGGACGAGATAAAAGATGGATTAGAAGTTGGAGATACTATTAAAGTTACGGTTAGTAACATAGAACCATATGGCGCATTTGTTGATCTTGGGAATGATATAGAGGGCTTTTTGCATATTTCTGAAATTTCTTGGGATAAAAACATAAAAAATCCTCGCAATCACATAAGTGAAGGTGAGGAACTTGATGTGGAAGTTATCGAAATCGACACCAATGATCGTCGTTTAAGGGTAAGTTTGAAGAATTTACTCAAAAAGCCATTTGATGATTTTAAGGATAAATTTAAAGAAGGCGATGTTGTAAAAGGCGTGGTTACAAGTGTAACAAATTTTGGCGCATTTGTTAGAGTTGATGGTGTAGAAGGGCTCTTGCACAATGAAGATGCTTCTTGGGATCGAGGCGATAAGTGCAAGGATATTTTCAAAGTTGGTGATGAGATCGAAGTTAAGATTATCAAAATTGACTCAAAAGATCAAAAAATTTCACTTAGTTTAAAAGATCTTAAAACAAGTCCAGTTCAAGCTTATGCTAAGAAATTTAGCTCAGGCGACATAGTTACTGGAAAAATTCGAGATATTAAAGAATTTGGCATATTTGTTGAGCTTGGAGATAATGTTGATGCTTTAATTCGCAAAGAGGATTTGGGAAGCGTATCGGTTGAAAGCTTAAATATAGGCGACAACATCGAGGCTGCGATCGTGTTTATTGACGAAAAGAAAAATCGCATTCGTTTGAGTATTAAACGCTTAGCGCGCCAAAAAGAGCGTGAAGTGCTTAATGAAATAAACAGTGATGACAAAGTAACTTTGGGTGATATTATAAAAGAGCAACTTTTGTAATTTTTAGATGAAACGACATTTGTTTGCCATTGCAGTTGGGGGATTGTTAGTTTTTGTTTTGGTAAGTCTTGTTATGCTTTATAAGTTTGCTACGCAAAATTTAGCTCAAGGCGCACCACAAGTTCAAATTTCAAGCGCAGATCGAACAAATGTCGAAAAAAACGACACGGATAGCTGGATAAAAAGTCTAGCTTCTATTCCGCAAAGGCAATATGTCTTAGCCGCAAACGAAATTTTTATCGAATTTAAAAATGAAATAAAAACGGCTAGCAAAATTGTCAATCAGCTTATTATAGACAAAAACGATATTTACTCTATGTTTTGTCTATCTCAGATATTAGATCAAATTCCTGTCGATTTTAGCGTTACGAAGCAAAATTCTCAAAATTTAATCTACATTAACACACAAGATAAAAATGTTTTGAAGCGAATAGCAGATGAACTTAAAACTTACAATATACATTCAACTTTCAAGGAGATTAAGCTATGAAAACGATAGTAGTATGCGATGCGATCCATCAAGTAGGCTTTGAAATTTTAAAAAAAGAAGAAGATTTAAATATAATAGATGCGACAAATGAGCCAAAGGATAAGCTTTTAGAGATTATAGCCGACGCCGATGTCGCTATAACAAGAAGTTCAACCGATGTAGATGAAAAATTTTTAAATGCTGGAAAGAATTTAAAAGCCATTGTAAGAGCTGGTGTGGGTGTAGATAATGTCGATCTTGATGGTTGTTCAAGACGCGGAATAATCGCTATGAATGTCCCGACTGCAAACACAATAGCCGCTGTTGAGCTTACTATGGCTCATATGCTAGCTGCCGCCAGAGCTTTTCCATACGCTCACAATGATTTGAAAGTCGATAGAATTTGGAAGCGCGAGAAATGGTATGGCGTCGAATTGTTTAATAAAACATTAGGCGTGATCGGCTTTGGAAATATAGGCTCTAGGGTTGCAGCTAGGGCGAAGGCTTTTGGTATGAATATCATTGCTTACGATCCTTACATTGATCCTACGAAAGTAACGGATATGGGCGGAAAATATACAAAGGATTTTGACAAAATTCTAGCGTGCGATTTTATCACGATACATACACCAAAAACGAAAGAAACGACAAATATCATCGGTGAAGCTGAGATTGCTAAAATGAAAGATGGTGTTAGATTAATTAATTGCGCTCGTGGTGGACTTTATAACGAAGAAGCCCTTTATAACGGGCTTAAAAGTGGCAAGATAGCCTTTGCTGGTATTGATGTTTTTAGTAAAGAACCAGCCATAAACCACCCTTTGCTTGATTTGCCAAATATCAGCGTTACGCCCCATCTTGGTGCAAATACGCTTGAATCTCAGTCAAATATTGCTAGGGAAGCAGCTGAGCAAGCCATACAAGCCGCTCGTGGCATTAGCTATCCAAATGCACTTAATTTGCCAATTAAAACCGAGGATTTGCCACCATTTGTTGAACCTTATATAGAGCTTATCTCTAAGATGTCGTTTTTAGCTGCTCAGCTGACTAAAAGTAGCGTAAAAGCTGTCAAAGTCGAAACCGAAGGCGAAATCGCTGCTTACTCTAAATCGCTGCTTACTTTTGCGATTGTAGGGGTTTTAAAACAAAGTTTGGGCGATCATATAAATTACGTAAATGCTAAATTTTTAGCCGATGAGCGGGGAATTTTAACCGATGTTGCCACTGCTCCACAAAGTGGCTATAAGAGTAAAATTACCGTTAAAATTACAACTGATAACGGCATAACTTCTATTAGCGGAACTGTTTTTGGTGATTTTGAGCAACGCATAGTTAATATTAATGGATTTAAAACAGATTTTAAACCAAAAGGCAAGATGATAATCTTTAAAAATTCAGATGTTCCAGGCGTAATCGCCAAAATTTCGTCACTTCTTGCGGCTGAAAACATAAATATCGCCGACTTTCGCTTGGGACGAGATGAGCACGGTTTTGCTTTAGCGGTCGTGCTAGTCGACGACCAGATTTCAAAAGATACACTTGCTAAATTAAACAATCTTGATGTTTGTGTTTGGGCTAGATACGCGGTTATTTGATTAAAGAAAGGCTTTGTATGAGAATTTTAGTTGCACTTTTACTACTATTTTTGGTTGGTTGCGATAGCAAAGTTCAAAAACAAAGCTCTAGCAATTTTGATAAAGTTATGCACGATAAAAAGCGTTTTCGTGAGCTAAAAAACGAAGACCCAAGCATTAACGAACAGCTAATCAGGGAGATAAACTCACAGTCTGATAGCTCGAAAGAGAGAAAAAGTTTTAATTTTAAATAAAACATTTTTGAAATTAAAATCGCTTAAAAATGGTTTCTTATTTTTCGTGCATTTTAAACAACAAAATGCCCCGTTGCGCCATAAATTTAAATCATAATGTTATGATAATGGTAATAATTAAAATAAAATTTTAAAAACGGTGGGCGCGCAAATGTAAAAAATAAAAAATGCAAATTTTGCAAAATTTATACTTTTAAATTGCGTTTAATTCTTCTTAAAATTTAGCTTAAAAGTCTTTAAATTTGAGCTTTTTGTTGCAATTTTAACAACTTATAACATCAAGTTATTTGTGTAACTTGCAACAAATTTCATTTAAAACACACTAAAAATTTAATTTTGGCTATTTTTATGCTTGTAAATTTACAAATTTTAATCATTTCTAATTAACTGCCAATACTATTTTGTTTATCTATCGGTTTTTAAATTAAAAAATGTATGATATTTGTTGCTTAAGAGCTAAAAGTATGTCATCAAATTTTTAAATAATTTACTTTGCGATTTTGAATATAAAATTTTGTATTCTTAAACAATAAAATCCCTTTAAATACGCTATTTTATTAGGAAAATAAAATATTATTTGACTATAATCTTAAAAAAATAATCAAATAACCTATGTCTATAAAAAATACCGTATTTTATATATTTTTGCAAGTCATTATAAAAAACTTAAGACAATATGCTTTTTGCTTCAAAATATATCGTATGTTTCTTTTTGTAATAAATTCTATTTACTAAATTTTAAAATACCTTATTTTATGGAAACTATATATACAAATTTTAGTTAATAAGACAATAAATATTATGTTACGTTTTTATACATACTACATTAAAAATTTTAAAAAACTTAATTAAAATAATTAATAGTTTTTTTATTTTGTATTATTTTTCAGGTTACATTAAAATTCGACATAATTTATTTTAGGAGATTGATGTGGAAGAAATTTTCTTGCAAAATTACGATCCAGCAGGCAATATTGGGCTGAGCGCGCTGATTGCCTCTGTGCCGATTATCGTATTTTTATTTTCTCTTGTGGTTTTTAAATTAAAAGGCTATGTTGCGGCATTTATTACGGTTTTTACTAGCCTTTGCGTAGCTATCATTTTTTACAAAATGCCAATCGTTACGGCTTTGATGAGTTTTGTTTATGGCTTTTTATATGGTCTTTGGCCTATTGCATGGATTATACTTTGTGCGATTTTTCTTTATAAACTTAGTGTAAAATCGGGCTATTTTGAAACGCTAAAAGCCTCTATTACGGCAATATCGCCAGATCACCGCATCCAAGTTATTTTGATAGCTTTTAGCTTCGGTTCGTTTTTGGAGGGCGCGATCGGATTTGGCGCTCCAGTTGCTATTTGCGCGGCTCTTTTAATGGGGCTTGGCTTAAAGCCTTTGAGCGCGGCTGGATTAAGTATGATAGCAAATACGGCCGGAGCGGCGTTTGGCGCGGTAGGAATTCCTATTACTGCGCTATCTGGTATTGCAAATGTCGATGCTGAAATAATCTCGACGATGACGGCTAGAATGCTTCCGCCGATTACTTTTACATTGCCATTTTTGCTCGTGTTTTTGATAAGCGGCATCAAAGGAGTTTTTGGCGCGTTGCCCCATATTTTAACCGCAGCGGCTAGTTATACGATAACTCAATACCTAACGGCTAAATTTTTAGGTCCCGAGCTAGTTAATATCACGTCATCAATAGTGTCGATTTTGATGCTCTGGGTCGCGCTTAAAATTTGGAAAATTAAAGCAATTTTTAGGATTGATGGCTCAGGCGATATAAAAGACGGCGAAAAGCTGGAATTTTCAGACATAGTAAAGGCTTGGTCGCCGTTTATTTTGATAATTTTAGCAGTCGTAATTTGGAATTTGCCGCAATTTAAAAGTCTGGTTTCGTTTGCGACGATAAAATTTGAAATTCCGTCGCTTCACAATTCCGTCGCGTCCGTTGTGCCGATTTCAAGCGATGTTCAGGCTATTTTTGCCGTTTATACTTGGGATATTTTAAAGGCTACTGGAACGGCTATTTTTATTGCGGCTTTTTTAAGCGCATTTGCGTTGAAGATAAAATTTAACATCGTCGCACAATCAGCGCATGAAACGATTAAAGAGATGAGTTTGCCTATCGTTACGATCGGTCTTATCGTTTCATACGCTTATATAGCAAGATACAGCGGACAAGCCGCGACTATGGGACTTGCTCTTTCTAGCACGGGCGAGGCCTTCGGGTTTTTCTCGCCGGTTATCGGTTGGCTTGGTGTTTTTTTAACTGGATCGGTTACTAGTGCAAATTTGCTCTTTGGAACGTTACAACAAGTAACAGCTACTCAGTTAGGCGTTCCGGATATTATTTTTATGGCAGCTAACACTGTTGGCGGTGTTGTGGGCAAAATAATAAGTCCTCAAAGCATAGCGGTTGCCTGTGCGGCGGTGGGAATGGTCGGACGCGAAAGCGAAGTGCTTAAATTTACATTAAAATATTCGCTATTATTTATCGTTTTGGCAAGTTTTATAACGTGGTGCGTTATAAATTTTTTCCCAGATCTCGTGCCGGTCGTGGCGGAAATTTAAAATTTAAAGGAGAAAAAGTGAAGAGAGTTTATATGTTTTCTACTTGTTTAGGAGCGGCTTTGATGGGTAAAACGGTTACAAACGCAATATCGCTTTTGCAGCGAGAAGGCGTCGAGGTTGTATTTAAAAAAGACCAGACCTGTTGCGGACAACCGTCTTTTAACACAGGCTACTTTGAAGAAACCAAAAAAGTAGCGCTTTATAACGCGCGACTTTTTGATAAAGATTATCCTATAATCGTTCCGAGTGGATCTTGTGCTGGTATGATGATGCACGATTATTTGGAGCTTTTTGAAGGCGATAAAGAGTATGATTTCGTAAAAGAATTTAGTTCAAGAGTTTTTGAATTAAGCGTTTATCTTGATGAAATTTTAAACGTTAAATATGAAGACAAAGGCGAACCCGTCAAAGTTACGTGGCATAGCAACTGTCACGCTTTGCGCGTCGCAAAGAGCGTGCAAAGCTCTAAAAATTTAATCCGTCGTTTCTCAAATGTCGAGCTTGTCGATTTGCAATACGAAGAAGAGTGTTGCGGTTTTGGCGGAACATTTAGCGTCAAAGAGCCTGAAATTTCAAATGCTATGGCGTTAGCGAAGATTAAAGATATCGAAAATACGCAAACTCAGTGCGTTATAAGCGGCGACGGCGGTTGTTTGATGAATATTTCAGGAACGATTAAGAGAAACGGCAAGAACATAAAAGCACTTCATCTATACGACTTTATCCAAAACAGACTTCAAGGGGTCGCAATATGAGTAATCCGCACGAAAATATAGTAAGACAAAAATTAAACGACGCGCAACTTAGGGAAAATTTAAGCAACGCAATGCATACGCTACAAAAAAATCGTAAAAATTTGATTAATAAACGGTTTAATAAATGGGAAGATTTGCGAGAAAGAGGCAAGAAAGCGAAAAATAACGCCTTATCTCATCTTGACGAAGTGCTTGTAAAATTTGAAGAAAATGCCGTAAAAAACGGCTTTAAAGTCCATTGGGCAAGCACGCCACAAGAAGCTTGCGAGATAATTTATACCTTAATGATAGAGAAAAATATCGGCAAAGTTTTAAAAGGCAAGTCGATGGCAAGCGAAGAAATTCATCTAAATCATTACTTAAAAAACAAGGGTCTGCAGGCTATCGAAACCGATCTTGGTGAGCTTATTATACAGTTAATTGATGAGCCACCAGTTCACATTGTCGTGCCCGCAATTCACAAAAATCGCTACGAAATAGGCGAAATTTTCCACGAAAAACTTGGCGCAGCAAAAGAAAGCGAGCCTGAAAAATTAAATGCGATTGCGAGAACTCATATGAGAGAGGAATTTAAAACGCTTAAACTTGGTCTAGGTGGCGTAAATTTCGCGATTGCAAACGAAGGCGCGATATGGATGTTAGAAAACGAAGGCAACGGAAGAATGTGCACGACAATACCTGATATTACGATTAATATTTGCGGTATTGAAAAGGTTGTCGAGCGTTTCGAAGACGCTGCTACTCTTGATACTTTGCTTATCCCATCTGCGACAGGACAATTTATCACAAACTATAACAACATAATCACTGGCCCTAGAAAAGACGGCGAACTTGACGGTCCGCTAGAGTGTCATATTATCTTGCTTGATAATCATCGCAGCGATATGCTAGTAAATTCCGAATACTACGAAGCACTTCGCTGTATTAGGTGCGGAGCTTGTATGAATTTTTGCCCTGTTTATGACAAAATAGGCGGACACAGTTATCAAACCGTGTATCCTGGCCCTATCGGAGAAGTCATATCGCCTTGGCTTTTTGGAATGGATAAACACGGAGATGTCGTATCGCTTTGTTCGATGTGCGGACGATGTGGCGAGGTTTGTCCAGTTAAAATTCCGTTACCGAGTTTAATCCGAAAATTACGCCGAGATAAGGTCGGACAAGGCAAAAATCCGCCACACGGAACTCAAAATTTGCCAAGCCATTTTGCCGAATCTATGATTTTTAGCAACTACGCAAAGGTACAAACTAGCGGATTTGCGTTTAGAATGGCAATGAAGGGTGCGTTGGTGTCAAACGGCTTAGTGCAGTCATTTGGCAAAAGTATGCCGATAATTAGCAAATGGCTTGAATTTAAAGATTTAATGGATTTTGATTTCGACCTTCACAAAGAGGTGCAAAATATGCAAGGAGTGATTTATGAATAGCAAGGATCAAATTTTATCAAAGATAAAAAATGTTTCAATTAATGCGAAATTTCAAAGCGTAGATGTGGTTGATTTTATAAATGACGAAGCTGATGATTTGGTTTTTGAATATATAAATAGGGCGATTGAAAATAAGGCTTTTGTCCAGCAAAGTGGCGATTTGACGGCTGATATAAATGCGATTATAGAAAAGGAAAATGTTAAAAATTTGATTTATCCAACAAATTTACCACTAAATTTAGACAAAATTCAAATAGAGAATAAATTTGCATTTGATAAGCCCATCGAAACGTTTAAATCCGAGCTTTTTAACTATGATGTTTCGATTATTCAAGCTAGAAAAGCCGTTAGCTCTCACGGCGTATTTTGCGTAACTTCGAGCAAGGCTCAACCAAGACTTTTAAGCCTTACACCAAAGGTTTGCATTGTGCTGTTAAAAAAGGAAAATATCGTTAAAAGCTTGTCTGTGGCTTTAAACGAGATAAAAGCCGAGGATGGAATTTTGCCTACAAATATCTTGTTTATTTGTGGTCCGTCAAGAACATCAGATATTGAACTGGTGCCAGTTTTGGGTGTTCACGGCTCTCAAATAGTTTATGTATTGGTTTATTAAAGATAAGAGGCGATTTGTCTTTGAAATTTTAAACAAAAATAAAATTTTATTTGATATAATAAAGCCTTTTAATCAAAAGGAGAAAATATGGCATACTCTATGGGTGACTTAAAAAAGGGTCTAAAGATAGAAATTGACGGCATTCCGTATAAAGTCGTCGAATATCAGCACGTAAAACCTGGCAAGGGCGCGGCTTTTGTGCGTGCGAAAATAAAATCGTTTATTGACGGAAAAGTTCTTGAAAAAACTTTCCATGCTGGCGATAAGTGCGAGCAGCCAAATTTAGAAGAAAGGCAGATGCAATATCTTTATGATGATGGCGAATATTGCCAGTTTATGGACACGACGACATACGAGCAAGTAGCTATAAATGATGAAGATGTTGGTGATGTGAAAAAATGGATGATTGATGGAATGATGGTTGATATTTTATTTCACAACGGCAAAGCTATCGGCGTGGAAGTTCCACAAGTTGTCGAGCTTAAAATAGTCGAAACTCCGCCAAATTTCAAAGGTGATTCTCAAGGTGGAAAAAAGCCAGCAACATTGGAGAGCGGTGCTGTTATACAAATACCATTTCATGTTTTAGAGGGCGAAGTTATCCGCGTAGATACGGTTCGAGGCGAATATTTAGAGCGTGCAAAATAAATAGTTAAATCTAATCGCGACAAACTAGAGCTTGTCGCGAATTTTCTCAAATACTTTTTTTGATTTTTTCGACTATTTGAGTTATCTCATCTGGACTTGGTAGAGAATTTGTATCTGTTCCAATTAAGTCTTTTTTGGAAAAAAATATTTCACCGTTTGCTTCAACGATGAAGTTTCCGCCACTGCCAACAACTTTGCTAACAGTTGCACCTGATATATTTGCTAAAATTTGCTCTTCTACACGAGAAGCTACCGGTTTATAGTTTCAAGAATTGCAATACGTAATCTTTACTTCCATTTTCCTTCCTTTCAAATTAAAGTGGCGCGATTTTAACATATTTTGTATAAAATTTGATACAATTTTTTAAAAAATAAGGAGAATTTATGAAAAAAGTCGCAGTGGTTTTGCTGATGTAATTTAAATAACTATCGCCTTGAAGGCGTGGCACATGAAAGCAAGCATTTTGTTCGTGGGAATTTGAAAAATTGCTCACGGTGTGAATAACCTCAAAGAAACGTGATATGAACTGACGAGAAGGAGGCTAAGTTTGGTTATTGATTGCGAGCAAATAGCAATGTAGTAGTGGAGTGCCATAGATGTGATATTGTTTTATATCGTTTGCAATCTGTATTCTTTCTGCGTATTTAAATATTAAAAACGTTGTAAAATCTTTGATAAATCTTAATACAAAAGGTAAAAAAGTGAGAGTAGTAAAAAATGTGGAGCAAATAGTCTTAAGCGTTATTTTAGCAGATATGGACGTAAGGTAAAAAATGAGAAACGAAAATGCAAATTTTGCAAAATTTAGGCATTTTTTCGCATTTTGAAAACCAAGCTTAAAATTGCTTCAAAAACTTCAAAGATAGCTTCAAAGTCCCTTTAAATCACGCCTTTTCTGATATGAGCCACGATGCGTCCTACGATAGAGCAATTTTGTAAATTTTTGCCGCCAATGACGATAGGCTCATATTTTTCATTATCCGAAAATAGAGTTATAGCCTTTGTTATCGGATTTTTTTTCTAATCGTTTTACGTATACATCGCCGCCGTAGTTTATGACGTATATTACGCCACCTGCATTTGCCGTACTTACAAAAAGAAGTTCTCCATTAGCAATAGTAGGCTCCATACTGTCGCCTTTGGTGTTAATGATATGAACCTTAGATAGGTCTCCGCTAATACGTAAAAAGCCTCACAGAAAGTTTTCGTTAAATTCTAACGTAGTCGGTACTTCTTCATAGTTTATAGCGCCGTCTCCCGCGCTTGCATAGGTATCTTCAAAGTACAGCACGGCTATAATGCCGTTTTCTTCGGTATTATCGTTTGATTTGTTTTGGCTTTTAAGGTTGGTGGGATTGAGGGACAAATTAGGGGATAAATTTTCTATATTGGGTGGCACTTTTTCTTTGGATTGAGAGATTTTTTAATTTCTTTTTGTGTCAAAATGCCAACATCCAAATTTAAACCCATTGCAATTTTTTTATTACATTGGTAGTTAAATTCTCATCATCTGATTTTCATATCTTTGTATTGTTTTATCAGACACTCCAGCCAATTTGGCTAACTCTTGTTGAGTTAAATCCTTTTCTTCTCTAAAAAAGCGAATTTCTGTCCTATTTTTATTGTTAACCCTTTTCAAACAGATAAAATTGTCGTATAACTTTGACATCGATATCAAAATTATATCAAAGGAAGCTTAAGCGATGATAGATTTAATCGGCAACGTAAAAAGCGGCGGAGTAGCGAGCAGATCCAAATTAAGACAAATAAAACATTGAAGAGATTTTGCCGAGAGAACAACCTAGGTTACAGCAGTATTTTAAACGGTTATTTCTCTAAAAAAGCTAAAAATACATTTAAAAAAGTCGGAATAAAAGTAGCCTAAATATGTGGGTAAATTCTAAGCGGGCGACCAAAAGCAGCTTGCGCTCTTTGATAGCGATTGCGAGCCAGAGCGAAATTTTGTTTTTGGATGAGCCTGCGAGCGCGCTTGATATCAAAAACCAAGACCGCGTGCTAAGCCTGATTGCAAATTTAAAGACCCAAAGCGGCGCCGGCATCGTTTTTACCACACATCAGCCAAATCACGCGCTTGCGGCGGATCACACACTCATCCTAAAAACGATCTTAGCTACGTTTATGGGCTAAGCGCCGATGTTTTGAACGAGCAAAATTTAAACGCGCTCTACGGCGTGCGGATGAAAACGACCAAATTTGACGTCGCGGGCGCGCAAATCCCCAGCATCACGCAGATTTTTAGCACGCAGGTGAGATAAAAGCAATTAAATTTGTGGTATTAAAATTAAAGTCAGCTACCAACTGCGTTGATGTAGCCGACTATGCAATTAAATCGAAAGCCAACCTAGTGCATTTTAACAAATAATTAAACATCAATAGATCGCATATTTTAAAATATTTTTAAATTTAGCCCTTAGTTAATATAGTAAAATTTGCTGTTAGCATTAAAACGAAACCTCGATTCTAGCGTTTAGGCTATTTGATTTTACGTCGTTTCCGAATGCGCCAGTGTAAGAAAGCCTTAGGCTCGTGTTTTTAAATATCCTACTCTCTATGCCCGTGCCAACGGTGACGAAATTTTTAAGCTCTTTGCCTTCAAGCTCCACGTATCCTGCATTTGCGACGTTTACGCCCGTGCTGGGTCTCGTGCTGCCGAAAAATCTATTGTAGGCTAGATCGAGCTGTGCGGACGAGCTCATGCCGCCTATTTTAAACGGTATGCTTGGGCTGATGCCTGCCGTTAGGATATTTATGTTTCTGCTTTTTTTATCCGTGCTCATCGTAAACGGTCCTATCTTCTCGCTCGTGCCGTCCACTTTAGCGTGGATGCGCGAGATTCCTAGATAAGGATTGATCTCAAAATCACTTGAATTAAAGCCGCCGTATGTCGCTCTGGCAAACATATCGATCAGTTTTTCGTTGCTTTTGACGGTGTCTTGCGAAACGTGTTGTACGATCGTGGAAGTGCTTAATTTTTTGCGTTTTGCAGCCGTATATACGGCTCCTAAATCAAATTTAAACGTATCAAGGCTGGTCTGCGCGTAAATTCCCACGTGCCTGTCGGTGCTGTCCCATTCCTTGCTACCCCCCCCCTCTTTGGTCTTGATTTTGCCGTCGCCGAGCACTGCTCCGAGCCTTATGTTTTCGCTTATCGCGCCGTCTACGCCGAAAAGCTGTGTTATAGAAGTGGATTTGAAATTTCCAGCGCCTTCGTCTGCGCTAGATTTGATGACGGCCCCTGCTGTGTTCGACCAGAAATTTATCCCCGTTTCGTCCTGAGCTTTTACCGCATTAAAATCCCTTTTGCGGTTCAAAACGGCATTCCTGATAAATACATTGTTTATCACGGCTGCGTTTTGAGCGGCAAAATTTGCTTCGTTTGCAAATGTTTTGAGCGTATCGGAGGCTTGCTGCGGCGTAGCGAAGATGAAATTTCTATACAGATCGCTCGTTAGTACCGCAGGCCTACTCCTAAAGGCGCTAATAGCGCTGGCTTGTCTGCTTGAGCTCTCGATCGCGGCGGCTATTAGTTTTTGGTTATTGCTTGTTGCAAAATTAACCATATCTTTGCTGCCCTTTTTAATAGTAAGTTCTAGTTTAGAATCACTAAAATCTTTTACTAAATCAAAAAATGCATATTGTCTTAAAGTAGCTCCATCATATCCTGCAAAGCTACCTTCTACCCAGTATTTTTTCGATTTTGACGGATCTTTATATATCTTTTGAATATCTTCAAAAAGCGGATTTTCAAGATCTACGATAGAGCCTTTCTCAAATGTAAGATTTAAATTTGACGCTCCGGCGGATGTCATCCCGACTATACCCTCGTGGGATACTATAAATCTACCGCCTGATCTTATGGTTGCAGTTACGGTGTCTGACGTGCTAGACCTTGACGTTTCTATTAGTTCCTTTGGTTTCCAACTAGATAGTGCATTAGCTTTGACTTCCTGAACGGTAAGTTTCTTTTTGATCTTCAAAACACCACCGTTTTCTACTATCACGTTGCTATTTTTTAAAGACTGATTTAGCGCCGTGATCTGCCCGTCTTTTATGACGGTATCGCCGCTATAGGTGTTATTGCCGGCAAGCGTTAGCGTGCCGCTACCTCTTTTTACAAGCGTTCCTTTATAGCCTTCCGCTGCCCTATATGCTCTTGCCTGTTCTCTGGCTAGCTCTACGTTGTATTCAGCTCTTTCTTCTGCGGTCAAATTTCCGCCTTTTGCATCAAGCTCTGCTTTACGTAGAGCCCACGTGGCTGCGTCTGTATCATCCTCGGTTTTTCTAAATTTAATGGCCTTATCAGAGATATCGTTAGACCATGTATCATCTACGTCCATATATACGTCAAACACTCCTAAAAACTGACCGGGACCAAACATTGCCTTGCCAATGTCCACTACTCCCCATCCCCATTTTTTATCAGGCACACCAAGCTTGCTGGTCCAGTCTGAAAGCTTCCTGGTATCATTTGGCTTAAAAGAGTATCTTGTCTGTCTTGCCGTAGTTAGCATGACATCCCTAGCTTGCTCGTTTGTCATATAAGTATATCTTGACATTATCACGCCAAGCGCTCCTGTAACGTGAGGAGCAGCCATAGAAGTACCGTCCCAAGAGTCATATCCCGCTTTTCCTGTTTTTACATCAACTATGGATGATTTTATTCCTTGCCCAGGCGCAGCGATAGTCCACCATTTAGAATGTCCTGCCGTATTAAATCTTTGAGAATCACCACTTGTTTGTCCAGTTACGTTTATCCAAAATTTCTCTGCATCAGGGCGAAAATACGGCAACATAGCCCTAGTATAAGACTCCTCCATCTCATCACGATTTCCAGCAGTAAATACTTGTATGATCTTGTATTGCTTAGCTACTTCGTATGCGGCATCCATAAAGTTTTTTTGACCGCCAGTAACAAACTGATAATAAGCTTTTTTGGCAGCGTCAAGATCTTTTATATATAAGTGATGATTTGGCAAAGTTGGATGAGTAGCCGTTCCTTTATTTCCACCATAACCCTGTGCACCGGGATATGAGGAATGAACTCTCCTATTTGATCCCCAGCTATTATTTATCGCTCTTACGCCCGATTTAGCAAGCTCGTTATATACGGCATAGAAGTATCCGTAGTCTTGATTTGGGCCGTAGGTCATGCCGTCGTTTCCGCCCGTATTTCCAGAGTATAATCTTGACCCCCAGGCCACTCCATGCGTTCCACTTCCATTGCGATTTGCAGCTATCGTGCCTCCTACATGCGTACCGTGAGAGTCGTTTACGCCGTGTATCCAGCCCCCGTTTGTTTCAAATTTTTGCCCTTTTTTAAATTCGCCCTTATTTGTCTTGTCTTTTTCGTCGCTGCCTTTTTCTTTAAATGGTGCGTTGCCGTATTCTGCATCTGGGTAACGCATCCCATCTTGGGAGTATTCGCCTTTTGCGGTCGCTCCAGTAATCCTGCCTCCTGCGAATTCTTGATGACTTAGAAGCATGCCTGAATCTACCACTCCGAGTTTTACCCCTTTGCCTGTGGCGCCTTTGGCGTAGGCTACCGATGCATTCATGCCGCCTAGACCCCAGTATGCTTTATACTCGTCTGTTTCCCAGCTTTTTATGTCGCCTATTTTACCAGGCTCTATATATTGTGCTTCACAAATAGTTGAAAACAACATACTACAGACCACTACTGAAAGCAGGGGCGCTCTCTTTAAATGCAGATTTCTCATTTTGTCTCCTTTATTTGGATTTGGTAAAAAGCATTTTATTATAATAATTTTAAGTTAAATAATTAATTAAATTACTAAAGTTTATATTATACTTTAGTTCATACTTACAGACAATTAAAAAATAGAATATTAACAGAAGTTAAATATTATCTACTTAAATTTAAAAAATATTAAAATTAAAAAATACTATTTTTGATTTATTTTTATATTTTTTTGTTAATTTTAGCTACTTTT
>JBQNAH010000007.1:0-78619 GCA_052170535.1 Campylobacter sp. | reverse complement strand
TATACGATCTTAACTCGCCATTTATCTTGTCGGCTACGTTTGGCTCTACGCTTTGGATGCTCATTTTATACCCTACTAATTTCAAATTTAGTCATATTCTAACGAATTTTCACTTAATACAAAAAGTTATTTATGCAGATTTTAAATCATTTTTTGGCACAATAAAGTTCGAAATTTAATCAAAAGTAAAATTTAGATGGAAAATATAAGAAATTTTAGCATTATAGCGCATATAGATCACGGCAAAAGCACGCTTGCTGATCGTTTGATACAAGAGTGTAAGGCCGTGGATAATCGCCAAATGAGCTCACAGATAATGGATACGATGGATATAGAAAAAGAGCGCGGGATTACAATAAAAGCCCAATCAGTAAGATTAGAGCACGTGCTTGATGGGCAAAAATATGTGCTAAATTTGATCGACACCCCAGGACATGTTGATTTTAGCTACGAAGTTAGCCGAAGTTTAGCTAGTTGTGAGGGCGCACTGCTTGTCGTAGATGCATCTCAAGGCGTTGAAGCCCAAACGATAGCAAATGTCTATATCGCGCTTGAAAATAACCTAGAAATTATCCCAGTAATAAATAAAATCGACCTACCAGCAGCCGATGTGGAGCGCGTTAAAAACGAAATAGAGCACGTTATCGGACTTGATTGCTCCCAGGCTATTGAAGTCAGCGCAAAAACTGGCATTGGCATAGACGAGCTTTTGCGCGCCATAATCACAAAAATTCCAGCGCCAAAAGGGGATAAACAAAAACCGCTAAAAACGCTCATTTACGACAGCTGGTTTGATAATTATCTAGGCGCGTTAGCACTTGTGCGCGTTTATGATGGCGAGCTCAAGAAAAACGATGAAATTCTGGTAATGGGAACAAATAAAAAACATATAGTTTTAGATCTTATGTATCCGCACCCTTTAGCGCCTATCAAAACTCAAAATTTAGACGCAGGCGAGGTCGGCATAGTCGTTTTGGGTCTAAAAAATGTAAGTGATGTTCAAGTCGGAGATACGATAACTCTTGGCAAAAATCCGCTAAAAGAGCCTGTGGGTGGATTTGAGCGTGCAAAACCGTTTGTTTTTGCCGGACTTTATCCGATAGAAACGGATAAATTTGAAGATTTGCGCGACGCTCTTGATAAATTAAAATTAAATGACAGCTCGATTAGCTACGAGCCTGAAACTTCGATCGCGCTTGGGTTTGGGTTTCGCGTGGGCTTTTTGGGTCTGCTTCATATGGAGGTTGTAAAAGAGCGTTTGGAGAGAGAATTTAATCTCGATCTAATCGCAACCGCGCCGACCGTAACTTATGAAATTCATCAAACTGATGGTAAAATTTTAACCATACAAAATCCAAGCGAACTTCCAGCCGTCAATAAAATAGAAGCGATTTTAGAGCCTTACGTAAAAGCCACAATCATCACGCCGAGTGAATTTTTAGGAAATATCATCACTCTTTTAAACAATCGTCGTGGCAATCAAACAAAGATGGATTATATAACGCCAGAACGCGTTTTGCTCGAATACGACATACCGATGAATGAGATTGTGATGGACTTTTACGATAAACTAAAATCCAGCACAAAAGGCTATGCTAGTTTTGATTACGAGCCAAGCGAATATAGAGTTGGGGATTTGATTAAACTTGACATAAAAGTAGCTGGCGATACGGTCGATGCGCTATCCATAATCGTTCCTGAGTCAAAAGCGCAAAGCAAGGGGCGGGATCTAGTAAAAGCGATGAAAGAGATCGTTCCAAGACAGCTTTTTGAAGTTGCGATACAAGCTAGTATAGGCAACAAAGTAATCGCACGAGAAACAGTAAAATCAATGGGCAAAAACGTAACAGCAAAATGCTATGGTGGCGACATTACGCGTAAGCGCAAACTACTTGAAAAGCAAAAAGAAGGTAAAAAAAGAATGAAAGCAATAGGTAAGGTAAATTTGCCACAAGAGGCGTTTTTGTCTGTTTTAAAAATAGATTAGGTTAAATTTCGTCAAAAGGAAGAGAAATGAAAAATTTAATAGCGTTATTTTTAGCTTTTTTACTATTTGGTTGCTCGAACTCAAATCCAGAGCCAAACGCTACTCAAATAGAAGTCGATAGTGTTTCAAAAAGTCAGTATCAAAAGATTATCAAAATTCCAGTTAATTGCGATAGATGTATGAATGAATTTAAAACTCTCATAAACGATGTCGAGTACCGAAGCGATGTAGCGATAAAATGTTGCTTAAGAGATAATTTTATCGATACAAATGTCGCTCTTAAAAAGGTTTTTATTCACCGCATTACCGATACTCGCAAGACAAGTGACGCTATAAATTTTACAAAATCTAGCGGAAGAAGTTACATTTTCACATCAAATCCAAGACTTGAAGCGCTGTTTTATCTTTTTTTAAAACAAGAATTAAATAGTCGTGGAATTTTAGTCGTGGAAACTCAAACATCACCATATACGCTTAGGCTTGATTTCTCATTTACGGATTTAAAAGGTTCGTATTCTCAAAAATCTCGCTATTTGCAAGCTCATCTTGACGGAACTGTGAAATTTTCAAACATCAACCTTTCTAGACAGTTTAGCTTTACAACCACGCAAGAAGCAAACAGGCTAAAAGCGAGTAAATCAAAGGATTTTGACCTTTACATTTCGCTTTTAGTTAAACAAATGGCAAACAAAGTTGCCGAAGAAATTTCAAAAATTTAAAGGAAAAATATGAAAAATTTACTATTTTTATCAGCTATTTTAATGATATTTTTGAGTGGCTGCTCGCAAAGAAGTTCAGTTTTAAGTTTCGATCCATACACAACAAATTCTCAAAAATTAAGCACTCAAAAACACGTATTAATCAACTCCGTAACTGATGCACGAAACAACAAAAGCATAATCGCAACAATAACAGATGGCAATGGAAACGTTGATGAATACGTAATGTTGCAAAACGATTTGGCGCAGTGGGTTGAAGACGGTTTGAGAAAGGAGCTGACGAATTTGGGAGCTGATTTGAACGGATACGAAAGCGATATGGTCGTGGATATAAAAATCATAGAACTTAAATCTAATTTAAGCGGTTATAGCACGGACAATCTAAAAGGCGATGTCAAATTTCAAATTACAATCAAGCAAGGCGACAAAACGATAACCAAAAACATCGCGCAAGAGCAAAGTAAATTTGCTCCAATCCTTACAGGTGGGGCTTTTAAGAGCTTTTTTGATGAATTAATGAAAGATATTATAAAACGCACTGCAATGCAAATCGTTAAAAATTAATGCGCTGTTTAAATTGCGGCAAATTGTGTTTTAAGACAATCTGCACGATCTGCCAAAACCATCTTTTAGGCTCTGAATTAAATTCTCGCACAACCTTAGACGGATTTAAAATTTACAGTTTTTTCAACTACTCGGAAATAAAAAATTTACTGCATTCAAAACATCATTTTCACGGCTCTTTTGTCATTAAAGCGCTTGCTAAAATCAGTTTTGCGAAATTTGCAAAAAAATTTAAATTTCAAACAAAAATAAATGCCGTTGCGATTGATGATAGGATTAAATTTGGATATTCTCACACCGCCATTTTGGCAAATTGTTTAAAAAGCGATAGCATAAGTCCTATTTTTAGCTGTCTTCATTCTACAAATGATGTTAGTTACAGTGGCAAAAATTTAATCTTTCGTATAAAAAATCCAAGAAATTTTAAACTACTTAAAAAGCCAAAATTTCCCGTGATTTTAGTCGATGATGTAATTACGACTGGCACAACGATACAAGAAGCGAGAATTTGTTTGCAAAATGCAGGCTGCGATGTTTTGTTCGCGCTGGTTTTAGCCGATGCGAAATACTAAATTTGCCATTTTATTTTATAAACAGATATTAAATATCTTATTTATCGTTTTTTTATTAAATTTTAGCTACAATCTAAGAAGTTATTTTTAAGGAAAAATATGGAAAATATATTTAACACCAATCAGGACATACAAGCCGTTGATATTGAAGATTCAATCAAAACAAGCTACCTAGACTACTCGATGAGCGTTATCATTGGACGTGCGCTTCCAGACGCAAGAGATGGTTTAAAACCAGTACATAGGCGAATTTTATACGCTATGAATAACCTTGGCGTAGGTAGCCGAAGTCCGTATATGAAATCGGCTCGTATAGTTGGTGATGTGATAGGTAAATACCATCCGCACGGCGATACAGCCGTTTATGACGCTCTTGTGCGTATGGCTCAGAAATTTTCTATGCGCTATCCAGCTATCGACGGACAGGGCAACTTTGGCTCGATAGATGGCGACGTCGCTGCGGCAATGCGTTATACAGAAGCTAGAATGACAAATTTGACCGAAGAAATTTTACGAGATATTGAAAAAGATACGGTTGATTTTGTCCCAAACTACGATGACCGCGAAACAGAACCAGATGTGTTGCCAAGCCGTGTTCCAAATTTGCTTTTAAATGGCTCAAGCGGTATTGCCGTTGGTATGGCAACAAATATTCCACCTCACAGCCTTGATGAGTTGATAGATGGACTTTTATTGGTTTTGGATAACAAAAACGCCACACTTGAAGAAATTATGCACTTTATTAAGGGACCTGATTTCCCAACGGGCGGGCTTATATTTGGCAAAAAAGGTATCATAGATGCGTACAGAACTGGTCGTGGTCGTATAAAACTAAGAGCTAAAACTCATATCGAGCAAAAATCAAATAAAGACATAATCGTAATTGACGAACTTCCATATCAAACAAACAAGGCTAGATTAATAGAGCAAATCGCCGAACTTGTAAAAGATAAACAAATAGATGGAATAAGTGAAGTGCGCGACGAATCCGATAAAGACGGAATTCGCGTAGTCATCGAGCTAAAACGCGACGCAATGAGCGAAATTGTTTTGAATAATCTTTTTAAATCTACAACAATGGAAGCGACTTTTGGCGTTATAATGCTCGCAATTCACAACAAAGAGCCGAAAGTTTTTAGCCTAATAGAATTGCTAAAACTTTTCTTAAATCATAGAAAAACAGTCATTATACGTCGCACGATTTTTGATCTAGAAAAAGCTAGAGCTAGAGCGCATATTTTAGAAGGTTTAAAAATAGCCCTTGATAATATCGACGAAGTTATAAATTTAATCAAAAATAGCGAAGATACGGCATCGGCTAGAGAAAGTTTAGTGTCTAAATTTGGACTTTCTGAACTTCAAGCCAACGCCATACTAGATATGAGATTAAGCAAACTAACAGGGCTTGAGCGAGAAAAATTAGAAGCTGAGTTGGCTGAATTAATGGCGGAAATTGCAAGACTAGATGAAATTTTAAAAAGTGAAACACTGCTTGAAAATTTAATCCGCGAAGAGCTTCTTGAAATAAAAAACAAATTTAAAGTGCCACGCATAACCGAGATTGTCGATGATTACGACGATATTGACGTTGAAGATCTCATTCCAAACGAAAATATGGTTGTAACGATAACTCATCGTGGCTACATAAAACGCGTCCCAAGCAAGCAATACGAAAAGCAAAAACGTGGTGGCAAAGGCAAAGTCGCAGTAACAACGTATGATGACGATTTTATAGAAAGCTTCTTTACGTCAAATACGCACGATACGTTAATGTTCGTAACCGATCGCGGACAGCTATATTGGCTAAAAGTTTATAAAATTCCAGAAGGAAGCCGAACCGCAAAAGGCAAAGCGGTTGTGAATTTAATCTCATTGCAGGCTGATGAGAAAATAATGGCTATAATACCTACGACGGATTTTGACGAAAGTAAGTCTTTAGCGTTCTTTACGAAAAACGGTATCGTAAAAAGAACGAATTTGAGCGAATTTAAAAACATAAGATCGATTGGAGTTCGAGCAATCAGCCTTGATGAAAATGACGAACTTGTAACGGCTTTGATAGTCGAAAACGACGCGAGTGAATTTATTTTACCAGATGATGAGAATTTAGACGATCAAGCACAATTAAATCAAAACGCCGAGATTGAAGTTCAAGACGATCAAGACGGCGAAACCGAAGCTAACGACGAAAAAATGCTCTTTATCGTTACAAAAAAAGGAATGTGCCTTAAATTTAAACTCAGCAAAGTTCGCCAAATGGGTAGAACTGCTCGCGGCGTAACGGGTATTAAATTTAAAGAAGAAAATGACGAAGTTGTCGGAGCTGCGTTTATACAAAGTAATGAACAAGAAATTTTAAGCATTTCGCAAAAAGGTATAGGAAAGCGTACAACAGCAGACGAATATCGCTTGACAAATCGTGGTGGCAAGGGTGTTATTTGTATGAAATTAACGGCTAAAACAGGCGATTTGGTCGGAGTTGTTATGGTTGATGACGATGCTGATTTGATGGCTTTAACCACAAGTGGAAAAATGATACGCGTTGATATGCAATCGATTAGAAAAGCTGGCAGAAATACAAGTGGCGTAATAGTCGTAAATGTCGATGGCGACAATGTTGCAAGCATAGCAAAATGTCCAAAAGCGCAAGAAGACGATAGCGGCGAAGATGAAACCGCTTTGGAAATCGAGTGAGATTGAAAAATTTTAAGTTTTGTTGAGATAAAACTTGCTGATTGAAATCAATTTTTATATTTTAAAGGTTATAAAATGAAAAATTTTGTCTTTATTTTAGCGACAGTGGCTGTTTTTAGCGGTTGTTCTTTTCATAATCCGTTTGCAAGTGACTTTGACGAGCCAGTAAATTCAAGGCAGGAAATTGTCGTGCAAAAAGTCGATAAGGACGACATTAGAGAAGTTATGAAAAAAGAGAAAATGATATTTGACCAAACTCCGATTGAAGAAACATTTACCGCTGTTGGCGAAGGTATCGCGCCGATGAATACCGTTTCGCAGGCTCAAGCATTGGCTCTTGCAAAACGTGCAGCTATGGCAGACGCTCACAGACAGCTAGCTGAGCAACTATACGGCGTTAAAATCAGCGCACGAGATACTGTTAGAGATGCAATGCTAAGAGACTCAACCATAACATCGCAAGTAAATGGTCTCATAAAAAATGCAAATATTGTCGAAACTAGCTTTAAAGACGGCTTATATAATATCAGAATGGAATTAAGAGTAGATAGAAATAAGTGGCAAGAAATTTTCTCCTACTAACCATACTCATTTCATTAAGTTTTAGCTCCGATGATTACGTCATTTGGGCTAAAATTTTTACACAAAATAACCAAGTCGTACAAGAAAAAATTTTAATATCCCAAGCCGTTGCTTTAAAAGGTTTAAAGTATGATTTTTTGTGCGAATTACAACACAAAAAAGATGAAAATCAAACGACACTTCAGTATCTAGAAATCTATAAAAACTCCGTATTTGACTGCTTTGAGAGTGCAAATTTTAAAGTTGAAGATTATACAACAAAAGATAAAGAAAATATAAATATAAATACAACAATTACTATGACACCCATTCGATTTACAATCGAATTTAAGCAAAATTCTGCTATCATCAAGGCATTTTTAAACAAGAAAGATTAAAATGAATATAGTCATAGTTGAAGATGATATAAATATGCGAAAATCCCTTGAAATAGCGCTTAGCGAATACGAAGAGCTTAACATAAAAAGCTACAAAAGTGCCGTTGAAGCCATCAAAAAAATCGAAGAAAATACCGACTTAATAATAACTGATATTAATATGCCAGGAATGGACGGGCTTGAATTTATAAAAAAATTAAATGGAAAATTCGATGTCATCATCATCACTGGAAACGCCACGCTAAATAAGGCGATAGAGAGCGTACGACTTGGGGTTAAGGATTTCTTAACAAAACCTTTTGACGTAGAAACGCTTTATCAGGCGATAAAAAGAGCTGAAATTTTAAAACAGAAAACATATACAAAAATAATAAATAATAAACAAAAAGAAAATCAAGATACTTTTTTAAGTACTTCTAAGGCATTGAAAAAAACATTAAATATAACCTTAAAAGCCGCAATTACAGATGTTAGCGTAATGCTAATGGGCGAAAGCGGTGTTGGTAAAGAGGTGTTTGCAAATTTTATACACAAAAACTCAATGCGCAAAAATGAGAAATTTATCGCAATAAATATGGCGGCAATTCCAGAAAATTTGATAGAAAGTGAACTGTTTGGCTACGAAAAAGGGGCTTTTACCGATGCAAGCACGATGAAAAAAGGACACTTTGAGCTAGCTGATGGCGGAACACTTTTTTTAGATGAGATTGGTGAAATGCCTATAAATTTGCAACCAAAATTACTTCGAGCGTTGCAAGAACGGGAAATTACGCGACTTGGTGGCACAAAGCCGATTAAAATCAACGTACGAATAATATCCGCAACAAATGCGAATTTAAACGATTTGATACAAAGCGGCAAATTCAGAGAAGATTTATTTTATCGCCTAAATACTATCCCACTTGCCATTCCGCCGTTGAGAGAGCGAAAAGAGGAGATAGCAGATTTAGCTTTACATTTTTTAAAAAATAGCTGTAAGGAATTTGACTTAGGCAACAAATTTTTTTCAAATTCAGCGCTAAAAGAACTTGAAAATTACGATTTTCCAGGCAATATCAGAGAGCTAATCTCTATCGTTCAAAGAGCGGCGATTTTAAGCGAAGGCGAAGAAATTTCAAGCGATGATCTATTTTTACAAGCACGAACTGTAAAAATTTAGAAATTTGTGTAAATTTGTTTAAAAATAGAATAAATTTTAAACAAATAAAAACAATTCGACCGAAAAAATACAAAAAAATTGTAGAATTAAACGAAATTTAGCATTAAGGATAGTAAATGAGAAAATTTAATGTCGCGGTTGTCGGTGCCACTGGCGCAGTTGGCGAAGAGCTGTTTCGTGTAATGGAAGAGGTTGATTTTCCGGTTGGAGAAATTTTACCACTTGCAAGCGCAAAGAGTGCTGGTAGCGAGATTGAGTTTAAAGGCAAAAGCTACAAGGTAAAAGAGCTTACACAAACTATCTTTGACGAGCACGAAATCGATATTGCATTTTTCTCTGCAGGTGGGTCGGTATCTGAAAAGTTTGCTCCGTTTGCAGCCAAAAGTGGCGCGGTTGTGATAGATAATACAAGCCATTTTAGAATGGATAAAGACGTTCCTTTGGTCGTTCCAGAATGCAATCCTTCAGACATTTCCGAGTGGAAAAATCGTGGCATAATCGCAAATCCAAATTGCTCAACTATCCAAATGGTTCAAATTTTAAAGCCGTTAAATGATGCGTTTGATATAAAACGCGTAGATGTTGCAACTTACCAAGCTGCAAGTGGGGCTGGCAAAGAAGGTATGGAAGAGCTGGTTCTTCAAATGCAAAAATTTTTCGAATTTAAGCTTGATGAGTGCGAGCCAAAGGTGTTTGCGCACCAACTTGCGCTAAATGTTATACCACATATCGACGTTTTTTTGGATAACGATTACACAAAAGAAGAGATGAAGATGGTTAATGAAACGCAGAAAATTCTCCACAAAAATATCGAAGTTTCAGCAACATGCGTCAGAGTGCCCGTACTAAGAAGCCACAGCGAAGCCATAACGATACATTTTAACAAAGATGTAGGTGCTCTTGCGGCTAGGGAAATTTTAAAAAATGCTCCAAGTGTCGTTGTGCTTGATGATCCAAAAAATAAAATTTATCCTATGCCAATCGTTTCAAGCGATACAAATGAAACTTACGTAGGTCGTATAAGGGTTGATAATTATCGCTCAAACGTGCTTCATTTGTGGTGCGTAGCCGATCAAATACGCGTCGGTGCTGCTACAAATGCAGTTCGTATAGCGCAAAGATGGATCGAGCTTCAAGACTGATTGAAATTTAAAAGCCAAAGACATTGTCCGTAAAGCAGGTCTTTGGTTAAAATTTGTATGATTGCCGATTTAAATGCATACGAAAGCTGAATTTTAAAATCCAAACACGTTTTATTAATACTCCAAATTATTGAATAAAATAAGAATTTTATTTTGACAAGAAAAATTTAAAAAATTGCGATAATGTCATGATTTAAGCTTAAATTTCTCATTTTAGGCTGATTTATAAAAGTATTTGCGGGTTGAAATTTTATACATTTTGCCAACAAATGGTTAGACAAGTGCAAAAGCA
The DNA here is from genome assembly GCA_052170535.1 of Campylobacter sp. Lineage (GTDB taxonomy): Bacteria > Campylobacterota > Campylobacteria > Campylobacterales > Campylobacteraceae > Campylobacter_A. The sequence continues at coordinate 68,531 of JBQNAH010000007.1, read as the reverse complement.
TTGTAAAAAGTAATCTTAATAGCAATATTGCGCTAATTTTTTAAGATAAAAGATAATTTAATGGTTAAATTTTACTACTTTTACCGCGATATTATGGGGCTTAGAATGCTAGGTGTTTGCTGTAAGGTGGGGTTTGTAGTGAAAATTTATGATAAATGCTGTGAGTGGTTAGAAATCGTAATAAAATCATATAAAAAGCGCGAACTTTAGGGCTTTGAAGCTAAATTTGAAGAAAATTGAAGAAGAAAATAAAAAGAAAATTAAAATGCATAAAAAAGTATAATTTTTGCAAAATTTGCATTTTTGTTTTTCATTTTTTACCTTTGTGCGTAAGGCACGAAATATCTATTAATACGGTGTTTGATTTGAATTTTGCTATGGCTGATGTTTTTACGTTTTTGTAAGATGGCTTGGTTTAGAGCCAATAAAATCGAGCGATTTAGATAATAAGCGTATTTAAACCAGGCTGGGTATTAAAAAATAAATACATAAAATCAAGCGACAAACATTTGCGATTAACGATGCGTTAAACAAGGCAAGACACAAGCGGCAATTAAAGAACTAAAAAGAATGCAAAATAAAGCAAATTCTAAAGTATTTAAGAGCAAGAATGACAAAATTTATATTTAGATTTTTTTCATCATTTAGTATCATTAAAATAAAAAATCAATGTTAGGAATTCTTATTTTTTGGAGTTGGTTAATATTTTTCAAATAAAGACTAAAAATTTACAAATTTACTATAAAATAATGCTTAAATTTAATTTTAAGGAACTTTATGGGTAAAATTTTTGAGAGAATTTTAGTATCTAGCAACGTTTTTACATTGCTTCCGGTCATATTTGGCTTACTTGGCGCAATCGTTCTTTTTATCATCGCAAGCTACGATGTCGGAGTTGTTTTGGTGGCTACATACAAATATCTTTTTTTGGGCGTAAAAGAGCTTGATTTACACACAGATGTCGTCGCTGTAATCGTCGGAGCGATTGATTTGTATCTTATGGCGCTAGTTCTTTATATTTTTAGCTTTGGAATTTATGAACTTTTCGTTTCCGAAATTGAAGTGAAACAAAACAAGGTCCTAGAAGTGCATTCTTTAGACGAGCTAAAAGATAAAGTTGGCAAAGTAATCGTAATGGTTTTGATAGTAAATTTTTTCCAAAGAGCGCTCAGCTCACAATTTAGCTCGCCACTTGAAATGATGTATCTAGCACTGTCAATTCTTGCACTTTGTTTGGGATTATATTTTTTACACAAAGGATCGCACTAAATTTGCAAGTTTTTCACGGCGTGAAAAAGTCGTGAAAAACTTTTATTTAGTTTTAGTTAAATAACGAATTTACACTTTCATTGTGATAGACGCGCCTAATCACCTCTGCAAAAACAGGTGCAACACTTATAACTTTTATCTTATCGTTTTGCTCTTTTAGCGGAATCGTATCGGTTACGACAAGCTCGTCAAGCGCGTTACTGCTTAAATTTTCATACGCCTTGCCAGATAACACCGCATGAGTGCAGCACGCTATCACAGAAGTTGCGCCACGCTCTTTAAATATCTTTGCGGCTTTAACGATAGTGCCACCAGTATCTATCATATCATCAACTAAAATCACATCTTTGCCGCTAACATCGCCAATAACGTTCATAACTTCGCTTTCATTGGCTTTTTCACGACGCTTATCAACGATAACAATGTCTAAATTTAGATATTTTGCTACACTTCTAGCGCGCGCTATACCACCAATATCCGGACTTGCGATTATGGGATTTTTAAAATTTTTATTTCTTAAATAATCATTAAAAACAATAGAGCCGTAAAGATTATCAACCGGAATGTCAAAAAAACCTTGTATCTGTCCAGCGTGCAAATCAATCGTAACTACGCGGTTAATCCCAGCTGCTTGCATCATATCAGCGACTAATTTTGCTGTTATCGGCACTCTTGGAGCGGCTTTTCTGTCCTGCCTAGCGTAGCCAAAATACGGCACAACAGCGGTTATGGAATTAGCTGAGCTACGCTTTAACGCATCTGAAACTATTAAAAGCTCCATTAAATTATCATTTGTCGGAGCACAAGTTGGCTGAACGACAAAAACATCTTTTCCGCGCACACTTTCGCCTATTTGCACGCTTATTTCACCATCGCTAAAACGCTTAATCGTAGCTTCGCTTAACGGCAAAGATAAATATTGAGAAATTTTCTTAGAAAAATCAATATTTGCCGTGCCGGAAAAAACCTTGTAACCTATCATAATCACACCTTTTTGATTTATTAAAGCGAAATTGTAACAAAAAAAATATTTTAAAAATATTAATAATTATGTATCTGAATTTTCTTTTTAGATTATAAAATAAATCCGCTCCCGATAACCAAATCGCCCCTGTAAAACACAGCAAGCTGACCGCTCGCGACACCAAAAGCGCTTTGTTTGAGCTCAACTTCAGCCGTATTATTTGGCAAAATTCTCACGCTCGCTTTTAGCGCAACACTTCTGTAACGAACCTTTACATCGCAATCAAATTCTAGCTCATCTACATATAAATTTAAGCTATTAAGCAAAATTTTATCACATCTTAAATCCTCTTTTTGCCCAACGACAATCTGATTTTTATCCGCATTAATCGCAAGTACAAAGTGCGGTTCGTGCGCGCCAAACACCTCAAATCCGCGCCTTTTGCCTACGGTGTAGTGCATATATCCATTATGCCTGCCTACGACATTGCCGTTCGTATCGACTACATTGCCTGGCAAATCAGTCTTGTAATGCTTTTGTAGAATTTCGACATACGTATTTTCGACAAAACAAATCTCAGTACTTTCTGGTTGCTTGGCAAATTCTTCAAAATTTGGCATAGAATTAGCAAGCTCCTTTATATCCTTTTTCAGCTTATCTCCGAGCGGAAAAATCATATCACAAATCATCTCTTTTGGCACTTGCGCAACAAAATAACTTTGATCTTTGCTTAAATCCGCTGCAACTTTTATAAAACCATTTTCAACTCGAATATAATGCCCCGTAGCAAGCTTTTGACAGCCCAAACTTTTAGCAAATTTAAGCAATTCACCAAATTTTATAAAATGGTTACAAAGCGCACACGGATTTGGCGTTTTACCTATTTTATACGAATTTACAAACGGCTCATAAACGTATTTACTAAATTTATCTTGCAAATCAAGCACGTGATAATCAATGCCTAAATTTTCGCACACTCTGGCGACTTTATCGATATTTTTCTCGTGATAATTCGCTTTTTCGTGCAACTTCATATAGCAACCAACCACTTCATAACCCTGCTCCAAAAGCATTTTTGCAGAAATCGCAGAATCCACACCGCCGCTCATAGCCATTAAAATTTTCATTGTTTTCCTTATGACTTGCAGTCTGTTATTTTTTATAAAATTTATATATTTTATTTTAATTAAAAATTAATCTACAAGATAGATTATAATGATTATATAAAAAATAATTTAAAATAATGATAAACATAAAGCAACTAACAAAATCTTTCATATGATCCAAGCGGCATAATATCAATCTCATAATCGCTTCCGTTACGACTAATTATTACGCTATCAAAGCCTAGAATACGCATTCTATCGTATGTAGCTAGCTCGCCCTCATTTAGTTTTAGAATTTTTCTTAAAAGCCAATCGCTTAAAGCTTTGTTTGGATTACTCATCAATGCTTTTGCACCATCTTGACAAATTTTTGCACCTAAAATTTGACCTCCTGGCACTTTAAGATGAAATCTTGTATCTCTTGATGGAAAGAAATTTGGATATTTTTCTCTTACACTAATGGGAATTTGTATATACATTTCACTGATATCACGCTTTCTTCCGCCAGCATTCCATAAGTTTAACCCAGATTTTTCATAGACAACCTTAACGCCATTTTTAACACTATAAAGTGGCAAAATAACATAATCTAATCCAGCTATTTTTGGTTTATTTTGAAATTGTAACGTTTGTAAATTAGCAAATACGGCATAAATATCATCAATAATTTCAACATTTTTTGTATAAGCGTTTAACGGAATATCAAATTTACGAAGTAGTGTGCTTTTTGAGCGGTTAAAGCTGTATTCATGCACTCCATCATCAAATTTTATACCACTTTTTGTCTTTTTTATATTTTGCAAATTTAAGCCTATTTCATCATAATCAGTCTCAAAAAACACCAATTTTCGATCCATTCTGGCTACTATATGATAAACAGCCTCATTGATATTATATATACGCTTAGCCAAACTAATTCTCTCATTTCTAAATTCAGTCAATTTTTTTGCCAAATCATAATCATCAAGCCCGCAAAATTCACCAGATAATGTATTAAATTCTGCTACTTTTTCTAACGATGAATATCCGCTAGACGCAAATGTCTTTAAGCCAACACCCAAATTGGAATATTTTGCATCAAAAGCAGTGTCGCTACGACTTAAATTTAGTGCATTAAAGCACTTACAAAAAACATTCTCGGCAAATCTATAATAAATAAATGGTTTATCGCTTTGACTAAAAAGTCTAGAAAGCGAACCCATTTGAACCAAAAGTTTTACATATTCATCACCACCTTGAATACTGGTAAAATTTATCATTAAAGTACAGCCAAAATTTGCCTACAAATTCTCACCACAAGCGGTAATGTTATACTATTTCCAGCTTGTTTATAAAGTGATGAATTTGAAATATTTGCAAATTTAATATCAATAAAACCCTGCAATGCAAAGCACTCTTTTGGAGTTAGCTTTCGTATCCCAAATTTGTCTCTTAAAATCGGGACATTATGCCCACCTGTGCCCATATTAGCAGTCAATGTAGGACAAAGATTTGAACGATTTTCTCGAACATAATGACGACGCCATTGATAAAGAGTATTTGGGTTTTGCATAGCATTATCGAGTTCAAAGTAGAATTTGGTCTTTTGTGGCGTATAATAAAATTTCTCATCTTGTCTAGAATTTTGCAAAAAATCACTAATTTTTTTGGTAAGCTTAATGGGTTTGGGAAAACTAAATTTAGTGTGATTTATCACTTTTTGTTTGCAAAATGCAACTATAAAAATTCTCTCACGATTTTGAGGTATATTAGCATGAGTGGCAGAGTTTAAAATAGCATCATAAACAATATAGCCTAAATTTTCAAGTGTAAATTTTATAACTTTAAAAGTATTTCCATTATCATGATTTTTTAGATTTTTAACATTTTCTAAAAATACAACTTTTGGATTATGGTTTTTAATAATGGTAACGATGTCAAAAAATAACGTTCCTCGTGTATCATCAAAACCTTTTTGATAACCAGCTATTGAAAAAGCCTGACAAGGAAATCCACCACATAAAATATCAAATTTCTTTGGAATTTTAGCCTTTATTTCATCTTTTGTAATGTCGCCAAATGGTAAAATTCCGTGATTTAGCTCATAAGTTTGTGAAGCATTTTTATCTATTTCACTTGCAAAAACGCAACGTAAACTATGCTCCCAGAGTTTTTAGACGCTATTTTCATAGCAAAATGAAACCCTCCAACACCAGCAAATAGATCAATAAAGCTTAAATTTACCATTTATTTGCACTCATAAATAGCATTAACAATCCAATCTAAATCATCACTAATCTGATACAAATTTAAATCATCTTGACTAATGACTTTTTCATTTATCAATGTCGCTTTTATAAAGCCGTCTAGTCCACTCCAAAAATCTTGTCCAACTAAGAAAATTTTGGCTTTCTTTGTTCCGATCTGAGCTAAAACCAAAATTTCAAACAACTCATCAAGTGTCCCAAAACCGCCAGGAAATACGACAAAAGCCTTTGAATGCTTGATTAAAGCGAATTTTCTTATGTTTAAATTTGAAAAAACTAAACTCGTTGTGGCATATTTATTGGTAAATTGTTCAAAAGGCAAAACGACATTTAGCCCCACAGATGGCGCTGTGCCAGCTTGAAATGCGCCTTTATTGGCAGCCTCCATTATGCCACCACCCCCACCACTTAAAATGGCAAAATTTTTGCTATTTAGCATTTTTGCAAGCTCACACGCCATTTTGCAATAAACATTATCTTCATCAAATCTAGCCGAGCCAAAAAATGTAACACATTCGTTTGAAAAATCTAAAATTTCATTAAATTTTTTTAATTCATCTACCAAACTTTGTATCATCGAAGTTGCTCCAAACGCTCTTTTTTAGTGCCTATTTGAGTGATTTGAATACCGAAATTTCCATCTACGATCACAACTTCTCCAAGCGCTATAACCTTATCGCTGATTAAAATTTCAAGCGGATCGTTTGCAAGCTGATTAAGCTCGATAACCGAGCCAATATCCATCGTTAGCACGTCTTTTAAAAGCATTCTTTTTGAGCCTATGCGGACGCGAATAGGCAAACGCACGTCCATAATAAGACCGATATTACGCAATTCTTCTGCACTTATATCGTGTTTTACGCCTGCGGTTTCTTGCGTTGGGGCTGGTTGAGTTGGGGCTGATTTGTCAAAAAAACCGAGCAAATTTTTATCGACCGCCACGCCTAAATGCTCATTTATGCTTTCAATATTAACCGAATACACAAAAATTTTACTAAACGAAGCAATGTCAAAGCTCGAATTTTCATCTAAAAAGCTAACTTTGGAAATTTCAAAATTTAGCTTTGGCATAGTTTTTTGAGCGCCAAGAGATGTGGAAAATGCGCCTAAAATATTTGAAAAAACCTCTTTTGCAGCGTCTAAATCGTCATCGCTTAAATTTTCATTATTTGAAATTTCTTCTTCGCCGAGCATCCATTCGCCAATAGCCGACATCAAAACAGGCGTCGCTGCGATAACCATTTTTGTGCTGACATCTCCGCTAACAGATACGTTTGCAACCGCAAGTGGCGGCTTTATGCCCTCTTGATTTGGCGCATCGTATTCGTTTTTTTCGCCTATTTGCGGAGTTCTGCCAGTAAGTCCTTCGATGGTCGCCTTAACTTCATTTATAAAAATTTCAAAAAATTCATTCATTATACATACTCTCTTCTAAATTTTCTTCGTATTCTGGGTGTTCTTCTTGATCGTAACTTAAAAGTTTAGCTCTTCGCTCTTCTTCGTACTGCTCTAAAATATGCTTAATCTCATCTTTATCGCTTTTTATTAGCTCTTCTATCCTAATTGATTTTCTAAATCTATGTAGCCCAACCTCTGCTAAAAATACCTCTTTTTTATCTATCGTTACGATCGCTTTGTTATCAGCCGAGCGGTCAAGTCGCAAAATATCACCCTCTTTTAAATTCAAAAATTCTTCAACACTTATAACAGCCTTGCCAAGCATCGCTTCATACAAAACCTCAGCTCGTCCAATAAGCGTTTTGAGCTCTTTGTTTCGGCTCTTTTTGGCTGATGTTTCGCCAAGCATTATGTCGCGGTTTGCCAAACGGCTTAAAATAGGCTCAAGATAGATAACAGGATAGCAAATGTTTATCATTCCGCTTGAATTTCCAACGATAATTTCCATTACAACCATTATAACAATCTCGTTTTGGCTAACGATTTGCACGACATTTGGGCTGCTTTCTTTGGCTTCGATATTAGGATACATATCAGTTATCATAGCCCAGCTATCTTTTAGGCGTTGCATCATCATTCTTAAAATCGCGTCAAGTAAATTTACTTCTATATCAGTTAGTTCCCTATTTGCTTCAAAATTCTCACCATTTCCACCCAGCAAACGATCAATCATAGGAAATGCGATGCTTGGATTAACTTCCAAAACACAGTTACCATCAAGGGGCTTAATAGAAAATACGTTAAAACTGGTCGGACTAGGCAAGCTCATCAAAAATTCCCCATAAGTCATTTGATCAACACTGTGAAGACGAATTTCGACAATGCTTCTCATAACGCTTGAAATTTGAGATGCCAAATTTCGCGCCAACTTATCGTGAATGCCTTTAATCGCACGAAGTTGCTCTTTGCTAACGCGATTTGGTCGCTTAAAATCATATATGATAACTTGCTTTTGCTCTTCTTGTTGCGAATTAGCGCCTATGCTACTAGTATCGCCTTCTCCGTCTTCATCAACGACTTCTAAGAGAGCATCTATCTCTTCTTGACTTAAAATATCCGCCATTTTATATTATTTGCCTTCTATTTCTTTTCTAATATTTTTCATAAGCTTTTTATGCAACTGAGATATACGACCTTCTGAAATTTGCAAAACTTCACTGATTTGCTTGAAATTTAGCTCTTCATAATAATAAAGCTGAATTATAAGCTGATCTCTTTCATCAAACCTATGCAAAACGGTTTGTATTTTATCCACCAAATCCTCACGCTCAATCCTATCAAGCGTAATTTCGCCGTTTGTTAGCTCCATTTGGTCATCTATATAAAGAGTGCAAACGATGGAATTTACATTCCTAGCCTCTTTGATTTTACCGACATCTTCGTTTAAAATTTTTGCCACATACTCATCGCTTGGTTCTTCTTCGTTTTGGTTAAAATACTCATTAACAACCGCATCGATACTTTTTACAAGAGCCCTATTTGAACGACTAATGATATCTAAATTTCGTAAAAAATCGAGCATTGAACCATAAACTCGCTTTTTAGCATAACCCCAAAAAGAGCTATTTTGCTCTTTGTCATACCTGCGCGAAAGTTTTATCATCTCTTCAACGCCGGTGCTTATCAAATCATTTACATCAACACTGCTTGGCAAACGATCTTTTAGTCTAAACGCCATAGCGCGAAGTGCAGGTAAATAGGATAATACTATATCATCTTGTTCTTTTTTTATGGTTTGAGAGTATGCGCTAAGCTGCTTTTGCTTTTGGTCGTTCATTTTTTTTGCCTAAGGATTGCTGGATTAAAGCACTTTCGGCGCTGATTTTGCTTAAAATTCCCTCCATTCTCTTTTCTCTTAAGGACAATTCTGAAATCAAATAATCAACCCGCTCTTCGTGCATTTGTTTATCAAAGCTTCTTTTTAAAAGACGTCTGACATCAACATAGTTCATTATTACGATATGGATTAAAAGATAGAAAAAAAATGTTATTAAGAATGTATAAATCATTATCTCTATAGGATCGTCAAGCTTGATCGTAACAAACATCAAACCGATGAAAAATCCGCATACCGTAAAAAATGCAATGAAATTTTCCGTCCTCAAAATTCGCTCCCTAAAACTGCTCGATTAATCGCTTAAAAAAGCTTCCAAAACTCTTAGCTTTGTTTTTAAGCACTTTTTGTTCCACTCTGTAAAGTAACTTTGAAGCTATGTCGTTCATTTCCGCACTCGAAATTCCAAATTCGCTGTCATCTGTAAAAAGCGTGCGCTGTTTTATACTCCTAGAAATTGACTTATCTTCGCTTAAATGCCCGAGAAATTCTAAGTTTAAATTTGAAATATTAACCTTAGCAACCTTTTGAATATTTTCAAAAATTCTTACCGCTTCTTTCGCGTTTTTAACCATATTTAAAAGCATTAAAAGGTTATTTTTATCCCTTGATGTAATCTTAATAACCGCATAAGCATCGGTAATAGCGGCTGGATCTGGGACTGTAACTACGATAATCTCATCGGAAGCTTCCAAAAAAGAGTGCGTGCTCCCACCTATGCCAGCACCAGTATCAATGATGAGAAAATCCAAATCATCAAGTATCGACGCTTCGTCTAAAAATCTCTCGTATAAAAATTGACTGTTAAATTTTAAAATTTCATCTCCACTTTCGCCAGGAATAAGCGTTAAATTCGGCTTAACGTCTATTAAAATTTCTCCCAAACCACACTCACCTTTTAAAACGTGAAGTAAATTTTTACCAACCTTAACATTTAAAATCACATCTAAATTCGCCAGTCCTATATCCGCATCTAAAAGTCCGACTTTATAGTTATTTTTGGCTAAAACATTAGCTAAATTCGCGCTCACCGTACTTTTGCCAACGCCACCTTTTCCGCTTGTAACAGCGATAAAATGGGTCGTTTTTTGTCTTTGATGAGAAGCGACTAAAGATTTTAATTTATCGGCTTGATTACTCATTTTCGTCCTTACCAAGTATGCAATCAACCAAAAATTCGCTCTTTGCGACCATTATATCATCAGGCACTTCTTGTCCGACGGAAAAAAAACTAACCGGCGTATGAGTATCGTAAATGAGAGAAAAAACATTACCGAAAATTTTTGTTTCATCAAATTTCGTGATTATCAACGTGTCAATATCAAGAAAGCTAAAGCCGTTGTAAATTTCTAGCAAATCCTCGATTTTCGATCCTGCCGATAAGACTAAATTTACATCGATTTGAGCATCAACACTTTTTAAAAATTTCTCCAACTTTGCCAATTTTTCCTTATCGTATTGAGAATTGCCAGTCGTATCGATAAGTATAACTTCACAATGATTAAGCTGTTTTAAAGCATTTGCAAAATCATCAACTTCGATAACGTCAAGTATCGGTAACTTCATCATTTTCGCATACTGAAATAGCTGCTCGACAGCGCCGATACGGTAAGTATCAAGCGTGATAATACCTGTTTTATAGCGTCTTTCTCCACTATACGCATAACGAGCGGCAAGTTTAGCTAAAGTCGTGGTTTTACCAACTCCGGTTGGACCAACTAGCATCATTATTTTTTGGCGACGAGTGTCTTGATCGTTTCTGCAAGGAAGCATTTTACGCAAAAGCGAATAAAAATACCGCCTGACTGCGGCTGGATTGTTCTTCATAGAAGCTGGCATATTTTCTATCGTTGTTTTCATTATGGCTTCTAAGTGTTCATCTTTCATTCCGCTTTTTTTTGCTAACTTATAAATGGTCGCAAATTCTGGCGGTATGACTAAGTTATTTCTACTTCCAGCGCGCTCGTCCCAAAACATATCTGCTATCAAATTTACCCTATCGTTTATGAAATTTACCTGCTTTGCAACGTCATCAATTTTTTTATTATATCCGCCGATACCAGGCTCAGGCATTGAAACATTAGTGATTTCGCTGATTTTTTTTGCCGCATTTGAAATATTTAAAAGTATATTTTCATCAGCACTATCAGCCTTTTGCACTTTTGAGAAATTTGACTTTGTGCCACCAAAAAGCTCGTCATCGTCTAATAAGCGATTTTCACCAACTTCATTAACCTCAAATTTTGGCTTTAAATCTTGCTTAACCGGTTGCGTTTTTGGTGAAGTATTTTTGTTAGCAAATTGCTCATAAGCCTTCAAATTTGCCTTAGGCTGGCTCTTTATAACCTCTTCTTCGTCCTCAATGCTAACTAAAATTTCATAAAGCGGTTTTTGATTGATAGTTTTTGGGCGAACCTGCTTTGTTGTTACCAAAATTGCCTTTTCGCCACACTCCTGCTGAGCCTTTTTTAACGCCTCTACGGGACTTTCACCAGAAAAAGTGCGAAAATTTGCCAATTTTACTCCTTTAATTTTTCATCAATCCAAACGGTAAAAACACACTTACTCGCTTACTTGCTCCAACGTGTGGCAAAACTAGTCGCTCATCGTTTCTGTTTGCACCGCTAAAATATAAAATATCAATATCTAATGTTCTTGGCGCATTTTTAAAGCTCCTTGCACGCCCAAAACGTTTTTCTAAATTTGAAGTTATCTTCAACAAATTTCTTGCGCTAAGGCTTGTTTGCATAAGCATTACGGCGTTACTAAAATCATCTTGATCCCTAAAACCAAAAGCTTCGTTTATCAAAATTGGCGAATTTTCAACAACGCAAAAACGCCTATCCCTACTTAGCTTAAAATGCAACCTATCAAAACGCGTTTTAACATCACCGATATTACCGCCAAGCCCTAAAACAACGCTATGTTTAAAGCCATCTTTGAAGCTGAAATTTCGCGGGAAAAAGACAGATTTTTCTAACCGTCTAACTCCTGACAATCTCATAAAATTTCAGCCCCATTTTGTCTTACAACAACAACATCTTCGATACGGACGCCAAATTCGTCTTTGAGATAAATTCCTGGTTCAACACTAAAAACCATTCCTTCTTTTAAAATTATATCACCACGTTTTGAAATATTTGGCAACTCGTGTATATCAACGCCAACGCCGTGTCCAGTAGAGTGAGAAAATTCCTTCTCAAAGCCATTTTTGGCGATAAAATTTCTAGCCACTGCATCTATGTCGGACGCTTTTTTGCCAATCTCAATAGCTCCAATGGCGATCTCTTGTGCTTGCTTTACGATCTCATAAATTTCTTGCTGTTTTGAGTTTTTAAATTTTTGCTGTTTTGAAAAGTTAAAATTCTCATCAAAGCACGCCGTTCTGGTGCGATCAGAACAGTAACGATTAAATTTCACTCCCGCATCAAGCAAAAGCAAATCGCCAAATTTCAGTCTTTTTTTGCCAGGCAATGCGTGCGCTTTGGCGGTATTTTCGTTTATCGCCACAATTGGTGAAAAACTAAGGGCTAGTTTTCCTTGTTGCTTAAAGATCATTTCAGCATTAAAAAAAAGCTCTTCTTCGCTCATTCCTTCACCGTTTTTTCGCACAAATTCAGCAAATTCATCAAAGCATTTTGCACCCAAATTTGCCGCCTCTTTTAGATTTTTTATCTCTTCTTCATTTTTAATCAAACGAGAAATTTGCGAAAAGTTATCAATAGCTTTAAATCTTACGTTTAAACCTTTTTGCAAATTTTCAAAGTCCGCAACGTTAAAATCGCGCGGATTGTAGTGCAAAACCTTGATATTTTTTTTACGCAAAAAAAGCCTAGTGTCTTTAATTAATCCTTGCTCGCTTTCAATAACGGTAGTATTTTTGCAAAACTGCGCAGCTTCAATAGCGTAACGAGAATCGGTTAGAAAAAATTTCTTTCCGTCTAAATTTAAGAAAATAGCGTTATCGCAACTGTATCCGCACTCGTAAAAGACGGCATTTTCATCTTTTAGGATAAAATTTTGCATTACTGGTTTGCATTCTCATTTGACGCTTTTAACGTCCTGATTTGCTCAAAAATTTGAAGCATTCCAATCATCGCTAAATGATACCCAACTGGTCCAAAACCAACTATTTGTCCAGCCGTAACTGGCGCGATAAGGCTTTTTTGACGAAATTCCTCACGTCTGTGAATGTTGCTAATATGTACCTCAATAGTTGGAATTCCAACCGCTGCAATAGCATCCCTAATCGCGATAGAAGTATGCGTATAAGCAGCTGGATTAATGATAATCCCATCGCTTTCACCATAACATTCTTGGATTTTATCAACCAACTCGCCTTCAAAATTGCTTTGAAAAAAATCAATTTCAATGCCATTTTGTTCAGCAAAAATTTTCATCTGGGCGTGAATATCGTCCATTTTCATAGAGCCATAAATATTTACCTCACGAGCACCAAGCATATTGATATTTGGTCCTTGTATAACCATTAGTTTAAATTTCTTTTCCATCTGTTAGCCTTTAATTTAAAATTTTAAACCTGATTATACATTTTTGTTGCTAAATTTTTGCTACAATGATAAAAAATGAAGGCAAAAAATGATTATAATTAAACCAAAATTTATAATGCTTTGCGATAAAAATTTTACTATCTTACAAGATAAAGCCGTCGCATTTGACAAAAAAATAGAGGCTATCGGCGACATAGAGGATTTAAGCGCGAAATTTAGCAAAGCTGAAATCATAGAAGAAAAAACGGCACTCTTAGCTCCAGCGTTTATAAATCCGCACGTGCATTTGGAATTTAGCGCGAACAAAACCAGCCTAGTTTATGGCGATTTTTTACAGTGGTTAAACTCAGTTATATCTTCTCGCTCAACGCTTTCGCAAGCGGCTAACACAGCTGTGATAAAATCTGCTATAAAAACAATGCAAAGAAGCGGAGTTGCGACAATAGGGGCGATTTCAAGCTTTGGAGGCGACTTGCAAGCCTGCACTCAAAGCTCGGCTAGGGTGATTTATTTTAACGAAATTTTGGGCACAAATGAGGACAATTTAGAGCAAAATTGGCAAAATTTCATAACCAGGTTTAAAAACAGCAAAGAAAAAAAAGGTGAGCTTTTAATCCCCGCAATCTCAATTCACTCACCATATTCAACACATATAAAATTAGCAAAAAGTGCCCTAAAAATCGCCAAAAGTGAGAATTTACTAGTTTCAACACATCTTCTTGAAAGCGATCACGAAAAACGCTGGCTAGAAAGCGCAAGTGGAGAATTTAAACAATGGCTTTCTAAATTCAACAAAAACACCAAGCCGATGTATAAACCAAACGAATTTATCGAGCTTTTTAATGAGATTAAAACGCTTTTTACGCACTGTGTTTATGTTGATGATTTTTCAAAATTTTCGCCCGATCTTCATAGCATTACGCATTGTGCTTTTTCAAACAGGTTGCTTAGTAAAAAACGGCTTGATTTAGCAAATTTAATCAACCAAAAAATCGAATTTAACATCGGTACAGACGGACTTAGCTCAAATATTAGTCTAAATTTCTTTGATGAACTTAGGGCTAATTTACTAATCCATAACGAATTTGACCCGCTTGAACTTTCTAAAATCTTAATCCTTGCTTCAACCTTAAATGCTGCAAAAGCTATCAGGCTTGATAGCGGAGAAATAAAGCAAGGCAAAATAGCCGATTTAGCACTTTATCGCGGATTTGAAAACGCCGAAATTTCACAACTTCCGCTGATGTTTTTACTTCACACGTCAAGTTGCGTAAATTTATTCATTAATGGCAAAAACTGCCAATTTTAAAGGACAACAATGGAAATTTTAAAAACTATTTTCGTAAGTATCGGTGCGATTTTTAAATTTATAAACAACTATTTTAAAACGCTGATTTTTTTGCTGATTTTATTTGCTATTTTTGGCAACAAAGACGTCAAAACTCCAAATTTAACGCGCATAGATATAACTGGCGAGATTATGGATAGTGCGCAAATTTTAGAGCAAATTTACGCTGCAATAGAAGATGAAAACATAAAAGGCGTAATGCTTTATATCGATAGTCCAGGCGGGGCTCTTGCGCCTAGCATTGAATTAGCGATGGCTGTAAATAGGCTAAAAGCAAAGAAAAAGGTGCTTGCTTATGCAGCTGGAAATATGACAAGTGGAAGTTACTATGCAGGAATTTGGGCGGATAAAATTATAGCCAACAAAGGCGCGTTTATCGGCTCGATCGGCGTTATAATGCAAGGAATAAACATAAGTGAACTAGCGCAAAAGGTTGGAATTTCAGAGCAAATTATCAAAGCTGGAGATTTTAAAGAAGCCGGAACTTTTACAAGAGCGTGGAGCAAAAACGAGAAAGAGCAGTTGCAAAATTTGATAAATAAAAGCTATGAAATGTTTGTAAAAGATGTCGCAACGGCTAGAAATTTAAGCTTGGATCAAAGCTCTAACTGGGCGAATGCGAGAATTTTTCTAGCAAACGAAGCATTGCAAAATCATCTCATAGACGAGCTTGGTGATTATTACGAGGCCAAAAAGCAAACCCAGCTAATAAGTGGCGTAAAAGAGCCAGTTTGGCAAGAAATGCCGTTTTTTGAGAAATTTTTACAAAATCAAGTCAAAAACGGCGTGCAAAGTTTAGTGAGCGCTTTTATTTCGTTTAAAGTTAGATAAGTTAGTCCTCTATATCAAACCCAGCTAAAAGCCTAACCGCCAAATTTGCCTGATGATTAGCGCAAATGGCTACGCGCGGTGCCATAAGCCCTTGACCGACTTTGGCTGAGTTTTGCAAATCGCCACATAGATAAACATTTCGCGCAAATTTGATCGTTTTGATTGAATTTGAGCTATAAAATCCAGCCATTCCGGAAGCTGAAATTATACGTTTATCTTTCAAACTAGCCCCAGCTTCATTTACAATCATCACCTTGCTAGCGACACTATCAAAAGCTTCGCAAATAATCTGGCAATCCTTAAAAATTTCAGCCACATTTGACGCGTCCAAAAACACGTCATAATCGACAATCTCCACAAACGGATTAATCTGTGCGACGAGCGATTTTAAAGCGTGCGACTTTTTCATACCTATGTGAGAGATCAGATACTGTTGGCGGTTAAGATTGCTTGGCTCAACCACGTCAAAATCAGCTATCACAAGCTTTGCTACGCCAAGTCTGGCTAAACTCAAAACTATATTCGAGCCAAGTCCGCCAAGACCAGCCACGCCTATGCACGCATTTTGCAAAATTTCATTCATTTCTGGGCTGTTTCGTGAAGCTATCATTGCTTTTAAAATCTCACGCTCAGGCATCGCTCCACGCCTTATAAATACGATATTTGAGCCGTTTTTTAATGTTAAATTTTCACTCGCTGCAAAGCCATCAACGATAACAATGTCTGGCTCAAATATGTTAAAATTTGCTAAAAATTTATAAATTTTACTACTTTTGTTTTTAAAAATTTCATCTTTAAGTTCGTCCAAATTTGTCGCTAAAACATCAAATTCTGTGCCATTTATGATTATTTTTATCATTTTTTTACATACCAAACGTATCTGTCATCGCCAAAATTTCCACTAAATAGTGGTTTTAAATCCAAATTTATTTGCAAATTTTGCTCTTTTAAAAATTTACTAGAATAAAAAATCAAGAACATATCAATCTCGTCTTTGACAGCATTTAGCAAATTTTCTCCGCCCTCAAACATCGTAAGTTGCGTTTTTGTCTTGCTTAAATCGCGACAAATTTTCATACTTCTATTTGGCACACCAAAAAGTGGAATGCTTTTATTAAACTCATCTTGTTTTGAGAAAATCATCAAATTTGGTGCTTTATCTCCAGCAAGCCTGCTATCAAAAGTCGGCGTATCGATCCTGACGGTATTTCCACCCGTTACAAGCAACTCGCAAACGCTTCTTAGCTTATGCACGTGCGTGCGACTTAGCTCGTTTGTGATGGAATTTTTTGCCCCAACAGCCACACCGTTAGCCGATAATGCAAGCTTAAAAAAGCTAAAATTTCCCTTTTGCCAAGCCAAAAAAGAAGAGATTAAATCCTGTGCTTTTTGCTCTAAAATACCAGTTTTAACGCTAATTCCAGCATTTTTTAAAATTTGCGCGCCCCCACTTGCGATTTTGTTTTTATCAGCTGTCGCAATTATCACTTCGCTAAATTTCAAATCCCTTAAAAGTATCGCACAAGGTGGGGTTTTGCCATAATGCGAGCAAGGCTCAAGCGTAACATAAGCCCTTGCGCCACTTAGCAAATTCGAGTGGTTTTTCAAGATAAACTCATAAAGTTCATTTGGCTCGTTTGGGAAGGTTAAATTTGGCTTTATTTGCAAGATCGCTGACCTTATAGCATTTAGTTCAGCGTGTGCTTGACCTGCTTTTTCGTGCGCCTCAATGGCTAAAATTTTGCCATTTTTATCCACTATCACGCACCCAACGGCTGGATTTGGATACGTTAAAATTTGAAATTCCCAAGCCTTGCAAATAGCTAATGACATAAAAAAATCATCATTCATCTTGCCTAAAATCCTTGTAATAAAATAGCGTAAAGCTCTTCTATATTGTTATCATCAAGTAAAATCGTATTTTTGGTTTCAAACAAATTTTGAATTTTTGCGATCGCAAAACCCCTTTGGCTAATGCAGCTTTCGTGAGCTGGCAAAAAACTCCTGCTTAATGCAACATTATTTGTTATTTTTTCATCACAAATAAAGCAATTAAGCTCATCGTGAAGTCGCCCTTCGTGCTGCAAAAGCCTAATGTAACTTTGGATTATTAACCGTTTTGCATTACCTTTTTCAAACCTTTTTGCACAAAATTCAAGCTCATTAAAATACGCTTCATCAACGATTTCTACATCTTTTAAATGCGCATAAACTAGCCGCATAAACTGCTGCCAAATCATTAATTTATCGCGCGATAAAAGCCACTTAAAACCAAGATGAAGCACAGAGCGAAGCTGCGGTAAGAAATTGATATTTTCTATCAATTCAAAATCAATTTTATAACCTTGAAGCACACTTGGGTGGCGAGCACCGTAAAAACGATACGACTTAATGAGTAAATTTGGCGATAGGATATAAACTATCAAATCCTCTTCTTTGACCTTTTGAGTGTGGATTATATAGCCTTGCATGGCTAAAAAAACCGCTCTATGATCTGCAAAATTTCATCTTTATCCACTATATGATTTATCTTATCGCGAAACTCACCAGCTCCGCTTATACCCTTTGAATAACGGTGTAAATGCTTGCGAAAAATCGCCACCCCGTAATCTCCATAATGATCTACCATTGCATTAAAGTGAGCGATAATTATGCTCTTTTTTGTTTGTTCATCAATGCTTTTTGAGTGCTTTATCTCATAAAAAACCCACGGTTTTCCAATACTTGCCCTACCTATCATCAAACCATCACAATTAGTTTTTTTTAAAACTTCATCGTAATTTTCAAGCGAAATGTCGCCGTTTGCGATAACTGGAATTTTTACAGCCGCTTTTGCCAGCGCAATAGCGTCATAATCAACCTTTGCCGTGTATCCACCAGCTCTTGTGCGTCCGTGAAATGTGACATAATCAGCCCCAGCTTCGTAAGCTGCTTTTGCTAGAATTTCAGGAATTTTTTCATCAAAACCAAGCCGCATTTTTACGCTAGTCATGTTCTTTTTTGACGTCTGTTTTATGGTTTGTATAATGCCTTGCAAATTTGATAAATCCTTCAAAAGTGCCGATCCAGCACACTGTTTGACAACTTTTGGAACAGGACAACCACAATTTAAATCAATACCGTCTATACCATCAATCTCGTTTAAAATTTCAACAGCCTTTTTTATGATTTGCTTATCGCTTCCAGCTATTTGGACGACATAAGGCGTTTCAAATGGCGATTTTTTAAGCATATCAAGCGTTTTTGAACTATTTTCAAAAACTAAGGCATTCGCACTTATCATCTCACTAACTGTTACGTCACAGCCAAATTGCTTAACAACGCTACGAAGTGGCAAATCAGAAAAACCAGCTAACGGAGCTAAAAAAAGTGGTTTTTTACTAAAATCAATCATTTAAAAAACAGATCTGTTGGCGCGCTTTTGCCATTTTCTCTTAAATATATCAAAATCCTAAAATTTTGATACTCATTGGCATCAGACATATCCAAAATTTCATTTACTTTATCAAGCATTTGTAACTCAAATAAAACGTAAATATACGCCTCTTCGGCATCTTGATGGGCGAGCTTTGTTTTCTCAAAAATGCTAATTAAAGCATCAGGGGTTAGCTTTGATTTTAGCAAAACAGCAATTTTATTAAAATTTTCGCGAGATAGCTTAAAGTTATCTAAAAGAGCTGAAATCTCATCGCCTGATAAATTTATCTCATCTCTAGCAAAACGCGAAATAATCGTTAAAACATCATCTGCGCTTTTTTCAAAATTAAATTTTTTAATATCCACAAAAGAACCATTTAAAATAAGCTTTTCGTTTGCTTTTGTAGAAATTTCATCATCAATACTTCTGTAATTTTTCAAAATTTCAAGAAAATAATTAGGTAATTTTTCGATTTTATTTAATTCATTTTTAATAAAAAGTAAATTATTTTTTGGCAACTTAAATTTCTTTAAATCAACCATTTCACCGTTATTTACTAACCTTACAGCATTGATGACTTCAACTAACTCATCATCGCTTGCAACAATATCTTGGTAGCGTTGCCAAGGCGAAAGTATCCTAGTTATCTGCGATGGAATTTTATAAAACTGCGTTTTAAAGTCTTTATTTGTATCAAGCCCTAATAAAATTTCCCTAACTAAATCCTTATAAAGAACCTCATCACGCTTGATAGAACGCCTAAACATATAGTTTGAAAATCCATAATACGCGATGTGAAAAATACTAAGTAGTACAAAAATTCCAACCGGCGCAACAATCCAAACCACAAGTGGCAACTCAAAAATCGCAACATCTAAAAATTTAAAATATTTCTCGGCGCTTCCAGCTTTATCAACCTCTACTAGCGAATAAGCAAGAGCTGTTACCAAAACCAAATAAACAATACTGTAAATAATAAATCGTCTTAGTTTCATAACAACTCCTTATCTTTTGTTTTTCTCTAAACTCTCTTGACAGATAATGCAATGCTTGGCATTTGGATTAACACGAAGCCTAGCCAATGTAATATCTTCTTCGCACATTTCACAAATTCCGTATGTTTTGTTGGCTATTTTTTGCAAAGATATGTCTATTTGTGCCAACTCCTGCCTTTGTTGAGTGCTAATTGATTGTTCTATTAGTTGATCGGTATTGACAGAAGCTATGTCAAATTCATCACTTACGCCACTTTGACGAAGCCCGGCTATCTCTTTAGACGAATCGATAATATTTTTCGTAATCTGTGCTTTTCGCTCTTCTAAAAGTGTTTTAAAATGTTCTAAATCGTTTTTGCGCATTTTATTCCTTTACTTGTGATATGGGTGTTTATAAATTATACAAAGTGCTCTAAAAATTTGCTCAAAAAGCATTAATTTAGCGATCTTATGCGCCGTTGTCATCTGACTTAGACTTAATGCAAAATCGCACTTATGTTTAAATTTTTCGCTCAAACCATAAGCACCGCCGATAAAAAATGAAATTTGAGATTTGTTTGCGATTAAATCAGCAAATTTTTGTGTCGAAATTTCACTTCCATTTTCATCTAATGCAACACAAAAGCCCTTTAAATAGGGTTCATAAGCCTCATCATAAGCCCTTAAAGCGTCTTGTCTTGAAGAGCTTTGAGCCCTTGCGATTTTATCATTAAATATAATTTTATCGCTCAAATTTGCAAATTTTGAAGACATCTTGCAATACTGACCTATTTCGCTGTCAAAATTATCCGATTTTGATTTTTGTATCGAAAACGTATAAATTTCCAATTCTATTCCTCATCATCGGCAAAACATTTCGATGCAGAATTCGGCTTTTTGTCGCACTGATTTGATAGCAAAGTCAACATATCGCTTAAATATTGCTTATGATCTCGCCTTTCGACGATGGCATCAATCAGACCGTGTTCAAGCAAAAATTCTGACCTTTGAAAACCCTCTGGCAAATCAGCCCCAATAGTCTGCTTTATAACCCTTTGTCCAGCAAAACCAATCAGCGCACCAGGTTCAGCAATGATAATATCTCCGAGCCAAGCAAAAGATGCACTAACTCCGCCCATAGTAGGATCGGTTAAAATAGAAATGAATGGGATTTTTAACTCATCAAGCAACTTTAAAGCCGCCGATGTTTTTGACATCTGCATAAGAGAAAATGTGCTTTCTTGCATTCTTGCTCCACCAGATGCTGAAACTATAACCAAAGGCTGTTTTTTATCCATACTACGTCTTATGGCACGAACGATTTTTTCGCCCTCAACAGAACCAAGAGAACCGCCCATAAACGCAAAATCAAAGACAACAAGCTGGATACTTAACCCATTGACCTTTCCCTCACCACTTATCACAGACGAAGATCTGCCTGTTTTTTCTTCACCCTCGCTAATGCGCTTTTTGTAAGATTTTTTATCAACAAATTTGATAGGATCAACTGGTTTTAGTTTCGTGTCAAATTCAACAAAACTTCCATCATCGCAGATTAGTTTTATCCTCTTATCCGCGCTTAATCTCATATGAAAACCGCACTTTGGACATACGTTAAAATTTGCTTCTACTTCTTTGTAATACATAAGAGAGCCACAACCATCGCATTTTACCCAATGCGTCGGTGCTTCACTTGGAGCAGATTGTTGTTTTCTTGTTTTTGAGAAAATATCTAAAAAGCTCATAATTTACCTTAAAATAAAATTTAGCGATTATATCTAAATTAAGCTTACATAATAATTTTTAAAGTAAATTTTTCCAAAATGGTAACATAAATTTAAGCGATTTTACCACTTAAAATAGGTCCTAGCCTTTTTTATATCGCTAAGTTTTATTTCAAATTTCTCTTTTTCATTTTCAACGACGATAAAATTCTCGTCAGCTTGCACAAGTTTGCCGTATATTTTGGTGTTTTCGTTGTTTATCAAAGCGGTTATTTTTACCAACTCACCTACACTAAATGCAAAATGTTTTGGCTTATCAAGTTTTCTTTCAAGACCTGGTGAGCTGACTTCCAAAACATACTCGCCTTTAATTGGCGGTTCAACGTCAAAAATAGGCGAAAGCAACCGTGAAACAGCCTCGCACAAATCCAAACTCACACCACCTTGCTTTGTGATGTAAATTCTGTAAATACTCTTACTATTTTCACTGACAACTTCGCTATCATAAAGCTCAACGCCACACTGTTTTACTAAATTTTCAAGATTTTGCATTTTTACTTAAGTCCTGTGAAATTTTATCAAATAATTTATCGATATGGTTTTGATATTCAAGTCTGTCATCAAATTTAAAGTGAAAATTCGGGGCTCTATACCAACCCTCAGCTGCCATACAGTGATTTTGAAGGTGCCTGGTTACTCGCTTTAAATGCTGCAAAATATACCCCTGCTCCCTTTCGTCAAACATCATCTTATCAAGATATACAAAAGCGTCATAACGACCCTTCTTGCACTCCACATCAGTTACACAAAGTCCTTTTAAAAGATCATCTTCAAGCGTAGCCAAAGCTTCTGGCAAAAGCTCCTTTAAGACACTTTGAGTTCTTAGGCGTTTTATCTCGTTTTGATTCATAGTGTTGCTGCTTCCTCAACTTCTTTAAAACTCTCGATATAATCACCTTCTCTGATGTCGTTATAAGAATCTATGCCAACACCGCATTCAAATCCTTTTGCAACCTCTTTAACGTCATCTTTAAAGCGTTTTAAAGAACTAACCGTGCCTTCGTGAACGACAATTCCGTTGCGTATAAGACGAATTTTAGCACCGCGATTAATACTTCCTTCAGTTACCATACAACCAGCGATAGCTCCGACTTTAGGAACAGTAATAACCTGACGAACTTGAGCCTGACCAAGCTGCTCTTCTCTGATAACTGGTGACATCATACCGCTTAAAAGCACTTTTACATCGTCAAGTAGATTATAAATTACGTTGTATGTTTTTATCTCAACGCCCATATCTTTGGCTTTTTCTTTTATCTCGCCGGTTGGACGAATATTGAAGCCCAAAATAAAGCAATTTTCACTCGCATTTGCCAAAGCAACATCGCTTTGAGTTATCCCACCAATACCAGAATGTATTATATTAACCTTAATCTCATCGTTACGTAATTTTTCTAAACTGGCTTTTATAGCTTCAAGAGAGCCTCCAACATCAGCTTTAATGATAACTGGTAAATTTTTAAGCTCACCCTCGGCAATCTTATCGCTCAGCTCTTCAATGCTGACCTTTGTTGTTTTACTAAGCTCTTTTTGACGTAAATAATCAGATCTTTTTTGTGCGTATTCGCGTGCTTCTTTGTCAGTTTTGACGCTTATTAGCGTTTCACCAGCATCTGGAATTTCGCTAAGTCCTATTATAACGCCGCATTCGCCAGGCTTTATCTCTTTTAAATTCGCGCCCTTATCGTCAAGAAGTGAGCGAATTTTACCATACGCAACACCAGCAACAACCACATCCCCAACCCTAAGCGTGCCATTTTCTACGATCACGGTTGCAACAGAACCACGTCCTTTTTGCTGCGAACTCTCGACAATAGTCGCTTTTGCACTAGCTTTTGGATTTGCTTTCAACTCTAAAATTTCAGCTTGTAACAAGACAATTTCTAACAAATCTTCAACGCCCATACCCGTTTTAGCAGAAATCGGAGCAAATTCGTATTTGCCACCCCAATCGGTTGAAAGTATGTCTAAATCAGCCAATTCGCTTTTTACTTTGTCTGGATTGGCCGCTTCCTTGTCCATTTTGTTCATAGCGATTATTATTGGCACACCAGCGGCTTTGGCGTGGTTTATAGCCTCTTTTGTTTGCGGTTTTACACCATCATCAGCCGCAACCACAATGATAACAATGTCAGTTATCTTAGCACCTCTTGCACGCATTGCGGTAAATGCTTCGTGTCCTGGAGTATCAATAAATGTTATATTTTTGCCGTTTTTATTAACCATATATGCGCCAACGTGCTGAGTTATGCCACCTGCTTCACCACTTGCTACGCGTGAATTTCTGATGTAATCAAGCAAAGAAGTTTTACCGTGATCAACGTGTCCCATAATGGTAATAACCGGTGCTCTTTGGCTTAAATTTTCATCATCAACTTCCTCTTCATAAGCCTTAACGTAGTCAAATTCATCTTGCGTGTTGATTATGTTAATCTCAACTCCAAATTCATCAGCTAAAATTTCGATCGCGTCTTGGTCCAAAAAGTCATTTTTAGTCGTCATCATTCCGAGCATAAACAGCTTTGAAATGATCTCACTTGGCTGTTTGTTTAGCTTTTCAGCAAACTCATAAACCCTAATTTCTTGTGGAATTTCAACATACGTAACAGCTTCCGAGCTAGGATCGTTTCGTTGTGATTTTTTGTGTTTTTTGCGCGGACGGCGAGCTGTTCCTTGTTCTAAGAACGAATTTATAGAGTTATTTGAAGTAGTCCTATATTCATTTGACGGCTGTTTTGTTTTTTGAGCCACAAATGGCGTAGGAGTATGGACTGAAAAATCAGGCAACACAACCATACCGTCATCATCATCGATATTAATATCGGCTATGTCGCGATCGCCAAGCAAATCCATCTTCGTTACGCCATCTTTTTTAGCCGCAAAAATATGCTTTTTCTCTTTTTTATTTTTTTTGTAATTTTCCTCGGAACTAAATGCGAAAATACTTTCCAGGCTCATAGGAGCTTGAGAGGCTTTTTTGGGCTCTTTTTGAGTGTGTTTATTTTGTTCTTGTTCGTCTTTTTTCTTTTTGACAATCACAAGTCCGCGTCGTTTTTGCAAACCAACATCAGCCAAGCTTTCCTTTACAGATTCATCTTTTTTTGGCTCAGAAGCATGAATTTTAACTTCTTCTTGGGCTTTTGCCTCTTTTATTGGTTCTTCTTTTGGTTTTGTTTCAACCCTTTTTTGTGTGCTTTTTTCTTGATTCGGCTCTTTTTTTGCAACCTCTTTGAGAGAATTTGTCTTTTTGGTTTTCTCGCTCTTTTTATCTTTTTCTTCAACTTTTTCTACTGTATCTTTGGGCTCTTTTTTAACAGATGTTTTCTTTTTCTCCACCTTTTTAAATGCGTCAGGAATTTGACCCGTTTTTATATAGTCATAAAGCGCAGCCGCCTCATCATCACTAACCGAACTTGATTGCGTTTTGACTTTCAACCCAAGATCGATCGCGCTTTTCAAAACCTCTTTTGCGCTAAAACCTATCTCATTTGCTATCTCTGAAATTTTGACTGCCATTTAAGAGTATCTCCTTTAATTTTTGCCCACTTTGCAACGCTGATAAAAAGCCACTATCGATCTTTTTATCCCTGCCAAGCGATTTTCTTAAAATTTTATCATCTTTTTGTAAGCACTCTTTACAGATATAAAAGCTTTTCGTGTTGCCTTTGCCGATAAAAAGTAAAGAATCCAAAACGTGGTATCGAAACAAATCGCACTGATTAAAGCGACCCCTACATACGACGCACATTCTAATCGGAATAAAATTTCTTTTCATCTATTATAACCTCTTTTAGCTTTTTTTTAGCTTTGTAATACTTTTAAACCATCGTTATCGAAGTCTAGAATTTCGATTCTAAAATTTTTAAATCTACTTTGTAGTTTATTTTTTAAATTCTGTGCATCATTTTTATAAACTAGGTTTAAAAAACTAGATCCGCTACCAGAAAGCGTGCTCATCAAGCTTCCATTTTCATACGCAAGATTTCTTACTTCAAATAATTCTGGCAAGCTTTGCATACGAATTTGCTCGTGCATCATATCCTTGCTAGCAATTTTTAAAAGCTCAAAATTTTCGCTAAAAAAGCAAGAGGCTAAAAACGCGGAGTGAGATAGGTTACTAACACATTCAGCAATGCTGAAATTTTTAGGCAATTTGGTGCGCGATTCACTCGTGCTCATCGGTTTATTTGGTATCACAACGACAGCTTTTATGTCGCTATTTAACTCTTTTTTGATCGATTTTACTTGAAAATTTTCAACTACTGAACTCACAAAACCGCCCAAAACAGCCGGAGCAATGTTATCAGGGTGATTTTCATAGATTAATGATTTATTTAATATCACGCCCTTATCAACCTTAAATTCTGCCATCGCATAAGCGGCACAAATCGCCGATGTAATGACAGCTGAACTGCTGCCAAGCCCTCTTGAAAAAGGAATTTTATTGTCAAAAACTACACGAAAAGTATCTTTTTGACCGGTTAATTCAGCATAAATTTCATTAAATATTGACATAAATAGATTATTTTTTTTAAGACTAACATTATCTTTTCCTTCGCCAAAAATACTAATCGATGAAAAATTTGCCCTATTTATCTCAACTTCATTATGCATACGAAGAGCAAGCCCTAACGCATCAAAACCAGGTCCTAAATTTGCGCTTGTAGCTGGAACAATAATCTTCAAAAAAACTCCTAAACGGCTTGTATGACGTAATTTGGTAACGTATCTGTGCTTAAATTAAGTTCTTTTAAACTCTGTGGCAAAACAAATTCTGCACCACAAACTTTTTTAAGCTCGATTTTGCCATTTTCCAAGACAAAACTCAAAATTTTATTAGCACGAATTGGCGAATTTTCATTTAAATCAAATCCGCTAACAGCGTAAAATTCACAATCCCTAACCATACTGACGGTCTTTAAAACCATATAAGCAACTTTGATTCCCATAAAGCTTCCTGGACCGTTTGCGTAAATAATTTTTTGCAAATTATATTCGCCACTATTTAAAATTTCATCAATTATTTTAATAAGCGCAACATCTGATTTTTCATTGCTTGAAATCGTTTTAATAAGCATAGAATTTTCATCATAAACACCAAATAAAAGCGGTGAGGTGAGAGTTATAACCAAAATCTGGATAGTTTTTATGCAAAAACCTTTTCTAGCTCGCAAGCCAAATCGCCATCTTTAACCTTGACAATTTCGTAATTTTTCTCATCGCTCAAAATCGCTTTTGTAAGCTCGTGATTTAGCTCGTGGCTTCCAGCAAAACTCGTGTAATCGCCCATTAACGGCGCACCCATAAGACTTAAATCGCCGATTGCATCTAAAATTTTATGCCTGACAAATTCATTGTCAAATCTAAGCCCTTCGGGATTTAAAATTTTGTTATCATCAATCACAACAGCGTTATCAAGACTGCCTCCAAGTGCGAGATTTTGTGCTCTAAGCATCTGAACGTCTTTTAAAAAACCAAAAGTTCTAGCACGAGCGATATTTTCTATGTAATTTTGCTTACTAAATTCAAACGTATAGCTTTGCTCGCCAATTATAGGATGGTCAAATTTGATAGTAAAGTTAAATTTTGGCTCACGCGACGGCTCAACTCTGACAAATTTATCGCCTTTTTTTACTTCAACCAAGCGTTTAATCATAATAATTTGCTTATCCTCATCTAGCTCTTCTATGCCAGCTTCATCAAGCATCATACAATAACTTATCGCCGAGCCGTCCATAACTGGGACTTCATTAGCATCTAAAACAATGCGAATATTATCTATACCATAACCAGCTATCGCACTTAATAAATGCTCAATGGTCGATACATAGCCATCTTTTCCGCCTACAACGGTCGCCATTTGTGTATTTATGACATTCTTTGGTTCAGCTTTGTAGCTAACGCCCAAATCTTTCCTGTAAAAAACAATGCCAGAATTTGCACCAAGAGGCTCTAAGACTATTTTAATAGGCTCACCCTTATGAAGCCCAATTCCAACGCTTTCAACAGATCTTTTTATAGTAGTTTGCTTCAAATTTTACCCTTAATTAGTCATTTTGCATCAATCATTTTTTTTGCGACTTGCAAAACACCAACTACATTATCTTTCATCCACCCGTTATCCATCCACTCCTCTGGTCTAACCTCAATGCCCTGAACGAGCATTCCAAAATGAAGATGATCGCCAAGAGCAAGACCACTAACGCCAGTCGTGCCAATAATGTCACCCGCTTTTATAAAATCACCAACTTTTACAGCCAAATCCGTGCAGTGTCCATAAAGCGAAAAAAGCCCAAATCCATGGTTAATCAAGACATTATTTCCGTAAATTCCATTATCATCAGCAAATGCAACAACCCCACCGTTGCTTGCAACTATATTTGCCCTTTGCGTTGAAGCCAAATCTATACCCATATGCCAACTCTCGCTCACATCTTTGTTTTCAAATGTATAAAATCGATGATCTCCAAAGCTAGCAACAGCCTTGCCGTTTCTAAGCGGGTAAAATTTATCAACTCTAAAATCAGTTATCATATCCATAGAAATTTTAGAAGCGATTTGAGATATTAGCTTTTCATTGTTTTGGCGCAATGTTTCATTGACAAATTTCATTTTTTCAAGATTGCTCATATCATCAGAATTTAGCGCAAATTTGGTAGCAAGCTCGGGTATTTTTTCATTTAAAAATCTATTTTGATTGTCTAATTTTATAGTTGATGTTTTATAATTTTTGTTCTGGTAAAAAAATCTTATCTTACTTCTGCTGATATTTCCAGCATAATCAATCGCAACTACATCAGCCGAAAAAAGGTCTTTTGTGGCCGGCCAAGCTACAAGAGAAGCGAAATATCCATCTTTATAAAATTTCGCTGGAATGAAATTTTTGCCAAAATTTGACTCGATATAAACGTATTTTAGCCTCTCATCAGTTGCCTTAAAAACAACAGTCGCGCTACCGCCTCTGGTTATAGCATAAGAGTTATTTAAGATATAAACATCCGGAGCTTTGTTATCAACTATTATTCTTACATTTTTAGAAGTAGAATTTCCCGCAAAAAATCCCCATTTGCTCGTATCTACAACTTCAATATTTACAAAATAATCAAGTTTTTGAGCGACCAAAGCCAACTTTGGAAATGTTAAATTTAAGTCTAAATTTTGAGGTTCATCATCATATCTTTGGTTTAAAAGGTCGATTTTTCTTTGTCCGTCGTTAAGCACGATCTTGACGGATTTTATACCGCTATCATCGGTTATGTTAATTGGAAAAGGCGTTTTTAAATTCCAATAAATTTCATTATCTATTGCTATTTTAGGTGGCTCTTTTTCAAACATTTTTGAGCTAAAAATCAAATAAAGCAAAACTACGAAAATAAGCAAAACAAGCGTATAAATAACAAAATTTAAATTTCCTCTACGCATAAATTTTCCTAATTAAATTTTAATGTGCAATTCTATAAGAAAAGTGATTAATTTCTGATAAATTTACAAAATTTCTCTTATTTTTCTAGCTTCACTCATCCACTCTTTAAGCTCTTCCCATCGCTCGCCTTCGATAAGCTTTTGACAATCGTCTAATTGGTTTTTAAAAAGTTTAATCGCCTCGGTTACATTTTGTCTGTTTTGCTTGAAAATATCGCTCCACATAACAGGCGAACTTTTTGCAATTCTTATCATGCCCTTAAAACTCGTTCCACCAAGGGCAATTATGTTTTTTTTGTCTTCTTTTTTTAAAACCCCAGCCGCCAATGAAAAACTAATGGCATGTGGCAAATGCGAAATAATACCAACGTGATGATCATGCTCTTGTGCGCTCATAAAAATTATTTTCATGCCTATGTGAGAAAACAGTTCAACACTCCTTTTGACGTGAATTTCGCTACTTTCTTTAAAATCGCAAATCACGACAACAGCATCTTTAAAAAGCCCAGGAAATGCCGCTGTTGGACCAGAATACTCTGTACCAGCCATAGGGTGAGCTGGGATAAAATTTGTCCTAATGCACTCAGGAACGGCTTGTATTATCTTTTGTTTTGTGCTCCCAAGATCGACAATCGTAGTATCAGCCCTTACGTCTTTTAAATTTTGAACGATTTTGATAATAGCTTCAACTGGAATCGCCAAAAATATCATATCGCACTTTTTTTTCATCTCTTCAAGTGTTAAAATTTCATGCACTAAGCCAAGTTCAAGTGCTTGATTTTCGTGCTCTTTGTTTAAATCAAGACCGCTTACGCAGCTGATTAACTTCTCATTTTTTAAGCTTAATCCAAGTGAGCCACCGATCAAGCCAAGCCCGATAATACCAATTTTCATAAAAAGCCTTTAAATTTATATTGTTTAAAAAGAAATTTCGCTATTATACAATCCATTATTATTTTTTAGGTTAAACAAATGAAAAAAAGCATATTTTTACTCACATTTGGCGCGCTTTTACTTGAAGCACAACCAATAAGCAATATAAATTTCAAAGGTCTTTTACATCTCTCGCCAGAAGTTGCAAAAGAGATAAGCGGACTAAAAATCGGCGAAGAACTAACTGGTGAAAATAGCGATAACGCCATAGCAAAGTTATATGCGCAAGGATATTTTGACGATATTTACATAGAGCAAAACGGTAGCGACGTATTAGTGGTGGTGCGCGAAAAACCAAGCATAGCCAGACTTGATATAAAAGGCGTTGTTACAAATGACAAAACAGCCATTGAACAATTAGTTGGCATAAAACAGGGCAATATGTATGACGAGCTCGCCATAGAAAGAGCAAAGGAGAGAATTAGGCAATACTACGAATCAAAGGGCTATTTTGACACAGTCGTTGATGTAACAAAAGAGCAAGTTGCAGATAATCAATCAAGTCTTTTTATCACGCTAAATATCAATCGTGGCGAAAATATCATAATACAAAATGTAAATTTAGTTGGCTCTAATGTATTTGATTATGGTGATATGGAGCCATATTTGGCAAATAAAAAGCGCGAATTTATGGGTTGGCTCTGGGGCAGAAACGACGGCAAACTTAAGCTTTTTGAGTTACCAAACGATCCAGCTAGAATTCAAGACAGATACTACCAAAAGGGCTACCTGGACGCGACTGTTTCAACACCTTATTTAAACGCATATATGGATAACTACACCGCAAATTTGACATATTATATCTATGAAGGTAATCAATACCGAATATCAAAAATCAGCATAGAAGCACCGGATGCGCTTGGCTTAGATACGGATAAAATTTTAAAAGATTTTAAACTTGAAGCTGGCGATGTGATGAATTCAGCCAAACTAAGGCAGGATCTTAAAAAGCTTGAAGATACCGTAGCTGACAAAGGCTATGCCTATGTCAGAATCGAGCCAAAGACAATAAAAAATGAAGAAGAAAAAACCGTCGAAATAGTCTATGAAGTAAGCCCAAATGAACAAGTTTACGTAAGAAACGTGATAATATCTGGAAACGAACGCACGTCAGATAGAGTTGTCAGAAGAGAGCTTTATTTGACAGAGGGAAATTTATACAACAGAACCGATTTGCAAGACAGCAAAGATGCGCTAAAAAGAACCAGTTACTTTGATGAAGTAGAGATAGAAGAGCAACGAATAAGCGCGGATAAAATCGATCTTTTAGTCAAAGTTAAAGAAGCTTCAACTGGATCAATTAGTGGCGGTATCGGCTATGGTAGTTCAGACGGTCTTTTACTAAATGCAAGTTTATCAGATACGAATATATTTGGTAGCGGCATGAAAGGAAGCGTTAGTGTTGATAAGAGCGATAAAGAACTTTCCGGACAAATAGGACTGACAAATCCTAGAATTTTTGACAGCGAGTATAGTCTTGGTGGAACGATTTACGCAAATGATTACGATTGGGATAGCTATGATGAGAAGTCGTATGGCTTCAACGTCGTGCTTGGTCGCAAAATCACTAGAAATTTAAATGCTTCGGTTGGCTATGTGATCGAACACAGCGAGATAAAAGGCATTAGCGCGGTATTAAAAGACATAGGATACAACGAGGGCAAAAGCATAAAAAGCTCACTTATACCTTCTATAGCATACAATAGCACTGATGATTATTACCTGCCAAGAACGGGCATAATAGCCAGTAGTAGTCTTGAATTTGCCGGACTTGGAGGAGATGAAAAATTTGTAAAAAGCAGATCAAGCTTTAACTGGTATCAAGGAACAAGAGAGTGGATTGATTATGATTTGATTTTTAGATTCAAGTCAAATTTTGCCAAAGTTTGGGATCGCGGTTGGTTGCCTATCAACGAGAAGCTTTATCTTGGTGGCATCAGAAATTTGCGTGGTTACGAGAGTAGAAGCGTATCACCAAAAGTTAGAGCAAATAGTAGCTGGTATGAAACTGGTGGAGATATCTCGTTTAACAGCTCATTTGAACTTAGCTTTCCTATGATTGATCGCGTCAAAATGCGTGGCGTATTGTTTTTTGATTACGGCGTAATAGATGGCAAAATAACGAAGAAAAATTCAGCAAGAATACACGAATATATTGACGGCAGGATCAACCGATATAGCACTGGTGCGGGTATCGAGTGGATCACACCGATGGGACCATTGCAACTTATCTTTGCAAAACCTCTTAAAGAAGAGCATGGTGATGATACGAGCAGATTTGAATTTACAATCGGACAAAAATTCTAACATTGCAACCAAAATCAGGTTGCAATGTTAAGTTTAAACCAAGGTATCAACCTTTAGCATCGAAAGCGTGAATTTAGCGTTAAATTCTCTAAAATCATTGAACTTTTGCAAGTCGATTTCGCCATTTGCGACAAAATTTCTTTGGATAAATTCCGCTCTTTTATTATCATTTTTCTTTTTGATTTTCATCAATCTTAACATATCTTCACTAACGTTTTTGTTATTAGAGATAAAATTTTCAAATTCTGGATAAGCGATCTTTAAGGCTTCAAGCTCCTTTTCATCTTTATTTAGACGTTTATTTTTTAGTACAGTCGTACTCTCGTCAATACTTGAATTTAACCCACCATTGGCACTTAATCCACCAAATCTTGAAGCAGCAAAAGCTGCAATTTCATCTACTGTTTTGCCATTCATATTTTTCATTATACTTCCATCAAAATCAACAATCAATCCAGTTATGCTTTTTCGCCTATTATCGCTCAAATATGTATGCAAGGCATCATCAACCCAATTAGAAACGCCTTGTTTTAGGCTTTCTCCACGACTTTGATACTCCAAATAGCCAAGCTTTCCATCAAAATTCTTATCACTTTTTATCGTTTTGTTTAATTCATCACTTATTGAAGTTTGTTTCAATACGCCTTCTTGATTTACAAAATCAAGCACTTCAAAGCCTGTTTTGTAACCAGCCGCATTGTGGCTCATTCGCATAACAAATTCAACTTCAATATCTTGATTTTCATTACTATGTCTTGCGAAATTTTTCACATTCATTAGCTCATTTTTGTCTATTTTTCCATTATTATTCGTATCTGATTTAATGAAATCTCGCGAATAAGCTATATCCTTAAACCAGCCTTCAACATAAGCATTCGCCTCTCCACTTAATCCTATACTCCCGTCAGAAAGCTGCATAAAATCGCTCTTTGAAAAATGCGAATACAACAAATCTACCGCTTCGCTACTTAGGCTAACGCTAGTTTGCTTGTTATCATCGTAAAATTTTACCGTTTTTGTATTAGTGTTATTTGTTTTTGTGTATTCTTGCAAATTTGCACTCTCATAATCACCCAAATTTCTCTTTACAACATTTGTGTTTTGCTGAGCAAAAACCGTCTCGTCTTTTACGTTGAAGAAATTACTTGCTACTATAATGGTTTGCATTTAAAATCCTTTTAAGCCTTGCTAAAATGCAAGGCTTAATTTGTTAATCGATACAAAATTTTTTTCCATTTACTCTAAGAGTTTTAGACACTTTGCATCCTAGCTCTTCATCCAAAACTAAATTGCAACCATGTAAATAAAACAAATTATCAATAGGACTGCAAGTTCTAGCATTAGCGTTGATAGCTAACGCACCAAAAGCTAAAAAAACAAAGATAGCCTTTTTCATAGCTACCTTCTTAAATAAGATAATTATGAATTATAATCCATAAAACCTAAAATATAAATTTATAACATAAATTAATTAAAATGAAAGTTTAATTTTATTGATCTGTATTTGAGTAAAAATTTACTCAAATATCTTGCTCATAAGCGGTTGGATTATGGCTAAAAAACGTATCTGTATGTATATTTTCAAATGCCGCTTTTAACGAAGTAAAAAGC
The DNA here is from genome assembly GCA_052170535.1 of Campylobacter sp. Taxonomy (GTDB): domain Bacteria; phylum Campylobacterota; class Campylobacteria; order Campylobacterales; family Campylobacteraceae; genus Campylobacter_A. The sequence continues at coordinate 34,515 of JBQNAH010000007.1, read as the reverse complement.
TTTGGGTTTTCTTTCTCTAAATTTGCCAAAAGCTGCTTTGTTTCATAACGTGCGTGAGGCATTTTTACATCAAATCTCATAGCTGGGCACGCCTCGTCGCCTATTACAACAAGATTGTTTCGTATCGCATTTTCGCGCAACTGACGCTCTCGCACAAATATAAACGGACGTATGATTTCAAGTCCATTTTTAGCCGTGTATTTTGGCGCAAGTGTTCGCAAAGCACCATTATAAGTAAAATTCATAAAAAAACTCTCAACAGCATCATCTAAATGGTGCGCAATGGCAAGTTTGTTAAATTTATATTCCAACGCATAAGTATATAAATAACCGCGCCTCATACGACTAAAAAAGCTACAAAAGCTTGAATTTTTGCGTATTTTGTCCTTTGAAATTTCAAAAATCGAGCTATCAATAACCTCATGCTCTATATCGTGATCATTACAATGTCTCGTCAAATACGCATAATTCTCGCCCATACCGTAACTTAACGTAACGGCTTTAAACTCAAATTTGTATGGAGCGACGTTTTGAATATGTTTTAAAACGTGAGCCAAAGCAAGACTATCTTTGCCTCCGCTAAGACCCAAAAGAACACGATCGCCACCTTGGATCATTTTATATTTGGCATTAGTTTGTCCAACTTGCCTTAAAAGACGCTTGCTAAGCTCTATCATAACTCTTCAACCATACTCAAAACAAAATCAGCACTAACATTGGCTGAGTCTTGCAAGAATTTATCAAAGTCAAATTCAGCACCACCGTTTGCCCCATCGCTAATGGCGCGAAGTATAAAAAACGGCACACCAAGGCTTTCGCAAACCAAAGCCACACTTGCGCCCTCCATTTCGGTCGCATCAGCTTTAAATGTGGTTTTTATCCACTCTTTTTTGGTTTCATCGCAGATAAATTGATCACCCGTTGCAATGATCCCGCCAAGCAAATTTATGCACTTTTTTTGGGCTATTTTCTTAGCCAAAGCATTTAAAATCTCATCACTTTTGATAAAAATGCTAGTCTCTGGCACATATCCATACGGATGACCAAAGCTCGTAATATCAACATCGTGCTGTACGAGTTGCTCGCCAAAAAGCATATCTGCAACTGCCAAATTGTCATTTAACGCACCAGCAACTCCACTAAAAAGCATTTTCCTGGCACCAAATTTCTCTATCATAACAGTAGCTGTTAAAGCTGCATTTACTTTTCCGATCTTTGAATACGCGATAACTAAGTCCTTGCCCTTATAGTTTGCAAGATAAAAAATATTATTTGCATATTTTACCTCTTTATACTCGCCAACAGCTTTAAGTAGTGGCGTAACCTCCTCTCGCATAGCCCCTAAAATCGCTATCATTTACCCTCCAAATTCATTATAGTATCGTCCAAGCTTTTCAGATCAGTAACGCAAAAAGTCGGCTTTTGCGTGATTTTTTTATTTATACCTTTTAGCACCGTAGCTCCAAATTCTATAAAACAATCTGTTTCACATTTGTTTATGCTTTGTTTGTATAAAACAGGCTTTATGAGCTGATTTTTTAACAAATTTAAAGCTTGAATTTTTGTATCGTAGGCATTAGCTGTAACATTTGAAATGACAGGGCTAAAACTATCAGCCAAAATTTCATCTAATTTTGCCACAAGTTTTGCACCAGAATTTTGCAAAATCGGACAATGACTAACAACAGACATATTAAGCATCATCGTTTTTTTTGCACCAGAATTTTTAAATTCACTCTCAAATTTAACCAAATCATCTCTTAAACCAGCAACAACGACTTGTCCATCGCAGTTGTAATTTGCGGCATAAATTTTGGCATTTTCACTTTGCGCCAAAGCGCAAATTTGCTCTACTTTTTCATCATCAAGCCCTAATATAACCATCATCGCGACATTTTTACCGTCGCAATCCTCTTGCATAAACTTGCCACGCAAATTTACTATTTTTATAGCATTTACAAAATCAAACGCACCACTGACAGCCAATGCACTAAATTCACCAAGCGAATGTCCTAGGCTAAATTTAGGTTGCAAATCTAGCCTTTGTTTAAAAGCCAAAAAGCACATAAGAGAATTTAAAACGATCGCCGGTTGTGTAAATTCGCTCTTTGACAAAATGTCGTTTTCTTCAAACAAAAGCTTTTTAAAATCGATTTTTAAGCTATCGCTAGCGTTTTGCAAAAGTTCTCTTGCGACAGAAAAATTTTCATAAATTTCCCTTCCCATACCAACGCTTTGAGAACCCTGACCTGGAAAAATAAATACCGAACTCATACTAAATCTTAATGATGATGTCCGTGTCCGCCACAACCGCACTCATGCTCATGACCATGATGACCGTGTCCGCCACAACATCCGCCATCGTCGTGTCCGCCACAACCGCAAGTATGAGATCCAGCAACCATACCAGTCGCAATTTCATCTTCTGTTGCGTCGCGTTTGTCAAAAATTTGAACTTTAAATTCCAAATCTTTGCCAGCATAAACGTGGTTAAAATCAACAGTTACATCATCATCAGTTATTGCTTTAACTATGACGCGCACACTCTCGCCATTTTCGCCTTGACCAAAAAGCTCCATGCCTTCTTTTAATTCAATGCCAGCAAACTGCTCTTTTGGAAGAATTTGAACGGCATTACTATCATACTCACCACAAGCTTGTGCGGCAGGAATAACAATGGTTTTTAAATCGCCGATATTTAATTTTAAAACCTCTTCTTCGAGCTTTTGTATTATATGTCCTCGACCAGTTAGAAACGAAATTTCATTTCCACTTTGCATATTTGACTCTAAAATTTCACCAGTATTTGCATCTTTTAACTCATAAAACATAGCTATAACTTGTTCTTTCACGCTTTCTCCTAATAAATAAAATAAACGTGATTATACAATAAAAAATATTAAATTAAGGTTTTACTGCCTGTTAGGCGAAGCTTTGGCTTCCTTGCTCTCTGGATATCCGAGTTTTAAAGCCTTATAAAAACGGTTTGCACTTTGTGTGTCTTTTATCTTATCAAAACTTATTGCGGTGTGGTAAAGAAGCTTTGGTGTATAATCAGCCTTGTCATAAAGCTCTATGCTTTTTTGATAGTACTTGATCGCATTATTGTATAATTTTTGCTGATACGAAATTTCACCCAAATAATAATTTGCCAAAGCTGGACGGAAATCCTTGCTTATAAGATATTCAAGCCTATCTTTTGCATCTTCTAATTTTCCAGAATCAAAAAGCTTCTTGGCTTCACTAGCTATATCAGAATTCTTTTGTTTTGCAAAATCTTTCTTTGGTTTAGAAGAATCGGGCGTGGTTGCTTGTGAGTCTTTTGTCTTGGACGAAGCACTTTTTGCATCATCTTTTTCACTAGTTTTTTTTAGGTTGCTCTTATCTATCAAAGCACCCATTTCTTGTAATGCTTTTGTTATTTTCTCATTATTGGCTTCTTGTATCGACCGACTCTCTTCGACATATTTACGAAGCTCTAAAATTTCAGAATTTGACGAATTAGTATCAAAACTAGCAACACCACCGTTTTCCAAATCATTAACGCGTCTTTCAAGTTTTGAAATCTTTGCATTTAAACCATCTATAACACTTTGAAGCCCCTCTATACGTTCAAGTGCTTGGCTTAAAGAATCATCTATATCACTAATACTCTGGCTTAATTGATTGCTTTGGATAACTTGTTTTTTGGAATCTGCCGACCCGTATGGATTTTGATCGCCTAAATTACTGGCATCATATACAGAAACTTCCTGAGAATGAGTTGTAGCAAAAGTAACTCCCACAAGGAGAGCTACTAAATTTTGACGATTTATCATATAAAATTATGGAAGTACTTTAAAATCTGCACGTCTGTTTTGAGCATCGCAATCTTTTGTTTTTGTTGTACAAACTGGATTGCTTTCGCCATAACTTACAACGGCTATTCTATCTGCATTTACGCCTTGTCTTACAAGAGCATCTTTTGCGGCTTTTGCTCTTTTAAGACCAAGTGCATAGTTATATTCATCTGTGCCCCACTCATCGCAATTACCTTCTACCTTGATAGATAAATTCTCCGCACCACCTTGGTTAAACAAACTAGCGTTTGTGCTAATCTTACCTTGCTCGTCGCCTTTGATGTTAAATTTGTCAAAATCAAAATAAACTGTTTTTACTTGACTTTCAATGCTAGAAATAAGTTGTTGCAATCTCTCAGCATCACTCATAGAATTTGATTGAGTATCCATAGCGCCTTTATTTGCATCAGCACTCATATCAACCTCAGGATTTTTTGAGCTACAACCGCTCATCAACAAAGCCGCTACCACAGCAGAAGCTAAAACTACTTTTTTCATTTTCTATCCTTTTTAAAAAATTTCTCGTGATTATACCATAAAATTTACAAAATGTTACCAATCAATTGACTGAATTTTGCCAATTTTTAACGGAAATTGAAAACTTTTGTTTTCATTTACTCTAATTACACCAAGCGAACTTTGTCCGCCAAGCTCTTTTATGAAAATCACACTCTCGCCATCACTAGAAAATCTAGGATATAAATTTTTACCCCCAGATGTTAATTGTCTGATTTGATCGGTTTGAGTTGAGATCATATATATGTTAAAATCGCGTCCAAAAGCACCTTTGGCATCTTCACGACTAGAATAAACGACATAATTTTTATATGCACTCACAGAATTGTTGTTTTTACCGTGATAAACCATTTGTTCAACCCCGCTACTTCCAATATTTTTAGAAAACACATTTGGATAACCCAATCTATCGGACACGAAAACAACTTTTGAATCATTATCTACAAAATTTCCATTTACGTCAATGCCGGTATAATCAGTGATTCTCGTAAGTTTTTTTGAACCCATATTATACATATAAATGTCAGGTTGATCTTGTGGAGCAAGCGTTAAAAGTAGTTTCATACCATCACTGCTTACATCAGAAGCAATTAGCATACCGCCATTACTGTCTAAAATTTTACTTTTGCGACCACTGGCAACTTCATATCTATAAAGCACTAACTTTGAACCACTATAATCTGAATAATAAAATGCCGTTTGCTCGGCATTAGCCCATTTTGGAAAAATGTTAAGACCGCCTTTTATGAGCGTTTTTTGAAACGTTAGGGTATAATCTGCAACCACGATTTCAGCTTGTTTTTGCCCAGTTCCACGAGCAAAAATGATGTATTTATTCATCCAATCAACCGGTGGCATTTGCAGATGATTAATCAACTCAACAATAGCTCCGTGAGCCAAAAATGGATACCTCGCGCCATCGCTTAAAGTGTAAATTTTCTCATACTGAACGGTTGCTGTTTTTGCGTTAATTAGCTTGACTTTTAAAGTGAGTGGAGAATGCGCACTTCCTTCGACAGCATACCTAAAAATCAGCTGAGCACCCTTTTGGCTCATCACGTTTGTATCAGAATCACCCTCATAAGTGCTTTGAATATACTCATCAACAACCTCAAAATCCGAGCTAACCTTCAAATCTCCAAGCATAATTTTATGAAATTTGCTCTTAAAAGTCTCATCGCTAGTTGCTAAACTGGCATCTTGCAAAACTATTTTAGGTAAAGCCATACCTCTATTTACTAGCGATATAGTCGCATCAGCACCAAAAAGCCACAAGGCAAAACTAAAAAATAACACAATTTTTCTCATACTCTCTCCATTTATTGTAATTTATCTTCGATATTTGTTGCAAATTTCGCAGCTCTACCAAGTTTTATCGGCACTGGAAATTTCTCAAATGTCATACTTCTTAAAAAATCCCTAACCTTATCGTTAAATTTTTGATCATAAGAAAGCTTTTTAATGTCATAACTAAAACTTCCGTCCATTTCGATAGTTATCTCTACTTCGACATTAGCATCAGAATCAGCTATATAAGCACTCCATTTTTGTTGTAAAATTCTAGAAATTTTACCAAAATATTCATTGTATTCGCCAGTCATTTGCGATTTTGGCACGCTAGAAACCTTATCAAGCGTCAAAGAACTTATAACATCGCTAGCTTTCTTTTGCGGAGTAGGCGATGATTTTTCTGGTTTTTTACGACTTTGCTCTTTTGGCTCTTTTTTCACAACCTGATCTTGTTTTAACTTTTTAGTATCGATACTCTTAAACAAATCCTGCAAATCTGGCTTTTCTTCCTTTTTTAGTGCCTCTGGCTCTGGTTTTACTATTTCTGACTCTTTTGGTGTTTCTGGTTCTACTGGTTTAATAGTTGTATCGGGCTTTGGATCTTCTATCTTAGGCTCTTCTTTAACAGGCTCTGGTTCTTTAACAATCTCTTGTTTTTTTTCAGGAGCTTTTACTACCGGACTTGATTCGCGCTCAACTATCATAATGTCCATAAACGCATCTCTTGTATCTGTAAATTTCTTAGGTATCTCATTAAAATAGGTAAGTTTTACAAAAATTCCAACCACTATGCAAAGGTATAACAAAACAGAAATAGTAAAATAACCTAGATTATTTACTCTTGTATCAAATTTATCCATTAGTTTCTAATGCAACCTTGGTAAAACCGGCATTTTTCATACTTTTTAAAACAAACATAACGTCATCGTATATTAAGGTTTTATCAGCCTTTATATAAACTGGGGAATTCTTATCGTATTTTGCAGAAATTAATACAATGTTGTCCGGCAACTCTTGCAAACTCATCGTGCTTTGCTCTATTCTAACCTTTCTAGCCGAATCAACTATCACAGTAAGATCCTTTTTCTGAGCTGATGAAGTCTTTGTTTTTGAGCCATCGGGAAGTAAAATTTGCTCTTCATAAACGATAGTCGGAGTAGTAACCATCAAAATAGCAAGCAATACAAGCATAATATCAACCAGTGGTGTGATATTAAGCTCTGGTGTTTCATCAAGGTTAATCATCCATAGCGTCCTTAGTAGCCACCATAATATCTATCTCACGCCTAATCACACTCATAAGCTCGTAGGCTTTACGTTTAATCAGCAAAGAAAACGTATATGCTGGAATAGCTACAAAAATTCCAGCTCCCGTTGCAACAAGTGCTTCTGAAATCGCCGGCGCAATCACACTAAGAGATGAATTTGCTCCACCTTGTCCTAGTTGAGAAAAGGTCTCAAGAATAGACACGACCGTACCGAAAAGTCCGATAAACGGCGATGTTGAAGCTACAATGCTAAGCCACGTAATACCGCTAGTAGCGTTTTTCTCGGCTATACTGACACAAACAGACAACTTTTCTTTGGAAATTTTACCAGTCGAACAACGCTTCAAAACAGACTCGCTACCTATGCCGCTTGAACCCATTAGTAAGGATTCAAGAGCAATCTGTTCCTTTTTTTGCCAAATATTTAGCTCAACCATACGTGAAAAAAGTATCGTAAAACTAACTATAAAATAACTAGATAGCCAAAACAAAACAAAAATAGTAATAAAACTACTTCTTGAGAAGTAGTTTAAAAAAATATCTATGCCACCCACTATCGCGCTCTTACTATACTATCAAGTTTTGTAACTATCGTTGCCAACGTGTTTGTATCACTACTCATGCTTTGAATGAGCGACTTTGCCTTTTCTAAGGAATTTGCGATCTCACTTTCTGATGTTCCACAAACATAAACCGCTCCATCGGCTAAAATAACAACCTTGCCTTCATCGATTTTGACATACCCCCAATTTATAGCTACAACATCGTGCTTTTTAAGATCACTTTCGATTTCTATAATACCTTCACGAAGCAAAGAAACTAGCGAAGCGTGTCCGGGTAGAACGCCAAATTCACCCTCATTACCCGGTAAAACCACACTTTTGACGTTATTAGAAAAAATCAACCCATCAGGCGTAACAATCTCTAAATGTAATTTATCCATTACGTTTCCTTTAAATTTAGCCTTTTAGCTTCTCGGCTTTTGCTATTACCTCGTCTATGTTGCCAACCATATAAAATGCAGCTTCTGGTAGCTCGTCGTATTTGCCATCTAAAATTCCTTTAAAGCCAGCAATATTCTCTTCAAGGCTAACATATTTACCTGGGCTACCAGTGAAAACTTCGGCTACAAAGAACGGTTGAGATAAAAATCTCTCTATTTTTCTAGCGCGATCAACCGTAACTTTATCCTCTTCGCTAAGTTCGTCCATACCAAGAATTGCTATGATGTCTTGCAAATCTTTATATTTTTGAAGGACAGCTTGAACGCCACGAGCAACTTTGTAATGCTCTTCTCCCAAAATTTGAGGATCAAGCATTCTCGAAGTCGAATCAAGCGGATCAACCGCTGGATAAATTCCCTTTTCCGCAATAGCTCTATTTAGAACGGTAGTCGCGTCAAGGTGAGCAAAAACGGTCGCTGGGGCGGGATCGGTAAGATCATCGGCTGGGACATAAACAGCCTGAACGGACGTAATAGAGCCCTTTCTAGTAGATGTGATACGCTCTTGGAATTTACCCATCTCGCTCGCCAAAGTCGGTTGATAACCAACAGCTGATGGAATACGACCAAGAAGTGCTGACATCTCCGCGCCAGATTGAGAGAAACGGAAGATGTTGTCTATAAACATCAAAACGTCAAGTCCCATCTCGTCGCGGAAATACTCTGCCATCGTTAGACCCGTTAGTGCAATACGGTTTCTTGCCCCAGGTGGTTCGTTCATCTGACCGTAGCACAAGGCAACTTTATCCAAAACATTACTCTCTTTCATCTCGTGATAAAGGTCATTTCCTTCGCGGGTTCTTTCACCAACGCCTGCAAATACAGAGTAACCACTATGTTTAAACGCAACGTTGTGAATAAGCTCCATAATAATAACTGTCTTACCAACACCAGCACCGCCGAATAGTCCTACCTTGCCACCCTTTGCGTAAGGAGCTAAAAGATCGACCACCTTTATACCAGTTTCAAAAATTTCACTCTTAGTACTTTGTTCTTCAAAAGGTGGTGGATCGCGATGTATAGTCCAGCGTTTGTCGAAATTTACACTCTCGCCCTCATCAATCAAATCGCCAACCACGTTAAAAATTCTACCCAAAACCTTTTCACCAACTGGAACACTAATAGGTGCACCAAGAGCGGTCGCAGTCAAACCACGTGTCAATCCTTCGCTCATATCCATCGCTATTGTTCTGACACGATTATCGCCCAAATGCGCAGCTACTTCAAGAATAAGCTTATTACTCTTGCCTTCAACTTCGAAATTTACTTCAATAGCTTCGTTTATCTTCGGCAGATAGTCGGAAAAATCAACATCCACCACAGGTCCCATAACCTGAGAAATGATACCTTTCATTATTACTCCTTAAATTATTTCATTGATTCAACACCACTGATAATCTCAATCAACTCAGTAGTTATAGACTCTTGACGAGCCTTATTATACGACAATTTTAATTGTCCAACACGCTCTTTTGCATTATTTGTGGCATTATCCATCGCTTGCATTCTAGCGCTATGCTCAGCTGCAAGACTATCGACAAGAGCGTAATACATACTATACTCAAAATATTTGTTTAGCAATTCATCAAGAATTTTGCCATCATCAACAGGCTCAAATTCCATCAAAGAATTCGTTTCCATGTTCACAATTTTAGGTGGCTCGACTGGCACAATGTCATTAATACGAATTTGTTGAGAAATCATATTATTATAGCCGTTATGCACCAAAACAATCTTATCAGTTACGCCATTTACAAAATCATCAATCGCATCTTTAATGATACTTTGAGCCTTTTCGTAAGTAGGGGACGAGCTAACCCCAATATATTTTTCTAGCAAATCAATGCTTTGAAAATTAAAAAATTCTATACCTTTTTTACCAACCGCGCGAAGACGAATTTTGACCTTTTTGGCTTTAAAATCGCTTATCATATTCTTAACAGTTTTGATAGTTTGGACATTAAAACCACCACAAAGTCCTTTATCGGCAGTAACAAAAATAATATCAACCTTTTCAATATCTTCTTTTACATTAAAGAATTTACTTTCGGAATTTATCGAACGATATTGATTGATTTTATATGCTATTTCCGATAAAACTTCATTGATTTTGAGCGCATATACCCTTGAATGGCGTGCAGCTTCTTCGGCTTTTCTAAGTTTAGCCGTAGAAACAAGCTTCATTGCACGCGTCGTTTTTTGAGTATTTTGAACGCTTTTAATCTTTCGTTTTATATCTTTTAAATTTGACATATTTTAACCTTAATTAACAGCAAAAGTCGCTTTAAATTCTTTCAATACTTTATGCAATAATTCTTCAGCTTCTTTATCAAGCGCCTTTTTAGTTCTGATTTGTTCAAAAATTTCAGGATATTTGGCCTCCACATAAGGATACAATTCAGCCTCAAATTTTGTTACAGAACTTGTAGATAAATCATCTAAGTATCCCTTTGCACCAGCAAAAATAATCAAAACCTGATTTTCAACTGGCAACGGACTGTATGGAGGTTGTTTTAAAATTTCAACCATTCTTTGACCTCTTTCTAGCTGCTTTCTGGAGCTCTCATCAAGATCACTTGCAAATTGTGCAAAAGCTTGAAGTTCGCGGTATTGAGCCAAATCAAGACGCAACGTTCCAGAAACCTGCTTTGTGGCTTTGATTTGAGCAGCACCACCAACGCGAGAAACAGAAAGACCGACGTTTATGGCTGGACGTATGCCTGAGTTAAACAGGTCAGTTTCAAGAAAAATTTGACCATCGGTAATAGAAATAACATTTGTTGGAATATACGCTGATACGTCGCCAGCTTGCGTTTCGATGATAGGTAAAGCTGTTAGCGAACCAGCACCTAGTTTATCGTTTAATTTACTTGCTCTTTCAAGCAAACGTGAGTGAAGATAGAAAACATCTCCAGGATATGCTTCGCGACCTGGTGGGCGACGTAAAATAAGCGACATTTCACGATATGCAACCGCATGCTTAGACAAATCATCATAAACAATAAGCGCATGACGTGAGTTATCACGGAAATATTCACCCATCGTTACACCAGCATAAGGTGCTAGGTATTGAAGTGCAGCAGGATCTGATGCGCCAGCATTAACAACGATAGTATAATCCATTGCTCCGTATTCTTCTAGCTTTTTAACAACTTGTGCTACTGTTGATTGTTTTTGACCAATAGCAACATATATACAAATTACGTCTTGACCTTTTTGATTTATGATTGTGTCAATAGCAACAGTTGTTTTACCAGTTTGGCGATCTCCGATAATAAGCTCTCTTTGTCCTCTACCAATCGGCACAAGTGCATCAATAGCCTTAATACCTGTTTGCAAAGGTTCGTGAACGCTTTTTCTAGCCATAATACCCTTTGCTTTTTCTTCGACAAAACGAGTTTCAGTAGCTTCAATAGGACCCTTCGCGTCTATTGGCTCGCCTAGCGAATTTACAACGCGACCTATCAAAGCATCGCCTACAGGAACGCGAAGAAGCTTGCCTAATCTTTTTACGCTACTTCCTTCCTTAATAGCATCAACCTTACCTAAAACAACGATACCCACGCTACTTTCTTCAAGGTTAAGAGCCATGCCCTTTTCGCCGCTTTCAAATTCGACCATTTCTCCTGCCATAACGTTTTTCAAACCATAAACGTTTGCAACACCATCTGCAACAGATATAACTTTACCAATTTCGTTTATATCAACATCAAGATTGAAATTTTCAATCCTCTCTTTGATGATAGCACTTATTTCATCAGCTCTAATTTTTCCGCTCACGCTATTTCTCCTTTAAATTGCTTTTAATATGTATTCACTCATTTGGGTTTTTAGTCTGTCAATTGAAAAACTAACCTCAACACCCAAATTATCTAACTCAATCTTAATACCGTTATAATTGCCTTGCGCCAATTCTAAAACAACCTTCGCTCCGAATTTATTCGAAAAACTACGCTCCAAATTTGCAATTTCGCTAGCCGTTATGCTTTGACTTGCGTAAATTTTGCCGTAATAGACATTATCCACTTTTGATTTTTGAATCAAAAGTTCATCGGCAACATTTGGTAAAATATCCAATCTCTTACTATCGCCAAGAAGTCTAATAAAATTTACAAATTTTTTGTTATCTTCGCCAACAAGCGAAAGTATAAAATCAATCTTTTCTTTATTGTTTATGGTTGGAGAATTTATAATATTTATAAATTTATCACTTGAAAAAGCGGACGAAATTTCTTTTAAGTTACTTAAAAATAAATTAAATTCGTCGCTATTTAAATCAGCCAAAAGGGCTTTTACATATCTTTTTGCTACCAAATCTTTCATCAGCCAACCTTTTTAAGCACGATATTTATTAATTCGCCTTGATCAACTTTTGCATTATCATTAGCAAATATTTCATCAATCACTTTTGCAACGACACTCTTTGCGATACGTCTTTGCTCAAATTCTTTTTGATCTTGGAAATTTTTCTCTAAATTTATAATCTCTTGTTTTGTATCATTTTTTATCTTTTCAGAGATTAAAGCGGCTTCTTTTTTTGCCGTTTCTATCAAAATTTTAGCACTTTCTTTAGCATCTTCAACCCTAACAAGCATCCCGTCTTTTTTTAGTTTAGATTCTTTCAACTTTTGCTGAACACTGTCAAGTTTGGCAGCTATAGAATTTATCCTGGCTTTGTATGCATTTTTTATAGGATTGGCTATAAAATAATATAAAATTCCTGCAAAAAGCAAAAAGTTAAGCACTCTTGGAACTATATCGTAACCGTTTTCGCCACTCTGATTAGCCATTAGAACAAGCGGAGTTAAAAACAATAAAATTTTCATAATTTTCATATCAAATCCTTGAAAGCTTTGATTTAAGAGCGGATCTAAATTCCGGCAATTTAGAATATAAATTTTCACTTAATTCATCTTTATTTGATTGTAAATTTTGTATAAACAAGTTATAATCGGCTTCCAATATGGCTTTTTTCTCGCTAATAAGCTTACTAGCCGAATCTTTGGCTAAATTTATAGCATCTTGCCTAATCTTGCCAGCTTCGCTTCTAGCGGCTGATAAAATTTTCTCTATCTCGGATTCATACAAAGCCAAATCGCTAGCGTTTCTGCTAGTGCTATCTTCGTCAATTTTTATAGCGTTATTTCTAGCATCGATGAAACCTAGCAATGGTTTATACAATACAGAATTTAGAATAAAAATAAGTCCTAGAAAGACAACTGCCGTTAGTATGACTAATGGCAAATCTATTTCCAACATCAACTCTCCTTTACTATTATTTTAAAGCTTTTAATTCTACAAAAAAAAAGGATAAAAAAAGCTAAAATTTATAAAAAATGCTATTTTATCTTATCAATTAAATTTTGAATCTGCTCTATATCGTCAAATTCAAGCGTGATTTTTTTGGCTTTTGTACTAACTTTTAGGTTAAATTTTAACAACACGCCCTTTAAAACATCAAGCCTTGAAACATAATCGTTATCTAGCTTAACGCTAATTTTAGGCAAATTTTTATCTTTAAGTCGTTTAACTAAATTCTCAGTTTCGCGCACGCTTAATCTTTGACCAATTATCGTATCAACCGCCACTTTTTCATCTTTTGCATCAAGTCCAACGATGACTTTTGCGTGACCTTGCGTTATTTTGCCTTCTTTTATATACTCTTTTGTTTGATCGCTCAAATTTAAAAGCCTAAGCGTGTTTGTTATTTGAACCCTGCTCTTATGTATTATCGTAGCCAACGCATCTTGGGTTATTTTATGCTCCTGGATTAATTCTTTGTAAGAATTCGCCAATTCTATTGGATTTAGATCCTCTCTTTGTATATTTTCTATCAATGCAAGCTCGCGCAAACTCTTGCTCTGAATATCAACAACGATTGCCTTTATCTTGCTTTCGCCGAGCATTTTTGTGGCTCTAAAACGTCTCTCGCCAGCTAAAAGCATATAGCCATCTTCCTTTTGGATAACGACTATTGGCTGAATTAATCCGTGTCGTTTAATGCTTTCGCTTAATTCCAGCAAGGAAGTTTCGTCGAATTTTTTTCTTGGCTGATATGGATTTGGCGTTATGTCTTGTAAAAAAATTTCTTGAACTCTATCCCCATAATCGCCACCAAGCTCGGCCTCATACGCCTTTTCTACATCTTCTAAAATCGCTCCAAGCCCGCGACCTAAACTCTTCTTAGCCATATTTTATCCTAAAATAGAATACGCCAAATTCTGATACGCAATTGATCCTGGTGATTTTATGTCATATAAAATCACTGGCTTACCAAAACTTGGACTCTCAGCAAGTTTGACATTTCTAGGAACTATTACAAATTCGTCCTCACCGTCCCTACTTTTAAACAACTTATTTTCAAAATGCTGCTTTAAATTTGCTACTGTTTCTTTAGCAAGATTGTTTTGCGAACTATACATAGTTGGCAAAAAGCCCTTGATATTTAGCTTTGGATTTATAGTTTTTTTGATAATCTTTACAGTATTTAAAATTTGCGCCAAACCTTCAAGGGCGTAAAATTCGCACTGGATAGGGATTATAACGCTATCGCTTGCACTTAATGCATTAACCGTTATGCTACCAAGAGCGGGTGGACTATCTATGATGATAAAATCATAACGATCCAAAACCTCTTCTATCTTGCCTTTTAAAATTTTTTGATAATCCTTGCTTTGATCGTTAAGTTCTTGCTCTATTCCGACCAAGCCTATGTTTGAAGGAGCTAAAAAAAGCGTCGGAATTTCTGTTTTAAGAACTATTTGAGATAGTTTTTTGCGACCCGTTAAAACGTGATATATGTTGTATTCATAATCATTTCTGCTAAAACCCATACCAGTCGTTGCATTTGCCTGCGGATCAATATCAATAAGCAAGACTCTTTTTTCAGCAACCGCAAGCGAGGCAGCCAAATTTACCGCCGTAGTTGTTTTTCCAACACCACCCTTTTGGTTTGCTATCGTAATAACTTCACACATTGAATTTCTTTCTAAAAATTTATTATCTCATTTTACAAAAATTTTACTTTATAAAAGTTTATTTTCGTATCTTGTATTTTTTCAAAATTTTATAAACTACATTCTAGTAATTTTTACCGAATTTCTACCGCGATTTTTACAAAAATACAAATTCTTATCGGCACTGTAAAGAACTCTTTGAAATTCATTTAAGCAAAATATCATATTTTCAACACAAACTCCACCAATGCTAACACTAACGTTTAATCCGTCCAAATCGTAGTTATGTTTATTTATATCCGCTCGTAAATTTTCAGCGTATTCGTCCAGCTCTTGTTTTGTTGCGTCGTAGGATAAAACCACAAATTCTTCCCCGCCCCAACGAGCAATAATGTATTTTCTAGGGCTTGATCTTAAAATTTTAGCGACTTGTTTTAAAACCCTATCTCCGACGTCGTGCCCAAACGTATCGTTTATGGATTTAAAATGGTCAATATCTAATATTAAAACGCCGATACTTATAAGCTCATCTTTTGGAAATCTATCAACCACGCTCGTATAAAATGACTGTCTGATTAAAAGTCCAGTTAGCGGATCGTAGTTTGCCAATCGTTTGTAAAATATTTTTTGCATATCCAAATTTAAAATTTCATTAAAGTAATTTAAATTTAAAAATTGCTGATAAAGAGTTACACAAATGACCATCAAAATCAAATTTGCCAATAAAAAATTCGTTTTATTGCCGCTAATGTAATCTGGCAAAATATCGTAATAAGTATAGCCTAGAATTTCGGTAACATAATAAACTGACACGAAAACAGCCGTTGCTATGCTTAAAAAAATATTTGTTAAATTTTTCTCTCCCTTAATGTCAAAAAACATCGTTAAAAACATACCGCATAAATAATATTCATATCCGTATCCCCAGCCAAAACAAAGCGTTGTCGAAGCCGAAAAAATAATAACTTGCACCCTGGTTAAAATATTTACATAGATTATAAAATTTTTCCAAGATAAAATAAAAATCAAAAGAAAAACACAAGTGGCTAAGATATTTAAATTTAAAAGAAATCCAAGATCTAAACCGTAAAATAAGTAAGAATAATAAGCCGTCATAGAAGCAAAAACGATAGCTAATATCATATAAATCTTTTGCTCAAAAGCAAATGTCCCAAAACGCAACATCAAAACGCCACCTCTGCAAAATTTGCTTGATTTTTGCCGTTTGATTTTCCGTAAAGTAGCAATTCATCAGCTTTTTTAATCAATGTATTTATATCGTAATTTGTCAAATCATTGCAAAAAACTGCACCAAATGTTATGGAAACATTTATTATCTTGCTTTCAAATTTTATCTTTTGTTCGTGGATATTTTTTCTAGCACGCTCAGTAATCGCCTTTGCGGTTTGTAAATTTATATTCTTGCAAAATATAAAAAATTCCTCCCCACCCCATCTGCAAACCAAGTCGTTATTTCTAAAACTGCTTAGTAATTTTTGTCCGACAACCTTTATAACAGTATCGCCAAAAATATGTCCGTAAGTATCGTTTATACTTTTAAAGTTATCAATATCGCCTATTATTATAAAAACGCTTTTGATATCGCTACTTGAAAGAATTTTAGCCGACAGCTCTTCTTCTATGGCTCTACGATTTAAAAGTCCAGTTAAAAAATCCATTTTCGCGCTAAGCTTAATGTCATCTTTTTCTTTCTTTTTCTTTAAAATTGCATTTTTTAACAAAACCTTATAAAAGAAAGAAACCATAAACGAACTTACAGTTACAACCAGGAAATTTAAAATAAAATGCCATCTTAAAAACAGATCCATCTCGTCTGAAAAATCAGATGGGTAAAAATTTAATTTGATATAAAAAAATATCGAAAAAAATGTGATAATAAACGTCGCTAGTGAATTTGAAAGAGAGCTGTTTTCTATCGCAACAAAGTAATTTAGGAGAATTAAAACGAAAATAAACATACCGCTTCCGCTCTCCCAGCCGTAATATCCGACAAAAATCAGCGTTATCAAAAAGAAATAAAAATAAAACCAGGCAATCATAATTTTTATATATTTATCGCTGTTGTATGAAACAAGAATTATTATCAAATCCAAAACAATAGCAAAAATACTCTGATAAACGAAGAAATTTTGCTCATATTTTACATATAGATATATAAAAGGCAAAACGCTAATAGCCGATGAAATCGCGATAAAAGTAAATGCGTCCTTAATTGTTAAGGTACTGTAATCTTTAAAAATTCTAACCATATCACAATAGCAATCATAAAAATTTTGTCTTAAAATACCTAACAAATCAACCCTCATCTCATTGAAAAAATTCTCTCATTATTGACAAATAATGAACCGTCTTCAAGCAAAATCGCATCGTTTAAAGATATTTTTTTATCAAATCGATGCGTAAAAAACGCTTTAGATTTCTCAAAATCAAAAGCAAATTTAGAAAAAATTTCTTTCCAACTCATCTTTTCATACAAACATTTTACATATTTATCAACAATATCAGTAATTGATAAATTAATATCTAAAATACCAGCATTTTCAGGAGCTTGAATCAAATTTAAACCTATGCCGCAGATATAAACATCTCCAAGTTTTGACGTTATCGTTCCGCCGATTTTAGTTTCATCAACATAAAAATCATTCGGCCACTTAACCCAAACATTAGAGCCCGCCACGCGCAATATCTCGCGCATAATCATCGTAAAATAAATCGACAACGAATTTGACGGTATGTCGTTTGGTAAAAATTCCTTATCTATACAAAAGGACATAAATAAATTACCAACTAGTCCCTGCCACTCGTTTCCCCTGCTTCCAACGCCCTGAGTTTGCATTCGCGCAACAATCATAAAAGGCGGCGTTACAGAGCCGTCTTTTACGCTTTTGATTAAAAAATCCTGGGTTGAATTAATGCTGTCGATAAACTTTACGGTCATTAAATTTTGATGTTATGGACGTGATTAACTGGATTGCAGCCACCGCCTACATAAACGGCTTGTTTTATGGCGTTAAAAATATACTCATTTGCATTTTTTACGCTTTGTTTTAAGCTTAGACCGTTGGCTAAATTTGACGCTATCGCACTTGAAAGAGAGCAACCAGAACCGTGCGTAGATGTCGTATCAAGTCGTTTATTCTCAAATTTTACAAATTCTTTTCCGTCGTAAAAAATATCAAGCGATTCTCCGTCTATATCGCCACCTTTTAGATAAACGCTTTTAACGCCAAATTTCAACAAATCCTCACAAGCTTTTGTCATATCAGATTCATTTTTTAAATCGCGTTTTAAAATTTCTCTAGCCTCGAAACGATTTGGGGTGATGACCGTCGCAAGCGGAAAGAGCTCTTCAACTATCGCATCTTTTGCTTTTCCTTCAAGCCAAATATCGCCATTTTTACAACTCATAACTGGATCAAGCACGACAGGCGGCAAATTCTTAATATTTCTTAACGTATCCGCAACGGTTTTAATTATCTCAACACTTGGCACAACACCTATTTTGACAACATCAACGCAAATATCTTCAAAAATTGCCTCAATTTGTTTTTTTATAAGATCGGTGCTAACTAGCTCCATACCGTAAATTCCATTTGTATTTTGTGCCGTAACTGCCGTAATAGCACCCATAGCATAAACTCCGTGAGCTACAAAAACCTTCAAATCAGCTATAACACCAGCCCCACCACTAGGATCAACACCAGCTATACTTAATGCTTTTTTCATTCATACCTCCTAAAAATTTCACTATTTTATCAAATATTTTTTAAATCACTTTTAATTTAACAAATCGCCCAAATTTAAATGTTTGCCATTTATGAATGATTTGGCATCAACGCACTTTTTGCCAGATTCTTGCAAAGATACGATTTTTAGGCTTTTATCCGCGCAAGAAACTACAAAACCACTCTTTGAAATTTCAACTATTTCTCCATTTACCACACTTTGGTAATTATTATCGCAAAGCTCGATTTTAAGTAATTTCAAGCCACTTTTTGTAAAAATTCCAGGCCAGGGCGTAAAGGCTCTGAATTTATTATAAATACTCTCGGCACTTTGGTTAAAATCTATCTCACCATCGCTTTTTTGAATTTTCTTACAATACGTAGCTTCATCTTCGTTTTGTTTAATCGGGTTTAAATTTTGATAATTTTTCAAAACATCGACAATGAGCAAACCACCCATTTCTCCAAGCTCGTTAAAAAGCTCCTCACTAGTTTTGCCCTTACAGTTTGTGTATGCAAAATCAAGCATATCGCCAGTATCAAGCCCTTCGTTCATCAACATAGCCGTTACGCCCGTTTCTTCATCGCCGTTTAAAAGCGCAGCTTGAATTGGGCTTGCGCCACGATATTTAGGCAAAATCGAGGCATGCAAATTTATACAAGGCGCTATATCAAGCACGGCTTTTGGCAAAATTTTACCATAAGCTGCAACTATGATAAAATCAGGCTTTAAGGCTGAAATTTCAGCAACCACGGCTTCATTTCTTAACGTTTGGGGCGTAAAAACTGGGACATTTGGCAAATTTTCTTGCGCATAAATCTTAACCTCACTAGGCGTTAAAATTTGCTTCCTGCCAACTGGCTTATCGGGCTGGGTATATACTCCCAATATGTTAAAATTCTCTGCTAAACGGAGTAAAACATTGACTGCATAACTTGGTGTTCCCATAAAAACTATATTCATTTTTTCTCTTTTAAATTAAATTTTGATACACGTTAATAAACGATTTTTTAGCCTAGCCACCTCCAATAAATCTAGTTTTAAAAAATTTAAAATATTTATTTTTTAATAATTTTTCTTGCATAATTGTTAGTAAAAAGTTATTATTTGTATTTAAATTTGGTTTCATATCAGTAGCTGCTTAATTAATTAAATATTTTTAGGGGATAGGAATTTGGCTTTTTAATCGCTAAAAAAATCTTTGAAAAATCAGTAATAAGCAAATATGATAAAATCAAAATTTTCTCTTTTCTAGTTAGCGCGACGGCTTTAAAGCAGCACGGCTAATTATCGGCAAGATGGTGAAGTATTTTTGTAAATTTGCTAACTTAGCGTAAAATAAAACGCCGAGCGAAAATGTAATGACACTTGCTAAAACAGCATACGAAGCGCCGAGCGAAAAATCGCTAGCCACCATAAATGCAAAGGCGATAAAAATTCCAAACACGTGCGCGCTTTTTTGTTGCAACGCTTTTAGCCTGGCAAACGAGTTTTTTTTGACAATACCGCCATTAAGAAGATAAAACCACGACATCAAAGCTCTTTTTTAAGCAGTTCAAGAAGATTAAATTTAAGTTCTTTTATATTTTCGTTTGTTGCTGCACTAATTGGCAATACAAAAAACGGCTTTTTGTTGTCAAATTCGAGCATTTTTTGTTTAAAAAATTTGCTACCTTTAAGCCCTAAAATTTGTAAAAATTCACCAACAAGTGTGTCTAAATTATCAACCGCATCCATTCTGGTTAAAGCGATAGCAAAATCCCTTTTTGCAAGCTCTGGTGAGAATTTTTCTATCTCGCTTTTAAGTGTGAAATATTGCTCTTCAAGGCTTCGATAATTCGCCAAATCAATCATATAAAGCAAAATTTTGGTTCGCTCAATGTGTTTAAGAAATTTAATCCCAAGTCCGCGCCCGTCGCTAGCACCTTCGATAATACCTGGAATATCCGCCATAACAAAACCGCTATACTCATCGACTTCGACAAGTCCTAGTTTTGGCGTAATGGTTGTAAATTCGTAATTTGCAATTTGTGGCTTTGCATTTGAAATGGTTGAAATCAAGGTTGATTTACCGACATTTGGGAAGCCGACCAAACCCACATCGGCTATTAATTTAAGCTCTAAACGTATTTTTTTTGTTTCTTCTTCAAGCCCCTTTTGAGCGTATTCTGGTGCTTGATTTATCGAACTTTTGAAGTGTATATTTCCAAGACCGCCTTTGCCACCTTTTAAAAATAAAATTTTCTCACCCTCTTTTGTAAGATCGCAAAGCAACTCTCCGCTATCGTCATCATAAACAGCAGTGCCTGGCGGAACGATTAAATTTAAACTCTCGCCTTTTTTGCCGTTCATTAATTTCCCCATTCCAGGCTCGCCGTTTTTGGCTTTAAGCGATCTTTTACCCTTGTAAGCCGCCAGCGTGTGAGTGTTGTTATCGACTATAAAATAAACATCGCCACCATCGCCACCATCGCCACCATCAGGACCGCCTAAAATAACGTGTTTTTCACGGCGAAAACTCACCGCACCAGCTCCACCGTGACCTGATGAAACTGAAAATTTTACACTATCTATAAACATTTCGTATGCCTTTTTGCGGTTTGCACTTTTGCATGCCACTTATAAATTCTAAAAATTTAACACGTCGGTATTTTAAAAACTTATCCGCTTAGTATTGAAAATTTGTGCCCAATTATAGCGAAATTTAGAAGAAATGAAAAATTATTTTAATCTTTAAAAAGCATATTTATATTATATATAAAATTTACAAATAATATTAATTTAAATTCTTAAACAATTTGCTAAGCGACATTATTTATGCGGATCGTTTATTGTAAATTTTCAATTTCTACGTCAAATTTTAAATTTAGTTGATAGCTCGATATTTTCGACTAATTTTAGATGTTTTTCAAACAAGTTTGTGCAAATAAAATACTTTGGATGAGAAAAGGTTTTAGATATGAGTATTTTAAGAGAAAAAGGGGCTTTCACCCCTAGATTATGCGGCTGGATAAACAGAAACTTTCTTTCTGGCTTTATCCAATCTCTCAAATTTAACAAATCCATCAATCAAAGCAAAAATGGTATGATCTTTGCCTAAACCCACGTTATTTCCAGCGTGAGTAGCAGTTCCTCTTTGGCGGATTATGATATTTCCAGCCCGAACAAATTCACCACCGAATTTTTTAACACCTAAACGGCGACCTATGGAATCTCGGTTATTTTGGGTTGAACCCTGACCTTTTTTGTGTGCCATACTTTACTCCTCAACCTGCGATGCTTATTACTTTTACGCGTGTGAATTGCCTTCTAAAACCGCGTTTTAGCTTCGAGTCTTTGCGTCTGCGTTTTTTATAGATAACGATTTTTTTATCTTTACCTTCATTTACGACTTCAAGGACAACTTTTGCACCCTTTACAAACGGCGCACCTACCTTAACTGAACCGTCATTTACAACCAAAACGTCTGTAATTTCCACGGTCGATTTAGCTTCTGCATTAAAGTGATCAAGCTTAAGATATTCACCCTCGCTTACACGATATTGCTTACCGCTGTGCTTCATAATAGCGTATTTTGACATACTTGCTACCTTTCTTAAATTTGGTAAGTTACCAAAAAGCACTTATCTAAAAGTTTATGGAGCTTTGTTGGTTAAGGCTTGGATTCTACCTAAACTTTTATAAATTTTAGATGAATTTAGTGTCAAATTTTAACATCTATCTTGAATTTTTTATCCAACTTTTGCAAAAACTCCGTTATATCCGCGCCCCTTTCGTGCTCAACTTTGATAAATTTCTCGAAAAACTCGCGTTTAATATCCTTGTAGACGTAGGTTTGGCTTTTACCCGTCGCCCGAATCGGTTTAAATTTCTTTTATTTCGCCATATCCGCCTGCACTTCCAACCTAGTTTTCTCGTCAAAGTCGTCATTTTTTAGCGATATTTTGCAGCATTTCACCGATACTCTCACCGTTTTTAACGCATCTTGTAAAAATTTCAAAAACTCCTTCTTGCTAGCTTCATCTGCGTAGCTTACGCGATTTTGCATCTTTTGCCCAATGTAAGTTTCGCACCGTTGGGGGAATTTGGTTAAAATTTAACCTACCATCTTTGAGCGAGATTTTGACGTTTGCATATTCGCCTAGTATCTTTCGGCGCTAAATTCGAGCTATTTCTTTAAACTCGTCCAAATCCATATCGAAGTCGAACAGTTCGGTCATATCAAGTTCCATCCTAAGCCCCATGCCCTTAATTTCGCCACTACCAAAGCTTCCCAGATGGATGCTAAATTAACTCACAAACCCGTCCATGCTAAAAACTTCGTCTTTTTTGTCAAACGAATTTGAGTGCAAAGCCTTCATACTATCTATAAATCTTTTTAGCTCCGCCAACTCGTCCTTACCAACGCTTTGATCAAGTCCGTTTATCTGCCCCAAACGCTGATTTTATCCTCCGCGGTGTAGCCGCTTAGTAAAAATAGCCCTTGCGCGTAAGCACAGGATCGTATGGCTTGTATATCGGCTTTTTAAAGCCCGTTTTTAAAGCCAAAAGCCTGTTTTTTGCTTGTCGTTTAGCTTGGCAAACTCTACGTTTTGCGCCCAAACCGCAAGCTTGCTCTCGTCTAGAACGTCGTGGTCAAGGGCGTGGTAATTAATCGACTCGGTCTGCGCTGAATTTGACCGAGTGGAGGTCAAATTTGAAGCTTATTTTTCATTGAGAGTTTTTAAATTTTGCCCGATAGTGTCGTTAAAATCAAAATTTAGGCTTACATTAAATCCGCTTATATCGTTTATCATTTTTATCATTTTACGCTTTTACGTCAAATTTGCCAATTTAAGTAAGCTGATTTAAGATTTCGGTTATATCAGCGCCCCCTTTCGTGCTCAACTTTGATAAATTTCTCGAAAAACTCGCGTCCAATGTCTTTATCCTCATAGGTTTTACTCACGGCTTTTATCGGTTTAAACACCGCCATCTCGCTTTCGCTTTCTTTAAATTCAGCCCTGTTTTCAAGCAAATTTTGTATATCCAAGCCTTTTTCTATCGCATTTCGCACGAATTTTATAAACACCTTCTTGCTCGTCCTTATACTCGATACCATCAAGCTCCCTAAACTCCACGCGAGCTTTGTTTTTATTCACAACTATCGCAATATTTTCGCCATCTACGATTGTTCTCTCCGCACCACTCTCACCCAGACGCTTTAAAACGGTATATTCGGTCCATCTATCCTTAAACTCATCCGCGCTCATATCCGAGTCGAGTAGCTCCATTCCCCTGTCTTCCGCATTATATCCTATGCCCAAAAACGGGTGTTCGTGATTTATGTATTTTGTTGCAAATTCATCTACGTCGGTCGTATCATGTCCCGAAAAATCCCGATTAAGCTTATCAAGACCAAACGCCCCGCTAGTGTTTATAAATTTTTTAGATTTTCTGCCTCGCTTTTACTAAAAGAGCCGTTTAGCCCACTTATCTTACCCCCAAACACTTATCTTTTCGTCCAGCGTAATCCGCTCAGAGAAAAGATACCTCGTATATTAGCGGGCGCCGCTGGACAGGAGATTTTTTATCTCTTTGATGTTAAATTTTATGTCAAAATCCTTCTTATTTATGGTATTTTAGTTATTTTGAAAGCCAGCAACCTTTTTGTTGATAAAATTTGGCTCATATTTAAAGTTAGCTTGATTTACGCTATTGATCATTCTTGATCCTTTTGAGCTAAAAAGGTTAAAACATAATTTACTTTACAAACAATCATTTAAATTTAGTATAATTAGCCAAAATTTCAAAATAGGTAAAATATGGCTGGCGAAGATCAAGAAAAAACAGAAGAAGCGACGTCGAAAAAGATTGAAGACGCTAGAAAAGACGGAAATGTCCCGAAAAGTCAGGATTTATCTGGATTTATAACCCTTAGCGTTGCGATTTTTGCGCTTATTGGATTGCTTGGATATTTAAAAGATCATATGTTCGCATTTTATGCATACACGCAGGAATTTATAGGACAGGAGCTGGATAGAAAATTACTGTTTAAAATCAGCATACAAATGCTTTTTCAGCTAGCCTTAATGATTCTGCCAATAGCCATTTGCGTTGCCATAGCCGGAATTATCGCAAACACAATGCAATTTGGATTGATTTTTACCACAAAGCCACTTGAACCAAATTTAAACAAAATCAATCCTTTAAAAGGGATTAAAAATTTAATCTCTATGAAAAAATTAATAGAATCAATTAAGATGGTTTTAAAGGTTACGATAATTTTTACAATTGGTTTCATAATGTTTTTAGGATTTATTAAAGAAATTCCACATACACTTTTACTATCTATGATGGATCAGTTAAGCTGGTTAAAAGAAAAAATGATACTTTTAGCCGCAATAATGCTGATCGTTATGTTTATAATCGGTCTTGCAGACGTATTAATCGTAAGATTTCAGTATTTTAAAGACCTAAGAATGAGCAAGCAGGAAATAAAAGACGAATATAAACAAATGGAAGGCGATCCTCAAGTAAAGAGTAGAATTCGTCAAATGCAGATGAAAGCGGCTAAACAGCGTATGATGCAAAATATCCCGCAAGCTGATGTTATCATAACAAATCCGACACATTACGCCGTGGCACTAAGATACGACAGAAGCAAAGATAAAGCACCCATCGTTATGGCTAAAGGAATTGATTTTTTGGCACTTCAGATTAAAAAAATAGGCATACAAAATAATGTCCAAATAGTAGAAAATCCACCTCTTGCAAGGGCGTTATATGCTGGTTGCGAAGTTGAGGATATGATTCCAGCGGAGCTTTTTCAGGCGGTTGCGGAAGTTTTAGTATTTGTCTATAACAGTGGAAAGAATAAAATTTCAAACAAATAAGAGAGGCAAAACCTCTCTAAATTTTATAGATAACCAAATAAACCAGTAAAGATATATCCAAACACACAAGAAACGAAAACGCCGATAAGACCAGGGATAATAAAACTGTGATTTATAACAAATTTACCAATGTGTGTTGTGCCTGATCTGTCAAATTGTATCGCCGCAAGATCGCTTGGATATGTAGGTAAAATGTAATATCCATAGCAAGCTGCCGCAAATGCCAAAATAAGAGCTGGATCAACTCCGATACCAAGAGCGAGCGGAACAAACGCAACCAAAGCCGCCGCTTGAGAATTAACAAATTTTGAAACCAAAAGCAACATTATCGCGTAAGTCCAAGGATATTCTTTTACTATATCTCCAAGTGCTGCTTTCATCATAGGCGTATGAACAGCAAACATCGTTTCAGCCATCCATGAAATTCCAAAAACAGCAACCAATGCAATCATACCAGAGCGGAAAATTTCGTTTTTACCTATGTTGCTAGCATTTGTCGGAGTAAAAATAATAATCACAGCACCAGTTAAAAGCATAAAAATTTGGATAACATGAACCATGCTTAGAGTTTTTGAAGAGACTTGTTTGTTTGTGATATTGATATAAGCTCCTTGAAATTCCTCCTTCTCACCGCTTGCGTTTAGATGTGTTACAACCCCATCGCTAGTGCGAGTTATATTATCTTTGACACCATTTTTATTAGTTATTTCGACAAATTGCGCCTTTTGATTAGCCATTTTGCTATTAGCTACGCTAAATTCGGTAGAATTTGTCTGAATTTTGCCATCTTTTACATTAAAAGATTTCAAAATTTTCTGCTCTGTCGGCAAATCAGACACGATTTGAACTACGGTAGCGTCTTTTGTTGTAGTCCAGCTTGGGCGAAGATCTTTAAAATAACCAAGCAACGCAACTATTGCGATAGCTCCTAAAAATATCCACATTGCAGCCCACTGATGAGCGGGAAGTTTTTTACCAAGAAGCGTTGCAGAATCGCCATAAACATATTTTTTAAATTCAGGATCTTTTAATTTTTCTTGAAATTCTTCGTCTTTTTCAAGATCTTTGCCCCTAAACCAACTAAAAATTCCTATCGCCAAAACTCCACAAAATGTCGAAGGAATGGTAATTTTAAGAAGATCAAGATAACCATCAAAACCAGCTAGTGGGCTTTTAGCATTAATCAAAAATGCCGTCAATGTAACAACAGCAACCGAAACCGGACTTGCTATGATACCCATTTGAGATGAAACCGAACTTGCCGCCATAGGACGCTCAGGGCGAATTCCGTTTTTTATAGCTATGTCATAAACGATTGGCAAAATCGTATATACAACGTGACCTGTACCACACAAAATCGTAAGTGTGCAGGTAACAAATGGTGCTAAGATACTTACGTATTTTGGATTTTTGCGTAAAATTTTCTCCGCTATTTGAAGCATAACATCAAGTCCGCCGCTAGCTTGAAGTGTGGCACTTGCAACAACCACGGCTAAAATAGTAAGCATAACGTCAATAGCTGGTTTTCCAGGCTCGATACCAAAGCCAAAAACCAAAACGATCAAACCTATTCCACCAAGCATACCAAGAGCAATACCACCCTTTTTAGCTCCATAAAATAGACAGATAAGAACGATTAAAAGCTGAATGGCAAACTGAAAGCCCTCGCTTAAACCCATAAGAAATTGCATAAAAACTCCTATAAATAAATTAAACACGATAACTCTAGATTTTAACACTTAAATAATAAAATTAAACTTATACTTTAATATTCACAAAAATATTCTGCTTTAAAATATTTTTAAATTAATATCACTTCTTTGCTTGACTTTACAAAAAAATGATAAACTTAGGTAAAATTTCAAATTCTAAGGATCAAAAATGAAAAAATTAATTTTAATCGGCTTATTTTTAGGTGTAACGCTACATGCTCAAACAGAACTTACGAGCGCAACAAAAGAGTGCTTAAAAAGAGTAAATAGCAAACAAGATATTCAATATTGCCTAGATAAAAATCAACCAAAAACACAAGCACAAATAAAAATAGAAAATTTGCAGAAAAACTCACCAGCTTGCAAAGAAATGGATATGTTTAGTGCAATGGATTGTGCATCAATCGAAGAAAAACTCTATGACGACATTTTAAATCAAGAATACAAAAAAGCAATGAATGGCTTAAAAGTTCAAAAAATTAAAGATAATTTAAAAGATGCTCAGCGTAAATGGATAGCTTATAGAGATGCTAAATGCGTTGCAGAACATCCGTTGCCAGGATATAACAACACAGAAACTTTTGGCTATTCTGATTGTCTTACAAACACAACCAAGCAAAGAGCACAAGAGCTAAAAAATATAGTTGAAAATTTACAATATTACAATGATTTTGCTTTTTTAGATGACAAAACAGATATAAATTAAAGAGCTAAGCCCCCCCCCATTTAGCCAAACAGTAAGTTATCAAAAGCCATTTGATAACTAATCCAAAAAAAGGATTAGTTATCTTATTTAAGCTCACCCCAATCTTTGGCTAAATTTAGCGAAGTTTTTAGTGGCACGTTGAGCTTATAAATTTCTTGCATTATCTTTTGCGCGTTTGCGCCAAATTCGGCCGCATAGTCGTCCGCCACTTCAAAAATCAACTCGTCGTGAATTTGTAAAAGCATTCTCGCGCGCTCGCTCAAAAGCGGGCGGATCTTTACCATCGCCATCTTGATGATGTCCGCAGCTGAGCCTTGAAATACCGTATTTACCGCCTCGCGCTCATACATCGCCGTTTGCATCGGCGTAGCGCTCGCGAAGTCGAAAAGTCGCTTTCTGCCCAGCAATGTTCGCACGAAGCCCTCGTTTTTAGCCGCCGTTTTGATGCCTTCTAAAAAGCCCTTTATCGTAGGGAAAGCTTTAAAATAGCGCTCGATGTACTCCTTTGCCTCCGCGCGCGCGATACCGACCTGCCCCGCTAATTTGCTCGAACCCATGCCGTAGATCAGACCGAAATTTATGCTCTTTGCTACCGCTCGGTTTTGCTCCTCGGCGCTGCCGAATATACTAATCGCCGTTCTAGCGTGGATGTCCTCGTCGTTTTCAAAAGCGCGCACTAGCGCCTCGTCGCGACTAAAATGCGCGAGCAGTCGCAACTCGATCTGGCTGTAATCAAGCCCAACAAAGCTAAATCCGCTCTTTGCCTCAAAGCAACCACGCACGTCCTTTGCCAGTGAGCCCCTGGCAGGGATATTTTGCAAATTCGGATTTTTCGACGAAAGCCTGCCCGTGCTAGTTCCAGTCTGAATAAAGTTCGTATAAATCCTGCTATTAACGTCTTTTTTTGCCAAATTTAACAGCGGTTCGCAGTATGTGCTTTGCAGTTTGTATAGCTCACGGTATTCCAGTAGCTTTTCGATGACTGGATGAGCGTCCACGAGCTCGGCTAGCACGGCCTCATCGGTGCTGTATCCGGTTTTGGTTTTCTTCTTGACGGGCAGTTTTAGGTGCTCAAAAAGCACAGAGCCAAGCTGCTTGACCGAATTTATATTGAAATTTTCGCCCGTTAGCTCGTAGATTTCGGCCGTCAGCGCCTTAATTTTGGCGTCGTTTGATAGAATCAGATTTTGCATTTTTTCGCGGTTTATAGCGATGCCCTCGCGCTCCATATCAAATAGCGTGAGGATAAAAGGAAACTCGTGCATATCAGCTAGTGCAAGCAGTCCCTGATCTAGCAAATTTAAAAAGCTTTTGTAAAATTTCAGCGTTATCCACGCGTCCTCGCTTGCGTATTTGGTGGCGTTTTCCAACGCCACGTCCGCGAAGGTTTCGCCGCGCTTGACGACGTCTTCAAATTTGATCGTGTCGTAGTCATAAAGGCGCTTTGCAAGCGCGTCCATACCCACACTTGCGCCCGGATCCATAAGCCACGCCAAAATCATCGTGTCTTTAAAATTTGCAGGCGGTTCGAGCCCCAAATTTCGCTTCACGACCTTAAAATCATACTTCAAATTTTGCCCGATAACGCAACCTTTGTAAATTTGCCCGATCGCCCAAGCTGCAAATTTTAGGCTGGGTTGAGAGGGCGCGCCCAAATACTCGTGCGCAACTGGCACGTAGTAAGCCTCGTCGTCATTAAAACAAAAGCTAAAACCGACTAGGCGCGCGTTTTGCGTATCGACGTCCGTGGTTTCGGTGTCAAACGCCACGATCGTTTCGCTATCCACGCTCTCTAAAATCCGCTCGATCTCGGTTTCATCCAGCAAAAGTCGCGCGTTAAATCCGAGCTTAAATTCCGCCTGCTCGGTGCTTTGCAACGCCTTTAAAAGGCGGTTTAGATCAT
Source organism: Campylobacter sp. (assembly GCA_052170535.1). GTDB lineage: Bacteria > Campylobacterota > Campylobacteria > Campylobacterales > Campylobacteraceae > Campylobacter_A. The sequence continues at coordinate 4,700 of JBQNAH010000007.1, read as the reverse complement.
ACTCGCGAAGGATATCCGCGACCTTTACGAGCGGATTTTGCTCGGGAAATTCCGCCCTTTTTAGATCGAGCACATCAGTCACGTCATCAAAAAGCGAAGTTAGGCGTTTGCTTAAAAACGCGCTCTCGCGACCCTCGGCAAGCATATCTCGGATACGTTCGTTTCGCACGAGCGGTAAATTTTCGTAGATAGCTTCTACGCTACCAAATTCGTTTAAAAGCTTTTTCGCGCCGACCGCACCGATACCCTTGACGCCTGGGATATTATCCGCGCTATCACCAGCAATCGCGAGAAAATCGCGTATGCACTCAGGTGGCACGCCGTATTTTTCTACGCAGCTGGCACGGTCGTGCTCTATCTTACTTTGCGGGCTATAAATACTTACCTTGCCGTCTTCGATGAGCTGATATAGGTCTTTATCATGCGTTACGATACGTACAAAAATGCCACGACTCTTGCACTCTTTTACTACGCTAGCAATGATGTCATCAGCCTCGTAGCCCTCGCGGCTCACCGCGGCTAGACCCATTTTTTCGATCATTTCGATACATACGGGCAGCTGCTCTTTTAGCGCGGCTGGTGGCTCGGAGCGGTTGGCTTTATACTCGCCCAAGATATCATGACGTAACGTCTTACCCTTGCTATCTAGCGCAAAGATGATATAGTCACTGGCAAATTCTTGACGAAGGTTCATAATAAAGCTAGCAAACCCGCTTACCATGCCACTTGGCTTGCCTTCGCGGTTTTTTAGTCCACTCATCGCATAGTAAAGTCTGAAAAAAAACCCGAAAGTATCAATTACTGTAAGAATTTTTTGGCTCATTTTATATCCTTTAATGTATTTTTTATGCTATCAGCCAAAACATTGGCAAGTTTTACAGGAACGGCGTTTCCGACCATTTTATAGCCGTCGTTTAAATTTGAGTATAAAAACTCAAAATCATCAGCAAAACCTTGAATTCTAGCACATTCTCTTACTGACAAACGCCTATAAAAGCAACTTTCATCAAATTTAAACTTATTTTCGCCAACCTTTATCATCACTTTGGCATTTGGGTGTTGTGGCGCTTGCCTGCCACTAGCTTGTATAGTAAAAGATGGATGTAACCACGTTCTAACGCGGTTTCTACTCATATAAATCGTCGAATAAGCTCCAGTAAAATACTCGTGATTTTTGATAATTAAATTCAAATTTGCCTTATTTGAATTTGCTGGTGTAGCGCTATCTTTTAAATCCCAAATAACATCGCGCAAATTTAGCGAGCAAGAAATAGGCTTAGGAAAATCAAAATTTTTTACACTCAAATCTTGCCTAAACCCAACAAAAAACAGCCTTTTTCTATCCTGAGCCACTCCATAATCTTTGGCGTTTAAAAGCTTAATAAATACATCATAGCCTATATTTTTAAAATTTAAAATTATATTTTCTACCGCATCTTTATGGCGCGAACTAAGCATACCAGATACGTTTTCAGCCAAGAAAAATTTAGGTTTTTTTGCCTTTAAAATCCTGATGTATTCGTAAAAAAGCTTTCCTCTATCATCATCTATGCCTCGCTTTGCACCAGCTTCACTCCAAGACTGACAAGGTGGTCCGCCTATTATCCCATCGCAATCTGGCAAATTATCAGCATTGAGAGCTTTTATATCGCATTTTATGAGTGTAGCTTTATGATTTTTTTCATAAGTTGCCCAAATATTTTTATCAAATTCATTAGCACAAATTATATTAAATCCTGCTTTCAAAAATCCTAGATCAAGACCGCTAGCACCACTAAAAAGACTAATTATATTCATTTATCGACCCAAAAATATATTAATTTAGCTTTTTGTAATTTAGCTGGATTGTTTGGATTTTTAACAAGTATATCTTCTATTTTGATTTTTGAGTTATAAATTAATAAATTCACATTTTCAAAATTACTAAATTTTTCGTCATTAACGATAGCCAAGAAGCTAAACTTGGCTTGTTTTTCTAAAATTTCTCTAACTTTTTTGACATAAGAAAAATTCTCAAATGGATTTTTCTTATGCCACATACCTCTAAGCCTAAGATACGTTATAACCATAGGATCAACCCTATTTATGCGACCAAGTTCCTTTGTTTGAGAAAATTCTATGTCAGGTGTTGCCTCGACACCATCTTTTATGCTACTTTTTATATGCTCATAAATTTCGCGCTCTGCGGCATAACTATTACCATAAACCGCAAAAAGATGAGTTAAATTTTCATCTTTTGCAACACCAGTAATATATAAAATATCCTTTATCTCCCACGCTTCACACTCCCTGCAAGCCTTAGTAATCATATAAGAATTCGCATAAAGCTTATTTTTAGGATAGCTTGAATTTAAAGCCAAATCCGAGCTTAAATTTTCGATCTTTTTTACCTCAACTGCGTCAGAATTTCTTAAAATCATATCTATCAACCCAGCCAAAAAATCTCCTTAATATTTTTAAAGCGATATTTTACATACATTTGGCAAAATTTACACTTTATGTCAAATTTAACTATCTTTCTTGGCTTAAATTTATTAAAATCTTCACGTTAAGAACGAATAAATTCTTAAAATTTAGCTAAATTTTAATCAATTTTTCAAATTTGTGCGGTAGAATTGCTATATATTTAAATAAATTTTAATGGAAAACAATGCTAAACGACAAAGAGATAGAAGCGAGCATAAAGCCGCAAAATATCATAAAAATCGGCGCAAAACTAGGACTTGGCGATGACGAGATCGAGACTTTTGGAAAGCTAAAAGCTAAAATTTCACCACGCATGCAAAGCGCACCTAAATCAAATTTGATACTCGTAACCGCGACTAACCCGACTCCGTATGGCGAGGGCAAAACGACCGTAACCGTGGGGCTAAGTGATGGCTTAGCGGCTCTTGGCAAACGCGTGTGTGCCGCGCTTAGAGAGCCAAGCCTTGGTCCCGTGTTTGGCATAAAAGGCGGAGCGACTGGTGGCGGATACTCGCAGGTAACGCCGAGCGAGGACATCAACCTACACTTTAACGGCGACTTTCACGCCATCACCTCGGCGAACAATCTCATCGCCGCGATGCTAGACAACCATATCCAGCACGGCAACGCCCTAAATATCGATCCTGCGCGCGTCATTTTCAAGCGCTGTATGGATATGAATGACCGTGCGCTTCGCGAAATCCAAATCGGCCTAGAAAAGAGCAATAAATTTACACGCAAGGACGGATTTGTTATCACGGCCGCGAGCGAAATAATGGCGATCCTGTGCCTAGCTACGGGGCTAGAAAATCTAAAAGAGCGTGTAGAAAACATCATCGTCGCCCACGATAAAAAGGGCGGTCTTGTGCGCGCCAAAGCCCTAAACTGCGCTGACGCCGTCTGTGTGCTGCTAAAAGAAGCCATCAAGCCAAACCTTGTGCAGACGATTGAGGGCACGCCCGTACTCATTCACGGCGGACCATTTGCCAACATCGCGCACGGTTGCAACAGCGTGATCGCTACCAAAACGGCTTTAAATTTGGCTGATTACGTCGTGACCGAAGCTGGCTTTGGCGCGGAGCTGGGAGCGCAAAAATTTCTCGACATCAAGTGCCACGTAGCGGGTCTCGCACCAAAATGCGTCGTGCTAGTTAGCACCGTCCGCTCACTAAAATATAACGGCGGTTGTGATAAAGAGAGAATTTTGCAGCCAAATTTAGACGCGCTAAAACTCGGCGTAGAAAACCTCAAAGCCCACGTGGAAAATCTAAAAAATTTCAACCAAAACGTGATCGTCGCGCTAAATAAATTTGCCTCAGATTCAGATGAGGAGATAGAGTTTGTGCGCGCCGTTTGCGATGAGTTAGGAGCTCAGTTTAGCGTGTGCGAGGGCTTTTTAAAAGGAAGCTCAGGCACGAAAGAATTGGCAGAAAAAGTTGTGCAAATCTGTGAAAAACCAGCGCGCGAGATAAGTTTCACCTACGAGACCGCCGACTCCGTAAAAACAAAAATCGAAAAGATCGCGACTAAAATTTACGGCGCCAAAGACATCGTATTTAGCCCGCGCGCGCAGACCGATCTAGCTGAGATTTCGCGCCTAGGCTTTGAAAGCCTGCCTATTTGCGTCGCCAAAACCCAGTATAGCTTTAGCTCGGACGCCAAGTTACTAGGACGACCGAAGGATTTTAGCTTTGAAGTTAGCGCACTTGAAATTCGTGGTGGAGCGGGCTTTATCGTCGCCGTTAGCGGCTCAACTATGCTGATGCCGGGGCTACCAAAAGTTCCTTCAGCAGAACAGATGAAAGCGGAGTAAATTTAACTCGCCGATCCGTCAAATTTGCTTGCAAATTTTGCGGCTTGGCGGAGTTTGATTTAAAAAAGGAGGCGAATTTGGCGGAAATTTGACGTTAAGTTCGCCTTTTTAAATTGGCTCAAAATCAGTTAAAAACTTTCAAAAGAGTTTTTCTCAAAGAGAGTGCAAGCACAAGAATTATGATCTTGTCAATGAAAAATAAGTATATATTCTGTTGCCGAATTTCATAGAAGAAATTTAGAGAAATTCTCAAGTATTTTACACAGGATATAGAGGCTACTAAAATAACAAATTTAACCGGGATTTTTTAAATTTCCATCAACAAAATTCTAAAAAATATCATAATTTTAATGGCTAGTGAGTGTGAAAAAATAAGTAAATTTTCGAGCTAAATTTTCAGCTTGTAAATTTACATAGAAGT
>JBQNAH010000006.1:0-81691 GCA_052170535.1 Campylobacter sp. | reverse complement strand
GACACTAGCTTCAAAACCAAATGGTGTTTGTGCTGCTAAATTTTGTAGCTCTAAGCGGTGATAGGCTAAAAGTGCCTTGTTGGCAGTTACGACAGCTTTACCACGATTTAAAATGTGACTTACGATTCGTTTTGGTTCATCAACCCCGCCCATAAGTTCTACGAAAACATCGATATCATCGCGGTTTATAACATCGTCTATATTATCTGTTAGCGGTAGATTAATGTCTCGTTTTTTGTTTAAATTTCTCACCACACCGATGAGCGGTCTTATCTCTTCGCCACTTCTAGCGGTAATGATTTTTTTGTTTTTTTCTAAAATTTTAACGACGGCTTCTCCTACTGTGCCGACGCCAAGTATGGCTATATTCATTGAAATTCTTTCAGATATTTTTTTGCATTTCGCGTAGCTTGGCGAATGCGATTTTCATTTTCTATGAGTGTTAAATGCACGTATCCCTCGTCTCCTTCGTCAAATTCTATACCAGGGCTTACCGCAACTTTGTTTTTTGTTAAAAGCTGTTTTGAAAATTCCAAACTTCCTATATTGTCAACTTGGGGTGGAATTTTAGCCCAAATAAACATACTTGAATTTGGCTTATTCATTTTCCAGCTGGCGTTTTCAAAGGCTTCTACCATCACATCACGTCGTTTTTCATAAATTTTGCATATTTCATCGACACAATTTTGCTCGCCATCAAGCGCAATATTTGTTGCGACTTGAATTGGTGTAAACATTCCATAATCAGCCCAAGATTTTATCTTTTTAAGTGCGGCGCAAAGGCGTTTGTTTTCGCACATAAACCCTACGCGACAACCAGCCATATTGTAGCTTTTTGATAGCATGTAGCACTCTACTGTGACGTCTTTTGCGCCATCTACTGTTTTATAGCCCTCAAATGTAAGATCGGCGTAGGCTATATTTGAAATTATATAAAAGCTTTCTTGTTTTGAAAGTGCGATAAGACGTTCGTAGAAACTTTTTTGCACGGTTACGGTTGTCGGATTATGCGGAAAATTTACAACTACGTATTTTGGCTTAGGAAAGCTTGAATGAAGCGTATTTTGCAAATCCTCGAAAAATTTATTTTCATCAAGTTCTAATTTTTCGTTGTATTTTAGTGGTATTTTTGCTACCTTTCCGCTAGCAAACAAAAACGCTTGCGTGTGGGTTGGATACTCAGGATAGGGTACTACGGCGGTATTGCCTGGATTTATAACAGCTTGGACAAGATGAACAAAGCCTTCTTTTGAGCCTATAACAGCGACAGCTTCTGTTTCTGGATCTAAATAGGCATCGTATTTGCGTTTATGCCAGCTGCAAATTTTGTAAATTCCAGCACCAACCAAATAGCCGTGTGTTTTGTCCTTTTGCGCACTTTCACATAGTTTATCGACCATGTGTTGGGGCGTGCAACCCTCTGGATTTTCCATAGAAAAATCAATAATATCATCGCCAGAGCGTCTAGCCGCCATTTTAATCGTATTTACTTCGGTAAAAACGTAGTCCGGAAGCCTTTCAATTGTGTTAAAACGAATTTCGTCAAACATCTATATCCTATTATTTTAAATAAATTTTAAGTCCGTGCTTTATGTTTTCTAAGCTGTTTTTATCGTCTATCATTATGTATTTTGTATCGTCTGTTAGACCAATATCAACACTTTTTACTAAACCGTCGCTCGTTTTTTCTTCTAGTAAATTTAAATTTTTATCCAACAATTTAACAACGCTAGTCCAATGATCTTTCAAATCCGCTTCAATGGTGGCAGATTTGAAATTTTCAACCAATAGCAAGTATGGTTCAAGTGGCTTGCTTAGTTGATTTTCGCCAAAATCAACTTGGGTGTTTTGCGCAGACGAGTGCGACACGTCAAGTTCGTAAAAATAGCTAAAATCACCAGTTTTTTTAACATCTTTTACGACCGTTTTGGTCTGTTTTAGTAGCGAATAAAAAACACCTGGGTCAAGTATAAATTTGCTTGTTATGTTTAAGCTGAGCACTACATTGTCACCATTTATAAATTCTGTCGTTAAAACATCGTTATATCCAAGTTTTACAAGCGCATCTTTAATGATTTTTAAAAGCAAAAGTGGCGAGTTTTGTTTGATTTGAAATTTTACATCAAATGCGACTTTGCTTTTGTATGAGAGATTTATGAGCGAGTTAAATTTGAGCGTTTGTGAAATTTTTGATATGTCTAAGTTACCAAATTCGTCCGTGTAATCACCGCTATTGAAAAATTTTTCGATTTGTGCCCTTGATTTTCCGGAAATTTTTGTTGCCAAATCAAGCGCGGAATTTGCAAAACAATTCGCCACCAAAAAGGTTGCGATGAGAATTTTTACCACGTTTTGCCCTTGTTTAGTGCGCTAAATTCATCAATAGTGATAATTTTTAGCTTACCGTCTTGAACCAAAAATCGCACAGGGCTATCGGTGTTAAATTTCTTGCTTTCATTTCCTATTTGTAGCGTTATTTCACCGTGTCCGGTTACGATAAGTTGCTTTTTGTTTAGCTCTATTGGTATAGCCAAATCACTATTTAGCGAGCGTTTTTTGTCTGCTTCGAGATCGACTATTCCGACCCATACTCGCCTAGTTGGTATGATTTTTATCTCTTTTAGATTTTCTACATCAAACTCATCATTTTTTGCTACTGTCATATTTTGCTCTTGCACTTCTTGTGTTAAATTTGTATCATTTGGTCCAAGTGCTGGAACGTCGTTGATAGAAAGAATGCTTAAATTCGTATCTTGTTGTGGCAATGCAACAGATTCGTTTTCTTCTTTTAAGATGACTAAATTTTGCTGTGCGGTTTGGACGGTGGTCGTGTTTGAGTAGTTGATGCTTTGGTTTTTGTCGCTAAAAATTTTTGGCAGTTCGTCCAAATATTTGTGAAGCTCAAAAAACCACGCTCCAAGCGCAATTATGGCTAGAAAAATTATCGTTATCAAAAAGCCGTGAGAATTCTTTGATGTAGATTTATAAGCTGATATGGTTGGCTCGACTAGAACACGATTTTGCGTATTTTCATTGGCATGTTCACCTAAAAATGTATTGTATTCTTCGATCCAAGTTGAAAAATCTATGTTGTATTCGCGTTGCAAAATTTTGGTAAAACCCTTTGCATTTAGGCGTTTTAAATTTGCAAAATCTTTATTTATGATATGTTCTAGATATTTTGAATCTATGTGTGTCTTACGTGAAACTTCATTTAATCCGATTTCTTTTAAAATTTCTATACTATTCATTTACTATCCTATCGCAAATTATCGCAAATGCAGCTGAGACATTTAGGCTATCCCAATCGTTTTTCATTTTTATTCCTATCGTTTCATCACATTTAGCAAGGACTTTTTTATGTAATCCCTCGCCTTCGCTACCCATCACAAGAGCTATTTTTCCGCCAAATTTACTCTGATGGACGCTCTTGCCACCGCTTGCAGTAGCGTAAATTTTAAAACCAACTTGCCTTAATTCATTTAATAAACTCAATCCATCATCAACTAAGGCTAGATTGGCTTCATAAGCAGCACCACTACTAGCGCGCAAAATGCCCTCCATAGCTATGTTTTTGCCGATTATAACGACACCTTGACATCCAAGAGCATAAGCTGTTCTAATTATCGCTCCGATGTTTCCGACATCGCTTAATCCATAAAGCACGACTATGAAATCAAGCTTTTTTATCTCGTCTATGCTTTTAAAATCAAATTCTTCTACTTCGGCTAGAAAACCTTGATGGTTTCCGCCACGAGCCAAGCTCTGAGCCTTTTTGTTATCCACGCGCTTTATGATCGCGCCAGTGCGTGCTATTTGCGCAAAAATGGCTTTGTCACACTCTTTTGCTAAAAAGACTGTTTTAATATTTTTTTTATATTTTTTTAAAATGTGTAAAAATAACTGCTTACCATAGACTATCATTCCCTGATGATAGCTAAAAATCAGTAAAATATAGCTTATTTTTAAATTATATTTAACAATTTTTTAATAAATTTGTAGAAATTTCATTATTGTTTTGTAAGTTCGCTGTAAATTTCTTTTACGCTTCGCCCTGTGATTTTAGCAAGCAGTTTGGCTTTGGCTTTTGGCGATATATCAAGCTCGTTTATATCGGCTTTTGTTATCTTTTCGGTAGCTAAATTTGGGCTTTTGTCCATTACTAAACACCACTCGCCGTTTAGGTTGGTATTTTTTAGTTTTTGCACCAGCTCGCTTGCTTTTGCACTAAATTTTGTTTCAAATTTTTTTGTTGCCTCTTTTATGGCGAAAATTTCACGATTTGGCTCGATTTTTGCGATATTTTCTGTTAGAGATAAAACCCTTTTTGGGCTTTCGTATATAACGCAAGGAAAGGCTAAATTTAAAGCATTTTGTATGGCTATTTCGCGTTCCTTGCCGTTGTTTGGTAAAAATCCCAAAAATACGAATTCCTTTTCGCACAAACCACTTGCGACGAGTCCAAGTAGTGCCGCGTTTGATCCGCTTAACACTTCGTAATTAATTCCATTTTTTATCGCAAATTTTACCAAAGCTACGCCTGGATCGCTAATGCCAGGCATTCCAGCATCGCTTAAAAAAGCAACATTTTTATCAAATGTTCGCACGTCTATTTGGCTTAAAATCGAATTTTCATTGTGTGTATGTAACGGAATAAAATTTGTAATATTTATATTTGCCGAAAATCGATCGTTGAGAAGATTTATTAGCGATTTGCTTACTCTCGTGTCCTCGCAAAATATAATTTCGCATTCACGTAAAACACTCAAAGCGTGAAGCGAAATATCTTGCAAATTTCCTATCGGTGTAGGAACGAAATATAGCAAAGTAATTATTTCAAGTTGTATTTTTTCTTAAATTTATCTACGCGACCCGCGCTATCGACGATTTTTTCGCTACCTGTGAAAAATGGATGGCATTGGTTGCAAATATCTACTCTGATTTCGCTTTTGTTTGATTTTGTAGTAAATGTATTTCCGCAAGCGCAAGTTACTTGGCAATCTACAAATTCTGGGTGAATTTCTTTTTTCATTATCTTATCCTTTTTGGGCTGTTTTATCTGTATTTTGATTTTTAAAATAAGGCGTGATTATACTAAAAACTTTTTAAAAAAGCAAATTTATAGCAAAATTTTTGCCGTTACACTCAAAATAGCTGTTTGTGAGCGCAATATATTTTTTGTTTTCAGACTATATTTTTTTGTGACTTTTTGTCTTTCGCTTTGGCTAAATCCACCTTCTGCACCAATGATTAAAATTTCGCTATCATACATGTCTAAACTCTGTGCTTCAAAATCAATTAGCGCTAAATTTTGATAATTTTTCGCAAGTTCATCTATGTTTTTTAATATTTGAAATTTCATAATGTCGTTTCTACCGCATTGTTGGCATGAATTTATCAAAATTCTTTCCAAACGCTCACAATCGATTTTAAAATTTTTTTGAGAAAAATCCCCATAAAAAAATATGATTTTTGATACGCCAAGTTCGTTTAAGCTGGGTAGTGTTTTTTCTATTATTTTTGGTTCAATTATTGCCCAAGCTAACGTCAAATTACTTGTTTTATTTTCCACACTGTGTGAGAAAACGAGCGTTAAATTCACACTTTTTTTATCAAATTGCGTTATTTCATAAATATAATTTACACCATCTTGCAAATTTCTAACGTCAATTCTATCGCCAATTTTTGCGCGTCTGGCCTTTAGGTGCAAAAAGCCTTCGCCTTGTATTTGAATGTCTGTATTTTTAGCCATTTTCGAGTATAAAAATTTCATCTTACTCCACTTGCAATTAAGATTAAAGCAAAATCAACCGCTACTTTTATGCGCATTTTTTGTCTAAAATCGGTGAAATTTTTCTTTATCATGGCTTGTTTTAATTTTTTAAATTCCACCGCTCCAAGCCCGATCAGAAGTGTAACAGCAACTATCATAATGGCTGATTTTAAACTTAACTGAAAATAAAACGCACTCATTAAAAGCAGTCCAGTTAGTATCATCGCGGCTAAAAATCCGTAATATGTCGGCAAAAAAAGTTTTATGCGTTTTGCATAATTTGGCGAGTTTATGCCAAAATTTACAAGGCAAAAATGAATCAAAATCAAAGCCAAAATAATCAACACAATGTAAATATGAATGCTTTTAGCCAAGATAAAAACTTCTGTTAAATTTTCATTAAAGTGCATTTTAGCCTCCAATTACTGGTTCTGGTGGCAAATTTTCATCTATGCTGACGTTTGCGTCAGGAGATGATATGGGTATATCTGCGGAGATTGCTTCGCTTGTGTCCGAATTCGTAGGCTCAATTTTATCTTCGCAACCAATAAAAAACACCATCAACGTAAAAAAAATAATAAATTTAATTTTCATTAAACTTCCTTTGGATTTACGATTTCATTTAGACTTTTTATCTTTTTAAAAAGCTCGGGATCTTCCCATTCATAAGTAATATCAGGCGAAAAAACAATACTATTTAAATCTACTTCGCCCATTTGCAAGTTGTAAGCGTCCTGCTTGAAGCACTGCGCATAACCGGTGTCAGTTTCGTGCACGATCACGCTGTAAATTTGGACATTTTTTTCGCCGTTTTGCATTTTTGTCGCTTGCAAAAGGCGATCAATAATGACAAAAAAAATCCTGCAAAACTGCTCGGCTGAGGGGTTTAGAGGAATTTCTATCCAGCGTTTGGAGTGCTTTTTGATGCTATTTTTGTATTCGATGCTATCGCCACTAAAAATCGTTGTGGAGTGGTCAAAACTGTCTATTATGGTTGCGATATTTTGTTTCATTAAACCAAAATCATAAACCATTCCGGCGTTGTCTAAAAAGTCCGAGCTAAGTAAAATTTCAGCTTTGTAGCTGTGCCCGTGAATGCTTGTTTTGCAACGCTTCGAGCTACAATATCTCACGATGTGAGCGTTTTCAAATTTAAATAATTTTCTAATAATCATTAAATTCCTTCCTTGTCATTCCAAAGCCTGATGTGTATTCTATCGCAGTAGCAAAAACCGTGCCTTATCGCAAATTCCGCAACACTTTTGGCATTTTGCTCCAAGCTTTTTTTATCGTGTCCTTGAGCCATACAGTAAATTTCGTTTTTGCAAATGTCTAAAATTTGCCTTATTTGTTTGATTGCTGTGCCATTTTCGCAGCTAGCCTTATCTAGCACAAATTTGTAAAAACTACTTTTTGCATTTTGTTTAATTGCACAAAGAGCTGATTTGTTTATGCGTTTTGCCTTGCTTTCACCGCTATTTTCGAGCTTTACGCCAATTGCGAAGTGGCAGTTTTTATAAATTTCAAACTTATCAAAATCAATCTCAATCGTTCCATTTGTTTCAAAATGGATTTCGTATTTTTGCAAATGCGCCCATTTTAAAAATTCTAACAAAATTTCATTTTTGTAATGCAAAAGCGGCTCGCCACCAGTTATTATTATAATTGGTTTTTGATATAAATTTTGGCTTTTTTGGGTGATGATTTCAGATAGCTTGTTTGCAAATTTTATGCTTTTGTATTCAAAATGCTTAGTAAAAACAGCTCTTATTGTATCGCAACCGGTTAAAATTTCGCCAGTTTTTTGTGAGATTGTTTGCACGCCAAAACCCTTGCAAGTAAGATTACAACCAGCAAATCTTAAAAAAATAGCGAGTCTGCCTATACTTGCGCCTTCGCCTTGTATGCTTAAAAAGCTCTCAACCAAATTTAAATCCAATGCGCGCTCCATAAAATTTGGCTGATTATAGCAAAATTATCCGCCCGTTTGGTAAAATGCTCGATTTGAAGTTTGATTTTCCGCGCCGATCGCCCATTTGTTTTCTTTTGGCTTACTTTGTAAAACTTTGCGTAAAATTTCAGTTGCAGCGACTATATCTCCGCTTTTAATAGCTTCTTTGATACTCATCGCTTCATCAAAATAAAGACACGGTATCAAATGCCCTTCTGCTGTTAGTCTAATGCGGTTACAGCTGTCACAAAAATCGTGTTTATGCGGATCGATAACGCCAAATTTGTATCCATCTTCAAGCTCGTAAATACTAGCTGGACCATTGCCTTTATCTACCTGCGAAAAAGTGTATTTTTTTGAAATTATTTTTAAAATTTCATCAGATTTTACGCCTTTTAATTCGTCATTTGCGTGGATATTTTCCATATACTCGATGAAGCGAATTTGACAGTCTAGCGATTTGGCAAAGTGCAGTAGGGATAAAATTTCATCATCATTTACGCCCTTTAACGCAACGGTGTTTATTTTGACTTTTAATCCAGCCTCAAGTGCTGCGTCAAGTCCAGCTAAAACTTCGTGCAAAACGCTTTTTTGAGCTATAAATTCCGCCTTTTTGCTATCAAGCGTGTCAAGCGACATATTGATGCGTTTTAATCCAGCTTGTTTTAAGGCTTTTGCGTAGTGCTTTAGCATAAAACCGTTTGTAGTAATGGCTAAATCAACTTGCGGACTGTGATCGCTAATCATTTTGATAAATTTATCCAAATCTTTTCTAACTAACGGCTCGCCACCTGTTATGCGTATCTTTTTCACGCCTTCTTCAAGGCAGACTTTTACAAATGAAAAAAGCTCTTCAAAACTCAATAAATTTTCTCGCGGCTCCCAGCTAAAAGGTGTTTTGGGCATACAGTATTTGCAACGAAAATTACACCTTTGCGTTACAGAAATACGCAAATAATCAACTACTCGTCCATATCCGTCCATTAGCATTTTTCTCTCCCAAAATTTCAAAAAACATTATTTTGAAAAATGTAATGTTATGATTATAGATAGTTAAGCTTTAAGTTTTTTTAAATTTTGCATATAAAAATGATATTATTTTTTTATATTTTAAAGCTTACATAACTCCGCCCATTTTAAGCTCAAATTCAACTTTTCCAACGCCGATACCCAAATTTTTAGCTATCGTTTCTTTGCTTTTGCCGCTTTGATACATTGCGATTATTCTGGCTCTTATTTCGTCATTATCGTCAGCAAATGACGAAATTTTACCGATATTTTTTGTTCGTTCTTCGATGGTGTAAAGTTTATTTTGCTGTTCGTTTTGGAAGCTGTCAATCGAGCTTTCAAGCCCTTGAATCACGCTTAAAATCGGTATGATTTGTGAGTTTATGGATTGATTTAATTTTGCTTCAAGTTTTTTCTCCATCTCGTTTAAATCAATTTGTGTTTGATTAAAATCGCTAATGGGTTGAGAATTTTTGAGTTGTTTTTTTATGCTGTGATTTTCTTGCACGAGCGCTTCTATAACGCGTTCATAGCGTGCAAATTTCTTATTTGCGTCGGCATCTTTTAAAAATACGTAAGCTGCTATTAATACCAAAAGTATTGCAAATATCGCAAGGATTAAAATTTCACTCATCTTTACCTCTCATTTCTCTTATCATCACGCGTTCGCGCGCGGCTACGTATGCGTTAAAATCGCTCTCGTCACTTTCGTGCATTTTCGTGATTTTGGCTATTTTTGTATCGATAGCTTCAAAAAATACGACAACATCTCGCTTTGGGAAAATCGGCATCGAAATTCTAGCATAATACGTTTTACCAGCTTGCAAAATTTCATCGCTAACGCTAAATCCGTCAAATCCGATAGCTTGCACTTTAGCAGTCTTTTCAAGCTCTATTTTTACGACTTTTTCGTTTCTTAAAAAGGCATTTAAATCATCGATTTTTCTGTGAAGTTCTACTAAAAGTGTTAGAAGAATTTGGTCGCTTTCTTTTGTTTCGCCTCTGCTTTTTGCGCGCTTATACCAAGCTCCAAGCGGATCGTCTTCGTTTGTGTTAAGTTTGTCAAATTCAGCTAAAAATTCATCTTCTCTCGCGCCGATTTCTTCAAAATAAATATCTAAATTTGTTGGGACAAATCTCATAAACTAATCCAAATAAATATAAAAAATAAAATTCCCAAATAGCCGTTTAACGTAAAAAAAGCACGGTCTATTTTGCTAAAATCACGCCTTACAATGCGGTGCTCTTGCCATAAAATCGCGCCACTTATCACGATACCAATAAATGCAAAAAAGCTTAAATTTGCAGCCCAAGCAAAAAGTAGCCAAAACAAAATAGCGGTTGCGTGAAAGATGGCTGAAATAAACATCGTGGCTTTTTCTCCGTAGATTGATGGAATGCTAAATAATCCGTGCTCTTGGTCAAAATTTATATCTTGCAATGAGTAAAGAAGGTCAAATCCAGCAACCCAAAACATCACGCCAGCACAAAGAAGCACGCTCCAAAGCGGAATTTCGCCCAAAACAGCCACCGCACCAGCGATTGGCGCAAGTCCCAAACTAAGCCCTAAAACTAGATGCGCTAATTCGCTAAAACGCTTAAACAGCGAATATCCGCCAAGAATGGCTAAAATCGGAAAACTAAGCCAAAATGCGAGAGAATTTATAAGCCACGCAACGATGATAAAAATGGCTGCGTTTATGATGATGAAAATTTGCATATTTTTTCGTCCGATACGACCATCTACGCTTGGACGATTTGACGTTCGAGGATTTAGTTTGTCTATGTCTTCGTCTTTGTAACGGTTAAAAGCCATTGCGAAATTTCTAGCGCAAACGGCGCAAATTGTGCCTAAAATGAGGAGCTTAAAGCCAAACCAAGTCGTATTATTAAGCTTATAACTAGCCACAATCATCGCCGTAAAAATAAACGGCAGTGCAAAAATTGAGTGTTTAAAAACAATCAAATCGCCTATATCTTTTAGTGAATTGAGAAATTTTTGCATATTTTATCCATAATTTTTTGTGTTATTTTAGCCTAAATTACAAAAATTTGCTAAAATTATAGAAAATTTTATACAAAGGCTTTGCCAAATGAGAGATGTAATAATCATAGGAAGCGGAATTTCTGGTCTTTTTAGCGCGTATTGGTGTATTAAAAACGGCTTAAGCGTGGCGATAGTTTCAAAAAGTCGGAATTTAGAATTTAGCGAGATTGGAACTTTAAATTCGCATATTACAAACGATTTTAAACAGCTATCAACGCCAGCTAATTTTGATAAAAATCTACTTTCCTGGCTACTTAAATTTGGACTAAATCAAGCTAACAAAGCCGATAAAAAGTTGCAAATTTTGTATCATAAATTTGCTAAGAAAAGCTATGAAATTTTAAAAAATTTACAAGACGATATTGGAGAATTTGGCTTTAAACAAAGCGGAAATTTGCTCGTTTTTACGGATTTAAACGAGTATAAAAAAGTAGTTGAAACTATAAAAGTAGGCGATGAAAGGCTTGAAATTTTGGGCGCTGATGTAAGCAAAAGTGGCTTTTTGGATAAAAATATAAAAGGCGTGATAAAACTTAAGCAAAACGCAAGGATAAATATTTCAGCTTTGGTTAATAATTTAATGAATTTTTTGGAAAAAAATGGCGTTGAATTTATAATCGATGAAGCTATAAACTACGAAAATAACGGCACTGATGTAACAAAATTGGTTTGTAAAAATGCAGTTTATGAGGCTAAGAAATTTATCCAAGCAGCTGGCGCGGATAAGACTTTGGCTTCAAAGCTCGGGATAAATTTAGACTTAATTCCAGCTAAAATTTACGAGATAAGTTTTGATGCCGACGATAAAACGGCACCAAAAGAGGGAATTTTAATAAATGAATTATTAATGAAAATCGATATAAAAGATAATAAAATAATAATACAAACTAAACCACAACTTAACAGCAACGACACGAAACTTGATATGACGCAAATTAATTTGGCTTTATCCAAACTTAAACCGTTTAGCAGTTATTTTGAGCTCAAAAATCCGACTTTTAATGTCAAAACAATAGCCGTTACACCGCATTTGTATCCACTTTTTGGCAAATGTGAAAAATTTGAAAATTTATGTTTTTGCAGCGGTTTGGGTAATAATGAAACATTATTTGCGCCAGTAATCACAAAAATTTTAGTTGATCTTTTAAAAGAGAACAAAGATAATTCAAGTAGCGACGAAATTTTGCTATTTTCTGGACTTTTTGCTTGAAAGAATTAGCCATTATCGGCACGACAGCTAGTGGCAAAACCGCTCTTGCGCTTGAATTAGCGAGTAAATTTGGCGGTGTTATTTTAAGTCTTGACTCGCTTTGTATATATAAAGAGATAAACATCGCAAGCGCGAAACCGTCGCAAAGTGAGCTACAATTAGTGCCGCATTTTGGGGTAAATTTGCTCTTTGCAAACGAACATTTTGATGTCGGAATGTTTTTTGAAATTTACAAAGATGCTAAGAAATTTGCTCTAGAAAATGATAAAAATTTATTTATAGTAGGCGGAAGTGGTTTTTATCTCAAGGCTTTGCTTTGCGGACTTGCGCCAAAAATCGATAAGGCTTTAAACTATCCAGGCAACGATGAAATTTATCAAATAATCTTATCAAAAGATGAAAAAACAGCTCAAAAGCTCAACTCTGGCGACACATATCGTTTGCAAAAATGGCTGGATATATATCTATTTTTACAAAAAAACGCCATTTTTCAGACGCCAAGTGAATTTTTACGTGAAAATACTTTAGAGCCGATAATATCAAATTTAGCGATTTTTGATATTGTTTTTGATAAGGAAATTTTAAGAAGACGCATAGCTAAACGAACTGAAAAAATGCTGCAAAATGGCTTGCTAGAGGAGGCAAAAGAGCTTTTTGGCAAATATGATTATGAGCTAAAGCCGTTAAAATCGATAGGATTAAAAGAGTGTGGCGAATTTTTGCGTGGCGAGATAAAAACTAGCTCGCAGTTAAATGAGCTAATTTGCACGCATACAGCGCAACTAGCAAAGCGTCAGCGCACATTTAATCGCTCGCAGTTTAAGGATAAATTTAGCGGAAGTGTAGAGGAATGCAAAGCTAAAATTACAGAGTTTTTGAAGGGTTAAATTTGCAAATTTAAGTGGTAGAAATGGGCGATTGCAAACAACTGTTTTAAAAGCACTTAGCCATAAACTTAAAGCAGGCAATACAAATTTAGCAAATGTTAAGAATGCTCATTTAGTCAAATACGCGCACAACGCAAGCTAAGATAGGGAGAAAATGTTAGTTCATATTTGTTGTTCGGTTGATAGTCATTATTTTTTGCAGCGGCTTAGGAAAGATTTTTTAAACGAGACGATCATTGGTTATTTTTACGACCCAAACATTCATCCTTATAGCGAATTTTTATTGCGCTATGAAGATGTAAAACGATCTTGTGATAAATTAGGCATTGAGCTGATTTGTGGCGAATATGATTATGAATTTTGGCTAAGCGGGACGAGCGGTTTGGAAAATGAGCCAGAAAAGGGCAAAAGATGCTCGTATTGTTTTGACTTTCGGGTTGAAAATTGCGTAAAAAAAGCGCTTGAAATAGGACAAAAAACTATCACAACTACGCTTTTAATGAGTCCGAAAAAAGATTTTTCTCAATTGCAAAATTCCTTAAATAAAGCGGTTTTGGGGACAAATTTAAGCGTTGTAGCGGTTGATTATCGCGTAAATGGCGGCACAAATGAGCAATTTGAATTAGCCAAAAAAGATAAGCTTTATCATCAAAATTATTGCGGTTGCATTTTTGGTTTAAGCAAACAGCGTGAAGCGCAAAAATTGCCACTTAGCGAGCTTATGAGTGATGTTAGTGGGCGTGCTTTGATGGGCGGAATTGAAGAGAGATTATCGCTGTATAAATCGGTGCGCGAGTGCGAAGAAAGTGGAAAAAATTTTCATTTAGCCAGAAAATATTTTTTAAATTACCGCTTGCTTAGAGCATACGTAAAGCGCGATAAATACGTTATCCCAAGCTATTTTACACTTTATTCGAATTTCAAACGCGAAAATGTAAAAATCACAATAAATAAAGAAAAACAAATTTGCGATGAGTTAAGAGATGGCGTTATGATCGTTAGTTTAAGTAAATTTAACGAAATTTTAAAGATGAAATTTAAAAATATTAACGAGCTTTGCAAATTTGCGCCAAATTTAGACGATGAGCTAAAATTTAGGCGCGATTTATGCGGAGATTTTAGCCAAAATCCAATCATAATCTTAGATGAAATTCTCCCTGCAAGATATGAAATTTATGCAAAAAGTGTAATTTATAACGACAGTAGAGAAATTTTAGTGATAGACAAATAATCTTTTTCTTAGTAAAAATTAGATAAAATCTAGCGAAATTTATTTTTACAAGGTCAAAAGTGATAGACGTAGTTGAAATTCAAAAAATTCTCCCCCATAGATTTCCGTTTTTATTAATAGACAGAGTAACGCAGTTGCAACCTGCAAAAAACGTGGTTGCGTATAAAAACGTAACCATTGGTGAGCCTATTTTTCAGGGGCATTTTCCAGGTCATCCTATATATCCAGGCGTTATGATAATCGAAGGGATGGCACAAGCTGGCGGGGTTTTGGCATTTAAAAGTATGAGTGATGAGCATCAAAAGGATATTGAAAATAAAGTCGTGTATTTCATGAGTATAGACGGTGCTAAATTCCGTCATCCGGTGCGTCCTGGCGATAGATTAGAATACCGCTTGGAAGTAGTAAAACACAAAGGAAATATTTGGGTTTTAAGCGGAAAGGCTTATGTTGATGAAATTTTAGCTTGCGAAGCCGAGCTAAAAGCTATGATTGTAGATAAATAATTCGGATCTGAAATGAAAAATATCCATAAAACAGCCGTTATTGAAGATGGTGCAAAGATCGGAGAAAACGTTGTCATTGAAGCATACGCTTATGTGAGTAAAGACGCGGTTTTAGGCGATGGAGTTGTTATTAAACAAGGCGCTAGGATCGTTGGAAATACTATAATTGGCGATAATTGTAAAATTTATAGCTATGCGATTGTCGGAGATATTCCACAAGATATTAGTTACAAAATGCAAGAAAACACAGGTGTCAGGCTTGGTAAAAATTCTACAATTAGAGAATTTGTTACGATAAATTCTGGCACGCACAAGGGCGATGGATTAACTCGCATTGGCGAAAATGCCTTTATAATGGCGTATTGCCACGTTGCGCACGATTGTAATGTAGGCAACAGCGTCATCTTGGCAAATAACGCGACTTTAGCAGGACACGTTGAGCTTGGGGATTACACCGTTGTTGGTGGTATGACACCGATTCATCAGTTTGTAAAAGTCGGCGAAAGTTGTATGATAGCTGGTGCTTCCGCGCTTAGCCAGGATATAGTGCCGTTTTGTTTAGCAGAAGGCAACAGAGCTTACATAAGAAGTTTAAATTTAGTCGGAATTCGCAGAAGATTTGATAGAGATGTTGTCGAAGAGATCAATAAAGCTTATAAAATTTTATTTAGGAAAAGTGGCGATATAAAGGTTGCTGCAAAGGATCTTTTGGCTCAAAATCAAAATCCGCAAGTTCAAAAAATGTGTGAATTTATATTAAATACAAGCAGGGGAATTCCGCTGGCAAAAGGAAGAGAATAGATGGCGAGAAAATGTAATTTTTGTGGCGAGAGCGAATCAAACGATAGGAGATTGTTTGCTGATTTGGATAATAAGGCTTTTATTTGCGAATATTGCGTAAATGCAGCTTACAATATGATATACGGCGATACGAGTTTAGATGGCGAGATTGAGAGCAAAGAGCAAAGTGTCAATTATCAAAATTTAACACCAAAAGAGCTTAAAGGTGTGCTTGATAGTTACGTCATAGGTCAGGAAAAAGCTAAAAAGGTATTTAGCGTAGGTGTTTATAATCACTATAAAAGAATTTTTAAGCAAACTCAAATGCAAGACGATACAGAAATTTCTAAATCAAACATTTTGCTTGTCGGTCCGACTGGAAGCGGAAAAACGCTTATGGCTCAGACTTTGGCAAAATTTTTAGATGTTCCGATTGCAATTTGTGATGCCACAAGTTTAACAGAAGCTGGATATGTTGGCGAAGATGTGGAAAATATCTTAACTAGGCTTCTTCAAGCCGCAAATGGCGATGTCAAGCGCGCAGAACAGGGCATAGTTTTTGTCGATGAAATCGATAAAATAGCCAGAATGAGCGAAAATCGCTCGATAACTCGTGATGTTTCGGGCGAAGGGGTGCAGCAAGCTCTTTTAAAAATAATCGAAGGAAGCGTTGTAAACATACCGCCAAAAGGTGGGCGAAAGCACCCAAATCAGGATTTTATACAAATAGACACGACAAATATTTTATTTGTTTGTGGTGGAGCTTTTGACGGCTTGGCGGACATAATAGAAAGAAGGATTGGCAAAAACGTGCTTGGTTTTAATCAAGACAAGCGATCGAAAAACGATAAAGAAAATTTGTTAGATATGCTCGAAAGCGATGATTTGGTTCATTTCGGACTTATCCCGGAGCTAATCGGACGTTTGCACGTGGTTGCGACATTAAACAAAATAACGCAAGATGATATGGTTAAAATTTTAACAGAGCCTAAAAATGCGATTTTAAGACAGTATCAAAAACTTTTTGCGATAGATAAGGCGAATTTGAAATTTGATGACGAAGCTCTAAATGAGGTCGCAAAATTAGCGATTGAGCGAAAAACTGGCGCAAGAGGTTTAAGAGCTATAATGGAAGAGGTTATGATAGATATTATGTATGAGTTGCCAGAGTTGGCGGGATATGACGTTGTCATAACAAAAGATGTTGTAAATGGGCGTGAAAAGCCGATTTTTGTAAAAAATAATAAAATAAGCGCGTAAGGATAGAGATGATTTTAGATCAGATTATTGGACTTTTTTCGAGTGATATGGGTATAGATTTAGGGACTGCAAATACGCTAGTTTTGGTAAAAAATAAGGGGATTGTTATAAACGAGCCAAGCGTGGTTGCTGTTCAGCGTGAAAAATATGGCAAACAAAAAATTCTAGCCGTTGGACACGATGCAAAAGAGATGGTTGGTAAAACGCCAGGCGACATTGAGGCAATCCGTCCGATGAGAGATGGTGTTATTGCTGATTTTGATATGACAGAAAAGATGATACGCTATTTTATAGAAAAAACTCACCGCAGAAAGAGCTTTTTGCGCCCAAGAATTATTATTTCTGTGCCTTACGGTCTTACGCAAGTTGAAAGAAAAGCAGTGCGTGAAAGTGCGCTAAGTGCTGGTGCTCGCGAGGTATTTTTGATAGAAGAGCCGATGGCAGCAGCGATTGGTGCAAATTTGCCGGTTAAAGAACCGCAAGGAAATTTAGTCGTTGATATAGGCGGAGGAACAACCGAGATAGGTGTCGTATCGCTTGGTGGATTGGTTATTAGCAAATCAATTCGCACAGCAGGCGATAAAATTGATGTCAGCATTGTAAATTATGTGAAAGAAAAATACAATCTATTAATTGGCGAAAGAGCTGGCGAGGATATAAAAATTTCGGTCGGATCAGCCATTCAGCTACCAGAAGAGCTTAGCATAACGGTTAAAGGTCGCGATCAGGTAAGCGGACTTTTAAGCAGGATTGAGCTAACAAGCGAAGATGTCAGAGAAGCGATGAGAGAACCGCTAAAAGAGATAGCTGACGCGCTAAAAACTGTCCTTGAAATGATGCCACCAGATCTTGCTGGTGATATTGTCGAAAACGGCATAGTGCTAACTGGCGGTGGAGCTTTGATAAGGGGACTTGATAAATATCTAAGCGACATCGTAAAGCTTCCAGTTTTCGTAGCCGATGAGCCGCTGATGGCTGTTGCAAGAGGCACAGGTAAGGCGCTTGAAGAGATAGCTTTGCTTCAACAGCTAACAAATGAAGAGTAAAATTTTATTCATCTTAGTTATTGGATTTTTGTCTTTTATTTCGCTTCAAAAAAGCGATTTGATAAGTCGAAAATTTATAAACATTAACGTTTGGTTTGTTGGAATTTATGACGATAGTTTAAGATTTATTAAAGATAAAGTCAATGAACATATTTTTCAAAAAGACGAAATTCTAAGGCTTAGAGCGCAGAATTTCGAGCTTGAAAAATCAGCCGTTTTGCTTAGCACTTTCGCAAACGAAATAAATGAAATTTCAAAAGATAAAAATTCCAGCATCTATGAGCCAAATGTCAAACTTGTTAGGGCGTTAAATTACGCCAATATAGGCGATTATAACAAAATTTGGCTCGATAAATTCGATGATTTTAACACTTCAAAAATTTACGGACTTATATATCAAGGCAAGAGCGCTGGCATAGTCGTTTCAAAAGACGGCAGACCACTTGCATTGTTGCAAAATGACCCAAAAAGCACATTTGCTGTTTTTATAGGCGATGAGAAAATTCCTGGCATAGCTCACGGCGATAGAGATAAGGTTACCGTCAAATTTATCCCTCAGTGGCTTTTTCCAAAGGTTGGCGATGAGGTTATTACCAGCGGATTAGACGGGATATTTTTTGGTGGGGTTGGAGTTGGAAGGGTTGTGGAAGTACTTGAAGAGAGTTTGTATAAAAGCGTAGTTGTTAAACCTGATGCAAAACCTAGTATTCCGTCATATATGTATATAGTAACAAAGGACAAATAATGCCAAAAAGAGAAGATGTAAAAACAATTTTGTTGATTGGTAGTGGTCCAATCGTCATCGGACAAGCATGCGAATTTGATTATTCTGGCACGCAAGCGGCTAAAACTCTAAAAGAGCTTGGGTATCGCGTCGTGCTTATTAACTCAAATCCAGCTACGATTATGACCGATCCTGATTTTGCCGACGCAACCTATATCGAGCCGATAACTAAAGAGAGTATCAAAAGCATAATCGAAAAAGAAAAAGTCGATGCGATTTTGCCTACTATGGGCGGGCAAGTTGCGCTAAATGTGGCTATGGAGCTTTACGAAAACGATATGCTTGGCGATGTGAAATTCTTAGGCGCAAATCCAGCGGCTATAAAAAAGGGCGAAGATAGGCAGGAATTTAAAAAAGCTATGCAAAAAATCGGTATGGATTTGCCAAAAAGCCAGTATGCTTATAGCTTTGAAGAGGCTATGAACGCAGCTTTAAATATCGGTTTCCCGCTTATTATTAGAGCAAGTTACACGCTTGGTGGAGCAGGATCTGGAGTAGCTTATAATATAGACGAATTTCGCGAATTGGCCCAATTTGGCTTAGACGCTAGCCCTATTCACGAAATTTTAATAGAAGAGAGTTTGCTTGGTTGGAAAGAATACGAAATGGAGGTTATTAGGGATTGTAAAGATAATTGCATTATCGTTTGCTCGATTGAAAATTTTGATCCGATGGGTGTGCATACTGGCGATAGCGTTACGGTTGCGCCCGCGCTTACATTAACTGATAAAGAATATCAAATGATGCGAGATGCTAGTTTTGCTATTTTGCGCGAGATAGGCGTTGATACGGGCGGCTCAAACGTTCAATTTGCAATAGATCCTAAAACTGGCAGAATGATCGTCATAGAAATGAATCCGCGCGTCAGTCGCAGTTCGGCTTTGGCTTCAAAAGCTACTGGTTATCCGATAGCTAAAGTTGCGACTTTGCTTGCGGTAGGATTTAGTCTTGACGAGATAAAAAACGACATTACAGGCACGGCGGCTAGTTTTGAACCAGTGATTGATTATATCGTTACTAAAATTCCGCGCTTTACATTTGAGAAATTCCCAGGCTCAAATCCATATTTAGGTACGGCTATGAAAAGTGTAGGTGAAGTGATGGCGATAGGCAGGACTTTTAAAGAAAGCCTTCAAAAGGCACTTTGTTCGATGGAGCGCGATTTTTACGGATTTAATGAGTTAAATTTAAGTCGCGAAGAGTTGATTTATGGGCTTAGAAATGCAAACGAGAAGCGAATTTTAATGATAGCTCAAGCGTTTCGCGAAGGCTTTAGCGTATCGCAAGTGCACGAATTTAGCAAAATTGATCCTTGGTTTTTGGGTCAAATTTTTGACATTGTTTGTTTTGAAAACAAGATAGATATGGATATTTTAAATGATGAAAATTTACTAAGAACAGCCAAATCTATGGGTTTTTCAGACAAAATGATAGCTCGTTTGATAAATAAAAAAGACAATCTTGAATTAAGCCAAAGCGATATTTATTTTGCCAGAAATAAATTAGGCGTCGTTTTTGAATACAACGAAGTTGATACGTGCGCGGGAGAATTTAAGGCACTTACGCCGTATCTTTACTCAACTACAAATATAACAAAATTACCGCTCTTTCAGCAAAATTTGCAAGATTGCAAAAAGGTAATGATTATCGGTGGCGGTCCAAACCGCATAGGGCAAGGCATTGAGTTTGATTATTGTTGTGTGCACGCCTGCTTTGCTTTGCGCGATATGGGTTTAAAAACGATAATGTATAACTGCAACCCAGAAACGGTTAGCACCGATTACGATACGAGCGATATTTTATATTTTGAGCCGATTGATTTTGAGCACGTGAGATCGGTTATTGAGCGCGAGCATCCAGATGGCGTGATAGTACATTTTGGCGGACAAACACCGTTAAAATTTGCCAAGCATCTAAGTGTTATCGGTGCTAAAATTATTGGCACGAGTGCTAGAACGATTGATATAGCCGAAGATCGTAAGAAATTTAGCGACTTTATAAGCAAAATTGGCGTTCTTCAACCGCAAAATGCCACGGCTACGAGCGAAAAAGAGGCGGTGCAAAAGGCGGCAAATATAGGCTATCCAGTGCTTGTGCGACCTAGTTACGTTTTAGGCGGTCGTGCGATGCGATGCGTGCATAACGAGGCTCAGTTGCGTGAATATATGAGCGAAGCAGTTGATGTTAGTAATAATTCCCCAGTTTTACTTGATAAATTTTTACAAGACGCAACCGAGCTTGATGTTGATGCGATAAGCGATGGAAAAGACGTTTATATCGGTGCGATTATGCAACATATTGAAGAAGCTGGCATTCATTCAGGCGATTCGGCTTGCATTTTGCCACCGTTAAATTTAAGTGATGAGATGATTACTAAAATCAGAACTCAAACACGTGATATTGCTCTAAATTTAGGCGTTATCGGACTTATGAATATCCAATTTGCGATTTTTAAAGACAATCTTTATATGATTGAGGTAAATCCTAGAGCTAGCAGAACCGTGCCTTTTGTAAGTAAAGCAACAGGCATACCGATGGCAAAAGTCGCCACTCGCGTAATGTGGCAGGGGAATTTGCCAGAAGCACTAAAATTTTATGATATTTACAATGTATTAACGCAGGAAAACGGGATATTTTTACCACGCATCAAAAATCACGTTTGTGTAAAAGAGGCGGTTTTTCCGTTTAATAAGCTAACTGGTGCGGATTTGATTCTTGGTCCAGAGATGAAAAGCACAGGTGAAGTTATGGGAATTTCAAGCGATTTTGCGCGAAGCTTTGCTAAAAGTCAAATCGCTGCAAACAATCCGCTACCAACGGGCGGGCTTGTGTTTTTGACATTAGCTGATCAAGATAAAGCTCAGGCTGCAAATTTAGCGCGCAAGCTTATCTCTCTTGGATTTAGGATAATCGCAACTGGTGGAACGCATAAAATTTTAAACGAAAATGCAATCAGCGCGGAATTTGTCTATAAAATAAGCGAAAGCCGTCCAAATATCGAAGACAGGCTTAAAAATGGCGACATTGCAATGGTTATTAACACAAGCGATAGCAAGTCAAACGCCGATGACGGCAAGAAAATCAGGCAAAATATTTTACGCTTTAAAATTCCTTACTTTACCACGATGGCAGCGGCTTTGGCGGCAACTAAATCAATAAAAGCAGTTCAAGATGGATCGGTTTATGAAGTTAAGAGTTTGCAGGAGTATTTGAGATGACACAAAAACAATGCGTTATAAAAGCCTTAGCCAGCCTTGGCGGTATGGCTACTTTCTCGCAACTTTATTCTAAAACCGATATTAGTAAATGGGGAACAAAAACCCCGTTTGCGAGTATAAGAAGCATAGTACAAACCAATAAAGAATTTTATAAAATTAGGCCCGGACTTTGGGGGCTTAAGGATTTTGAAGCACAAAATACGGCTAAAACTGGCGATGGTAAAAGCGAAATAAATCCAAATTTTACTCACGCATATTATCAAGGAATCATTGTCGAAATCGGAAACTTGAGGCATTTTCAGACATATGTGCCAGCGCAAGACAAAAATAAGTTTTATCTTGATAAAAAACTAACCGAATTAACGACGCTAAAAGAAATTTATAATTTTAGTTATGAAAATATCGTAAAGAAAGCAAAAAACGTTGATGCGATATGGTTTAATCGTAGAAATTTGCCAGATGCATTTTACGAAGTAGAACACAGTACCGACTTTAAAAACTCTCTAAATAAATTTTATGAACTGCAGGATTTCAACGCTAAAATGTTTATAGTGGCTGATTTTCAAAGAAAAAAGGAGTTTGATAATGTTTTAAAGGATAGCATTTACGAGGGTATAAGCAAAAAAGTTAAATTTGCTTGCTATGAAGATATCGTAAGGCAATATGAAAAAGAGAGTGAAATTGGTAAAATTTCTATGGGGATTTGATGAAAGAATTTGAAGTAGAGATCACTGAAATTTTAGCAAAAAAGGTCGTGATTAAAGCAAAAAATAAAGAAGAAGCGTGTAAGATCGCGCGAGCGGCTTACGAAAACTGCGAGATCGTTTTGTGTGCAGATGATTTTGTCTGCGCAGACTTTAAGGCAGCTGGTGAGCCCGATATCAAAATTT
The DNA here is from genome assembly GCA_052170535.1 of Campylobacter sp. Taxonomy (GTDB): domain Bacteria; phylum Campylobacterota; class Campylobacteria; order Campylobacterales; family Campylobacteraceae; genus Campylobacter_A. Next base: position 59,100 of record JBQNAH010000006.1, on the reverse strand, counting down.
AGGAATTTTATGGAACGAAATTTAACGAAATTTGATGATTTTTTACGCTCGCTTAGAAAAACGAATGCGAATCTTGGCTACTTTACTGATTTTGAAAAATGCGATAAAAACGTGCAAGAAGTATCAATTCATCTGAATACGCTTAATTTTTTGCTCGGCTCTAAAAATTTGAAAACAGATATTTTCACTCTTAAAGTATTCTGAAATAGTTCGCGCGAAATTTACGCCACCGCGATTTTTACGCGCATTCGTATCAAGTCCGATCTCTACTCCAAAAACGTAATCGTGCAAATTTTTAACCTTTCCGTCTATGAAAATTTTATCTAGTCCAGTTTCGCGGCAAAATTCGTAAATTTTTTCTGGACTTTCAAAATACGTTCCCATCTTCGTTAGCTCGCCACTTGCCAAAATCACATCAGTGTTTTTATCGCGAACGGCGATGAGTAAATTTAACACTTTGAAGCATTGCTTACTTTGTTCAAAAAGAGTGAAAATATCTGCTTTCAAGCCGAAGTCAGTAGTAAAAATTTCACTCTAAACTTAGGAAGCGATCAAAAGATTTTTGATTTCGTTATAAAAGCGGGCGGCGTAACGTATCTAATTGAAGCAAATTTTTATAGTACGGGCGGTTCAAAATTAAACGAAGTTGCGCGCTCGTATATAGAAATTTCAGAGAAAATTTCGCGCTTTAACGGCTTTAAATTTATCTGGATAACCGATGGTCAAGGCTGGCTGGCTGCTAAAAATAAACTCGAAGAAGCCTATAAAAGCGTGGAAATTTACAACTTAGCCAATATTGGGGACTTTATAGTGGATGTGAAAAATGGATTATAATTTCACTTCACAAGACGCTAAATTCAGACTTTTTCAAGGCGATTGCTTTGAAATTCTGCCTGAATTTGACGCCAAATTCGACCTGATTTTTGCCGATCCGCCGTATTTTCTCTCAAGCGATGGGCTTAGTATTCAAAGCGGCAAAATCGTCAGCGTCAATAAAGGCGAGTGGGATAAAAGTTGTGGCATCGATGAGATCGATAAATTCAACCTTAAATGGCTCGCGCTGGCTAAAAATGCGCTCACGGATAACGGCAGCTTGATGATTAGCGGGACTTATCATAACATATTCTCGGTCGGTCGTATGCTGCAAAAACTGGGCTACAAAATCCTAAACGTCATCACGTGGCAAAAGACCAATCCGCCGCCAAATTTCAGCTGTCGCTATCTGACGCACTCGACCGAGCAGATTATTTGGGCGCGAAAAAGTGAAAAACATAAACATATTTTTAACTATAATTTAATGAGAAAATTAAACAATGATAAGCAAATGAAGGACGTATGGGCGTTTAACGCAATCGCGCAGTGGGAAAAGACGTGTGGCAAACACCCGACACAAAAGCCGTTGTCTTTGCTAGTGCGACTAATTTTAATGGCAAGCAACGAAAATAGCGTGATTTGCGACCCATTTTGCGGGGCTGGAACGACTGGAATCGGGGCGAATTTACTCGGGCGAAATTTCATCGGAATCGAAAAAGAGAGTAAATTTGTAGAAATTTGCAAGGCGCGAAAAGCCGAGCTGGATGCAAATTTTAGCGCGATTTATGGAAAAATTGCGGATTTAAAATTATTAAAAAAGAATAATCTTAATTTATGAAAATTGAAAACAAAAATCAATTATATAAAAGTGCTTAGCCGAATTTTGCTTGTCAAATTAACTGTTTGCGGTGTCAATTTTACTAAAAGTGGTAATTTTATCGCTCAAATTTAGCCTTTTGCCATTACTTTGTTCGTGATAAGCGTGCATTAAAGCGAAAATTCACTTAACTTTTGTTATAAAATTCAAAATTTAACATTATGTTGTAATTTAAGAATAAAGAGAAATTTGCAAGAAGTATTTGATGAAATGCTGGCTAAATTTGTTAAATTTTTACGAATAAATTTGTATAATGCACTCAGTTTAATTGCATTTTTGCGTATTTTCTTTGGAGAAAAAATGGTTTATTTGGCTCAAACAGACACAACGGCTGGGTTTTTAAGCAAAAATTTAATGGAAATAAATAGCATTAAATCACGTTCCGCAAATCAGCCTTGTCTTATAACGACAGCAAAATTTAGCGAACTTTTAGATTTAACCAGAGTGCCGAAAAAATTTAAAAATCAGGTAAGGCGAGCTAAAAAAACGACGTTTTTGTATCCGAATTTAAAGGCGATTCGAGTTGTAAAATGGTGTAAACACGCAAAATTCTTGGAGCAAAACGGCTGGTTTTATTCAAGCTCGGCAAACATTCACGGACAAAATTTTGATGAAATTTGGGCAAAAAGCGTTGCTGACGTTGTTGTTGATGGAAATTTTAGCCAAAATTCTAGCTCAAAAATTTATAAAATTTCAAAAACAAATATCAAAAGATTAAGATAACTTTAAAATTTGAGGTAAATTATGAGAAAAGTTGAATACAAAGATGTTTATGGAAATGGTAAAATCGAACTTAAAGTAGCGACAGGAAGCCCGGGCGAGCTTGGTTTGCTTGAAGTTTTGGCAAATGAATTTACTAAATTTAGTGATACGAAAATTTGTTGGGTTAAGGCTGGAAGCGGTGAGAGTTTGGGGCTTTTAAAAGATAAAATGATAGATGTTGCAATGGTGCATTCGCCATCAGTTGAGATTAGTGCGATAAAAGAGGGTTGGGCTACTCAAAGGACGCTTTTGGGCTCGAATGAATTTTATATAATTGGACCAAAATCTGATCCGGCAAATATAAAATCAGCCAAAAGTGCGGTTGAGGCATACATAAAAATAGCCACGAGCAAATCGGCTTTTTACACGCGTGCTGATTTGTCTGGAACGCATAAAAAGGAGCTTTTGATATGGCAGAAGGCTGGAATTTCACCACAAGGCGACTGGTATAAGCAAAATAAGGATTTTATGTTAGCAACACTTTTGAAAGCCGATAAAAACGGCGTTTATTTTATGAGCGATAGTAGCACTTGGGTTGTTGCAAAAGCCCTGATAAAATCAAGCGAAATTTTGTTTAGGAACGATGAAATTTTAATAAACGTATATTGTGCTTTAAGACAAAATTCAGCAAATTCTTTGCAAAGCGATAAGGCGAAGGAATTTATAGAATTTGTGGCTTCAAATCAAGGACAAGAAATTATGAGAAATTTTGGCAAAGACAAATACGGGCAAAGCATATATAATGATGCACAATACGCAAAAAACTACTTCATCGCGCATTAGTATATCTCAAATTTGGGCTAAATTTAGTCCAAATATTTTATAAATATTATTTAAATATAAATTTAAAAACACTACTTTTTAGCACAAAATTTTCGGTTTATTTTTTTTCGTTAAATTAAAAAAGTTTCATATTGTAACAATGATAGCCTAAAATAAAAATATAAAATTAACTTTAAACAAAACTTTTTAATACAGTGCTAGTATTTCACTACAAATTATAAAAAAGGAGAGTATGTGAGCGAGTATATATCGAGAATTTTGGATAATCTTAAATTTGCAAATCCTGGTCAAGAGGTGTTTATCCAGGCTGTTACAGAGGTGCTTCATAGTTTAAATCCGCTTTTAAAAAAGGAGGGCAAATATGAAAAACACGCGATTTTAGAGCGTATTACGATACCTGAGCGGGCATTTCATTTTAGGGTAACTTATATTGACGATAATGGCTTGCCTCAAGTGCATAATGGCTGGCGAATTCAGTTTAATTCGGCTATCGGACCGTATAAAGGCGGACTTAGATTTCATCCAAGCGTAAATGTCGGAGTTTTGAAATTTCTTGGTTTTGAGCAAATCTTTAAAAACAGCTTAACAGGCGTTTCTATGGGCGGAGCAAAAGGTGGTTCGGACTTTGATCCAAGGGGCAAAAGCGATAATGAAGTTATGAGATTTTGTCAGGCTTTTATGAGTGAGCTTTTTCGTCATATCGCCCACACTACTGACGTTCCAGCTGGGGATATTAATGTTGGTGCTAGAGAAATCGGATATTTGTTCGGACAATATAAAAAATTAACAAATCGTTTTGACGGGGTATTAACGGGCAAGGGGCTAAACTGGGGCGGAAGCCTTGCTAGAACGGAAGCTACGGGATATGGTGCGGTATATTTTGTCGATAATATGCTTAAAAAAGCAGGGTTTGGTCTTGAGGGCAAAAGGTGTGCGATAAGTGGCTCTGGAAATGTCGCTATTTATACGGCTGAAAAGCTTTATCATATGGGCGCATTGCCGATTACGGTAAGTGATTCAAGCGGTTATGTTTATGATAGCGAAGGTATAGATATCGCGCTTTTAAAAGAGATCAAAGAAGTTCGCAGACAAAGACTAAGCGAGTATGTCAAAATTCGCCCAAGTGCGAAATTTACGCCAGTTAGCCAATACAAAGCTGGCACAAACGGCGTTTGGTCAGTTCCTTGCAATGGCGCATTCCCAAGCGCAACTCAAAATGAACTAAATTTAGAAGATATAAAAACGCTTTATACTAATGGCTGCAGGTTCGTATGCGAAGGCGCAAATATGCCAAGCACGCTTGAAGCGATTGATTTTATGCTTTCTAAAAAGGATTTTCATTTTGCTCCAGCTAAGGCGGCAAATGCAGGCGGGGTTGGCACATCAGGACTAGAGATGATGCAAAATGCTGGAATGACAAAATGGAGTTTTGAAGAAGTCGATGCTAAATTAAAAGGCATAATGAAGCACATTTTTGAGTTAAGTTATCAAACAAGTGTTGAATTTGGCGATGCTGGAAATTTAGTGCTTGGCTCAAACATAGCAGGATTTAAAAAAGTCGCTGATGCGATGATTGATCAAGGCTATGTGTGAAATTTGCCATATTTAATCGCAAAGACATCATTTTAGTGGTTTGAAAATTTTCATATTTGCCACCAAATTACTAAGTACTATTTAAAATTTTCTTAACGGCTAACGCGGCTAAATTTAGTCCAAAACAAGCCGTTACTCCCATAAAACTACCAAGTGCTGTGCAGGTTGGAATTTCGCTAGAAAATACGACGTCAAATTTTCCGTCAAATTTGGCTTTTTTGAGTTCTGTTCTCATTTTTTTGGCGAGCGGATCGTTGTATGTTTTGAAAATGTCGGCGACTTTTATTTGGGTTGGATCAAGCCTTTTTGCCCCACCCATCGAGCCGATTAGCTTCTTGTGAGTTTTTAAAGCAAGTGCGACTTTTGCTACGACATCGTCAATCGCATCAATCACCAAATCAAACGGCTCAAAGTTTAAATTTGCAACAAATTCTGGTGTTATTAGCTCTTTGATAGGCGTGATATTTTCATATTTTTTAGCAAATTCTTGCACTTTAACAGCTCCTATTGATTCGCTGTAAATTTGGCGGTTTTGATTTGTTATGTCAAACGTATCGTTGTCGATAATCGTTATTTTACCAACTCCGCTTCTAACAAGAGTATCAACGCATATTCCGCCCACGCCGCCTACGCCGCAAACAAGGACATTTGAGTTTTGTAATTTTTTAAAATTTTCATCGCCAAAAAGCCATTTGCAACGCGTAAATTTATCATTTTGGCTCATTTAAAAACCTTTTTTAAATTTTCTAAACTTTCATACGCACTCATATCAAGTTTTATCGGCGTTATTGAAGCAAAACCCTCGTTTAAAACGCTTATATCGCACTCTTTGTTTTGCTCGTATGCTAAATTTGATGGCAGTCCGAGCCAATAATACTCCACGCCACGCGGATTTGTATTAAGCATGGCGTGGGTTGCATAGCTTCTGTTACCGACTGGAACGATTTTGTAGCCTTTAAAATTTTGCAAATTTACAGCTGGAATATTAACATTTAAAAATTGTCGATTTGGCAAAGAAATTTCGTTATTAAGTATTTTTGTAACGATAAATTTTACCACTTCGCTGGCTAGGTTAAACCCCAAATTTTCTAAGCTATCGTTTTTGTAAAATTGAGAAAATGCAACACTTTTTACGCCTTGCAAGACCGCTTCCATCGCCGCTGCGCAAGTGCCAGAATACGTTATATCTTCGCCAACATTTGCACCGTGATTTATGCCACTTATGACTAAATCAGGAGTTTTTTCGTAAAGTGCGTGCAAGGATAGATAAACGCAATCGCTTGGTGTAGCATCATCAAGTTTATAAAAATCATCGTTTATACTTATAAATCTAAGCGGTTTAGTCAGTGTCAAAGAGTGTCCACAAGCTGATTTTTCAGAACTTGGAGCGACTATTGTAACGTGCGTATTTGGAATTTGTTTTATTGTATTTGACAGTGCACGAAGTCCAGCGGCCTCAAATCCATCGTCGTTTGTTATTAAAATTTCATACATTTTTAGCCTTCTTGAGTAAAAATCGGTATTTTACCATAATAGTTTTTGTTTTGTAAAATTAACTAATATTTAAAATAATATTAAAAGTTTATTTAATAAAATTGATATAAATCAATAAAAATTAAGCAATAAAACAATATAATAAAAACTAATTAGTAAATTTATAAAGGAGGTTAAAAGCTAACTATGGAAAAAGCGAGAAAAAAGGCGTCTATTTGGATTGTGCTTTTGCTAATATCTTTTGGTTTGGTGATAGGACACGGAATTTACACGTTTTATTACGCAAAAGGCTTTTCGTATTTTAGTCCAGATCCCGCAGCCTGTAAAAACTGCCACGTTATGAATCAAGTTTATGAAAGCTGGATGAAAGGCGGACATCAAAACGTTGCGACCTGTAACGACTGCCATTTGCCACGCAATGATTTCTTGGGATACTGGGTTATGAAAGCTCAAAGCGGTTTAGGACACGCTTACGCCGTAACTTTTAAAGATAATCCATACGCATTTACTGCAAATGCAAAAACAAAAAAAGTAGTTCAGGAAAATTGTATTAGTTGTCATAAAGAATACGTCGCAAACGTAATAGATCCAAGAGCCATAGGCGACGCGAAGCCGTTTGATAAAAATTTAAAAGAACATCAAAACAGCTCAAATGAGCCTTTAAACTGCGTATCTTGCCACAGACAAGCTGGACACGCGCATAATTTTTAAAATTTAAATAGGAGGAAAAAATGAAAAACAAGTTGTTGTATATGGTTGCTTTTTTGGTAGCCGTTGTACTTGGTGCGGCTATGTTTGCTCTTTTTACCGATATAGGTGAGAAAAAAGCCCAAGAGCGATATTATCCGTTAATGTTAAATAAAGTCAGCGAGCTTGAGCCGGATTTTGAAAAATGGGGTGCAAATTTCCCTAGCCAGCTTGATGATTACAAAAAAATGGAGCATAAAAGTGATGAAAATCCAAATGGAAGCGAGTTGATCCAAACCCCATTTGGTGGTTCGTTTCCGTTTAGTAAGATTATTCGTTGGCCAGCTGCCACTACTTTTTGGAACGGCTATGCGTTTGCGGTTGATTATAGCAAGCCTAGAACTCACTTTTACACACAAATAGATCAAATCGAAACAAAAAGAAATGACAAGGAATTTTTAAATTCTCACGGATTGCCAGCCTTTAAAGGTCAGCCAGGTGCCTGTGTGAATTGTCATACTGGTTATTTAACCGCACTCCAACTTGATCCTGATTATAAACTAAGTGAAAATCCGACACCTGCTGCAAATTTAGCTATGCCGTTTTTTGACGTGATGCCAAAAGAAGAGGGACAGATGAGAAAAGCAGCTTGGACGAAGATGAATTCCATCCCATATTTTGACGTAATGAAAAAAATAGCCGATAAGCACGGCGAGAGCGTTCATGGTTCGCATTTAGGAAGTGCTTGTGCGGATTGCCACCACCCAGATGATATGAGCTTAAGAGTAACAAGACCGGCGTTTGTAAATGCAATGGCTGCTCGCGGATATGAAGCCGACGCAAAAAGCGGTATAAAAGCAACTAGAGCCGAGATGAGAAATTTTGTTTGTATGCAATGCCACGTTGAGTATTATTTTGGCAAAGATCAAACCTTAACTTTCCCTTGGACTTTCTGGAAAAAAGGCGAGCCGTTTAAGATAGAAAATTTTGACAAATATTATGACGATCAGTTAGCCAAAGATGGTGGATTTAAATTTGATTTTATCCACAAAGATACTGGCGCAAAGATGATAAAAATGCAACACCCAGAAGCCGAGCTTTACTCTACTAGCGTTCACGGTAGAAACGGTGTAACGTGTGCGGATTGTCATATGCCTTATAAACGCGATGGGGCTCAAAAAGTAAGCGAGCATAATATTTTAACTCCTTACAACAACCTTAACGCAGCTTGCAAAACTTGCCACCCGCAAGGCGAAGATGAGTTAAAATCCAGAATAGACTTTATCCAAAATCGCCACGCTTATGAGCTAAGAAATTGCGAAAATGCGATGCTTTCTTTGATCCAAGACGTAAAAACAGCAAGAGCGGAGTTAGCTAAACACGAGAAATTTGCTTCAATCGCCGATGAAAAAGAGAAGAAAGAGGCTATCAGTAAGGCTCTTGAAAAAACGCTTTATTTGCACCGCAAAACTCATATCCGCTGGGACTTCGCATTTAGCGAAAATAGCTATGGTTTCCACGGAGATGAAGAAGCAGCTAGAATTCTTGGACAATGTAAAGAATTTGCGCGAAAAGGACAGCTTGAATTAGTAAATGAACTAGCACCTTATGGTATTAGTATTAAGCTAACGCAAGAGGCAACCCCAGTTGTCGCTCCGGCTCCGCTTGGACACAAACCGCCTATTGGTGCGTTGCCTACTGAAAAAATGAAACAAACTGACGAAAACGTCAAGAATTTAAATTTCAAATAACTGCATAAACCCAAGGCGATTAGCTTTGGGTTTTAAAATTTTAACCCCTTTTTTCTCGTGAATTTAAAATTTATTGTTTATTTAGGCGTTTTTGGCGATAATTTTGCAAAAAATTAAAGGAATTAATTGCTTAAAAAAGTACTTTTTATCTCGTTTCTAGCCGATTTTATTTTGGCGAATTTAAGCTTGCTGGATTTAAAGATGTCAAAAGAGCACGTTTTATACGCGGTTGCAGAATTTAAGGATAAACAGTGAAAATTCTCGTTTCTTGCCTTGAGGCTTCTGCAAATTTGCATTTCGAGCAAATTTTAAGTTATTTGCCAAAGTGTGATTTACAAGGCGTTTTTGATACGAAATTTGGCACACCATTTATAGATAGTAAAGAATTTTCATCAATGGGTTTTGTCGAAATTTTACCACTTTATTTTAAGGCAAAACGCGCTATAAAACAGATGGTTAAAATGGCGGCAGATTGTGATGCGGTGCTTCTTATAGATAGTCCAGCTTTTAATCTGCCTCTTGCAAAAGCGATAAAACAAGCTGGTATTAAAACGCCTATAACGTATTATATTTTGCCACAAGTTTGGGCGTGGAAAAAAAATAGGGTTGCTAAAGTGCAAAAGTATTGCGATAATTTAGCATCTATTTTGCCGTTTGATAAAATGTATTTTGACCGTTGCGCATACGTCGGACATCCTTTGCTAGACGAGCTTATCGTGCGAAAAAACGATTTGATAAAAAGTGATAAAATAGCCTTTTTGCCAGGCTCTAGAAGGTCTGAAATAGTAAGATTAATGCCGATTTTTAGAGAAGTTGCTAAAAAAATTACCGATAAGAAAAAATTGCTCGTAGTGCCAAAATTTTTAGAAAATAGTATGCAAATTTATGGAGATGTAAGCGAATTTGAGCTTATTTTCGATACGCCAAGAGCACTTTTGCAAAGCGAATTTGCATTTATTTGCTCAGGAACCGCAACTCTTCAAGCCGCTTTGGTGGCTACGCCGTTTGTGCTTGCTTATAAGGCAAATCCAGTCGATATAGCCATAGCTAAATTTTTTGTTAAGTTAAAGCATATTGGGCTGGCCAATATAATGTTTGATTTTATGGGAAAAAATCCGCTTCACGATGAATTTTTGCAAGGCGACGTAACGAGTGAAAATTTACTAAAAAGCTATGAGAATTGCGACAAAAAGCGGTTTTTAGATAGTTGCTTGAAACTTAGAAATTATTTAAAGCACGGCGCTGCAGCGAATGTTGCGAAAATTTTGATAAATAAAGGATAAAAATGACCGAACCAATGACGCTATTTGGATATGAAAAAGTTACAAACGAGTTGAAAAATTTAAAAAACGTCGAACGACCTAAAATCGTTGAAGAGATTGATATAGCAAGAAGCCACGGCGATTTGAAAGAAAATGCAGAATATCACGCCGCACGTGAAAAGCAAGCTTTCATAGAAAGTCGCATTGCTGAGCTTAGCGACATAGTAAGCCGAGCAAAAGTAATAGATCCAAGCCAATACGAACACGACAGGGTGAAATTTGGCTCAACTGTTGTGATAATGGACGTTGAAACCGAACTTGAGCGCACATATACGCTTGTTGGCACGCCAGAAAGCAACTTAGAAAACGGTCTGATTTCTATAAATTCACCGCTTGCAAAGCAGCTTTTAGGCAAGGCGCAAGGCGATGAAATAATGCTTAATTTACCAAACGGGCGTAGCGAAATCGAAATAGTTTCGGTTTGTTATAAGCCTATAAATTTTTAGTTTTTAAGGGATTGCGTGGCTAAAATTTTAAAATTTACTGAAAAATTTTAATGGATAATATCATAAAAAATGGGGCTGTATTTATAGCCGATGCCCACGAAAACGCTAATCGAAACAGCTTTAATCTATTTTTAAATTTAATAAAAAGCGAAGAAATACGACCAACCCAGCTTTTTTTAATGGGAGATATGTTTGATTTTATAGCTTCTCAGACCGATTTTTTTGTCGATTTTTTTAAAAAAGAGATTGAGCTTTTAAACGAGCTTGCCGAAAAAATAGACATTTATTATTTTGAAGGTAATCACGATTATAATTTATCTTCGCTTCTAAAAAATATTAAAATTTATCCCATAAATTCACAGCCAGCAATGTTTAAAACGCTATTTGGAGATAGCGTTGCAATAGCTCACGGAGATATGTTTTTGCCATTTTTTACTAAATATTCGCTACTTTTTTTACGCACAAATTTCTTTTTAAAAACGATAAATTTTGTAGATAATGTCTTAAATAATAAAATTTCAAAGCTAATTTTAGCAAAACTTGCCGATAAAAAACTTGATTATGAGATAGAAAATTTTGAGAAAATCGCAAAAAAAAGATGTAGCTTTTACAACGCTAAAATCGTTATAGAAGGGCATTTTCATCAGGGTAAAAGCTTTGAATTTATAAGTCCGAAAAAACAATTTTACATAAATATTTCATCTTTTGCGTGCAAGCAAAGATTTTTTATTGTAAAATACGACAAACAAAAATTTAGTTTGTCCGAAATGGACGTAAGGGGCCAAAATGTTTGATGGAGGAGATGTATTGAAAACCGGTTCAAACGAGATGGAACTTGTTGATTTTCGTATCTTGAAAAAGACTGGCGATAAGGTATATGAAGGCATATACGGCGTCAATGTCGCAAAGGTGCGCGAGATCATCAAAATGCCAAATTTAACCGAGCTTCCAGGTGTTCCCGAGTATATCGAGGGAATTTTCGATCTTCGTGGCGTTGTCATTCCGGTTATTAATTTAGCTAAGTGGATGCAAATAGAAGAGCCTAGTTCCGCTCTTTTAAAACCGCGCGTTATAATAGCAGAATTTAGCGAGATTTTGATAGGTTTTATAGTCCATGAAGCCAAAAGAATTCGTCGCATAAGCTGGGCTGACATAGAAGCGGCTACTTTTAGTGCAAGTTCTGGCACGCTTGATAAAGGCAAGATTACTGGTGTAACTCGTATAGAAAACGATGAAGTGCTTTTGATACTTGATCTTGAAAGCGTTGTTGAAGAGCTTGGAATTTACAGTCCAAAAATAGAAGTTGATATAGATGAAAGTAAGATGTTAAGCGGTTTGGCGCTTGTTTTAGATGATAGCTCGACTGCTAGAAAATTAGTCAAAGATACGCTTGAGAAAATGGGCTTAAAGGTTGTTGAAGCCAAAGACGGAGTTGAAGGACTTGCTAAAATGCAAGATCTTTACGATATGTATGGCGATAGGTTAAATCAATTTTTAAGGGTTATTTTAAGCGATATTGAAATGCCGCAAATGGATGGTTACCGCTTTGCCGCGCATTTAAAGGACGATCCGAAATACGCTGGAATTCCTATAATTTTCAATTCGTCGCTAAGTAACGATTATAGCGAAATGCAAAGCAAAGAAGCTGGTGCAGCCGCGTATCTTACGAAATTTGACGCGACTTTATTCTACAACGAGGTGCTTCGCGTGATTGAAGCACAAAACAAATCTGCGAAATAGGGGTAAAATATGGAAGATATGAAAGAAATAATGGAAGACTTCCTTGTAGAAGCCTTTGAACTTATAGAGCAGATAGATCACGATTTGGTTGAGCTTGAATCAAATCCGGAGGATTTGGAGCTTTTAAATAGAATTTTCCGCGTTGCCCATACCGTAAAAGGTTCATCTAGCTTCTTAAATTTTGACATCTTGACAAGGCTTACTCACCATATGGAAGATGTTTTAAATAAGGCTAGAAAAGATGAGCTTAAAATAACTCCTGACATTATGGACGTCGTTTTGGAATCCATCGATATGATGAAGGGGCTATTACACGGCATAAGAGATCATGGCAACGATACAGATGTAGGCATACAAATAGATGAAATTTGCCAAAGGCTAACCGCTATTTCCGAGGGTGAAGCGCCAGCTACACAATCAGCACCGACTCCACCTGCTGTGCCTGAGCCTGAGCCGACACCAGCTCCTGTTGTGGAACCAGAGCCAGTTAGCGATGAGCAACTATCGAATTTAAGCGATGACGAAGTTGAGGCTGAGATAGAAAGGTTGCTTAAAGTTAGAAAGGCCGAAGATCAGGCAAGACGAGCTCAAAAAGCAAATAATTCGGCATCAGATGCACCAAAACCTGCTACGCCAGCAACTCCGACACCAGCTCCTGCCACACCAAAACCTGCTGCAAAAAAAGACGAAGAGAAGAAGGTTCCGACCACGTCAAGTAGCACAAGTGCGGACGAGCAAACAATTCGCGTTGAAGTTAAAAGGCTTGATCACTTGATGAATTTGATCGGCGAGCTTGTGCTTGGTAAAAACCGCTTGCTTAAAATTTACGACGATGTTGAGGAGCGTTACGAGGGCGAGAAATTCTTAGAAGAGTTAAATCAAGTTGTTTCTAGTTTGAGCTTGGTTACTACTGATATTCAGCTTGCTGTTATGAAAACTCGTATGCTTCCGATTGCGAAAGTGTTTAACAAATTCCCGCGTATGATTCGCGATTTGAGCCGTGAGCTAAATAAACAAATAGATCTTGAAATTACCGGAGAGGAAACAGAGCTAGATAAATCAATAGTTGAGCGAATTGGCGATCCGCTCGTGCATATGATTAGAAATTCTTGCGATCATGGTATTGAAGAAAGCTCTATCAGAGTTGCTGCTGGAAAGCCTGAAAAAGGAACTATACAGCTGAAAGCATACAACGAAGGCAACCATATTGTTATTGAGATCACAGATGACGGTAAGGGGCTTGATGCTGATATGCTAAAAGTTAAATCGATAGAAAAAGGCATTATTACAGAGCGTGAAGCTGATGCTATGAGTAATAAAGAAGCCTTTGGTCTTATATTTAAACCAGGATTTTCTACTGCGGCGAAGGTTACAAATGTAAGTGGTCGTGGCGTTGGAATGGACGTCGTTAAGACAAATATCGAAAAATTAAATGGCATAATTGATATTGAGAGTGAGCTTGGAAAAGGAACTACAATGAAGCTTAAAATTCCTCTCACTCTTGCTATTATGCAGTCACTTTTGGTTGGTGCACAGGAAGAATTCTTTGCTATTCCACTCGCGAGCGTGCTTGAAACGGTGCGCGTTCCAATTGATGATATTTATACAATTGATGGCAAAAACGTTCTTAGGTTACGCGATGAGGTTCTTTCTCTTGTTAAACTTTCTGACATTTTTGGCGTTAAACAGGTGTTTGAAGGAACGGATCAGACTTATGTTGTAGTTATTGGTGTTGCTGAGTCAAAACTTGGCATTATAGTTGATAACCTAGTCGGACAAGAAGAGGTTGTTATCAAATCAATGGGTGATTATCTACAAAACATACCTGGTATAGCTGGTGCGACTATTCGTGGCGACGGTCGTGTAACCTTAATTGTAGATGTTGGCGCGATGATGAGTATGGCAAAAGATATAAAAGTCGATATAAAAGCCAGCATGGAAGCTGCAAATGCAGGCAGGGTTAAAGAAAAACCGAGCGATTATAAGGTTTTGATAGTTGATGATTCAAAAATGGATAGGACTATTATGCAAAAATCGCTTGAACCAATCGGGGTTACAATTATAGAAGCCACCAACGGTGTTGAAGCTCTTAGCATAGTTAAATCTGGCGAGCACGCCCTTGATGCGATATTAATTGATATTGAAATGCCTAGAATGGACGGATACACATTGGCTGGTGAAATTCGTAAATATTCAAAATATAGAAATTTACCGCTAATTGCCGTAACATCAAGGACATCAAAGACTGACAGACTAAGAGGTGTTGAGGTAGGAATGACTGAGTATATTACTAAACCATACTCGTCAGAATATCTTGAGAATGTTGTTAGAAAAAATATAAAATTAAATTAATAGGATAGAACATGAATGAAAAGCTAAATCAGGTTCTAAAAAGACAAAAGAAACAAGTCGCAACTGCAGAAGAAAAAGATGGAGATGAGATTATCCAATTAGTTGGATTTATAGTTGGTGAAGAAGAATATGCTATACCTATTCTTAACATCAAGGAAATCATCAAACCGATAGAATTTACGAGAGTTCCTAGTGTTCCAGATTATGTTTTGGGTGTGTTTAATCTACGAGGTAGCGTTATACCTTTGATAGATTTAAGAAAAAGATTTTCATTAGCATCGACTAAACAAAATGCCAGCACGAGATATATCGTTTTAAAAGACGAAGAAAATGTTGCTGGTTTTGTTATAGATAGATTAACCGAGGCTATCAGGATTAAAAAAAGTAGGATTGATGCGCCACCTGAGACTTTGTTAAAAGACAAGGGCATGATTTATGGCATCGGTAAGCGCGATCAAAATATCCTTACTATATTAAAAGTCGAGAGTCTTTTAAAACGCGATTTTTGAGGTTAAATTTTGATAAAACTTTGCGTTTTTGATTTTGATTCTACGTTAATGGACGGAGAAACGATAAATTTTCTTGCCGATGCTAATGGTGTTGGCGAGAAAGTTAGCGAGATTACGAGATTGTCTATGAGTGGTAAGCTTGATTTTTTTGAGAGCTTAACAAAAAGAGCATCTTTACTAAGAGGACTTTCTCTTTCAAAAGCCGATGAAGTTTGCCTAAATTTACCGCTTATGAACGGAGCTATTGAGCTTATATCTCACTTAAAAAATAAAGGCATTAAGGTAGTCGTTTTTAGTGGCGGTTTTCATTTGGCTACCGATAAGGCTCAAAATATACTAAAATTTGACGCTTCTTTTGCAAATATTTTACATCATAAAGATGGCGTCCTAACTGGACTTGTAGGCGGAGAGATGATGTTTTCTCATTCAAAAGGCGATATGCTTTTAAATTTGCAAAGGCTTTTAAAAATTTTGCCCGAAGAAACTATGAGTGTTGGTGATGGGGCAAATGATTTATCTATGTTTGCTTATTCTAAATTAAGAGTTGCGTTTTGCGCTAAGGAAATTTTAAAAGCCCAAGCAACGCACTGCATTGACAAAAAAGATCTACGAGAAATTATAACAATAGTATAAAAAGGTTACGTATGTTTAACGAAAATATTAAATTTTCATTATGGTGTGATTTTATTGAGCGCGATTTTTTAGATGGTAAATTTCAAACTTTAATCCATAAAAATATCATAAATGGCGCAACATCAAATCCTGCGATTTTCAAATCTGCATTTTCAACTTCAAATGCTTACAAAAGCGTTATTGCCGAAAATTCACGCAAAGGCGCAAAAGAGATTTACGAGCTTTTAGCTACGCAAGATATTAAAGTCGCTGCTGACAAGATGCTTCAAAACTATACTGATGATAATGATGGCTTTGTTAGCATCGAGGTTGATCCGAATTTTTGTGATAACACATCAGCGACGATAGATGAAGGTGTTAGGCTTTTTAACACGATTGCGATGCCAAATGTGATGATTAAAATTCCAGCTACAAAAAGTGGTTTTGAAGCTATGTCTGTGCTGATGTCAAAGGGTATTAACGTAAATGCAACTTTGATATTTTCTGCTGAGCAGGCTAAGGGTTGTCTTGAAGCGTTTGAAACTGGAAGCGAAATTTACAAAAAAAGATTTCCAAACACAAGACTTCCAAAAGGTGTTATAAGCGTATTTGTAAGCCGTTTTGATAGATTTTTAGACGATATTATGCGACAAAATTCTCTCCCAACAGGGCAAATTGGCATAATGAATGCGACTAAAATTTACAAAATAATTCAAGCCAAAGGGCTTTCAAATGTCCGAGCTCTTTTTGCTAGCACAGGCGTTAAGGGCGATGATTTGCCAAAAGATTATTACATAAAAGAGTTGCTATTTAAAAACTGTATAAATACTGCTCCTTTGGAAACTATTGAGGCGTTTATCCAAACTAAATCGCAAGAAAAAGAAATTGCGACCGATGATAGTATCGAGAAATTTTTCGAAGTTATAGCAAGGGCGAAAATCGATATGGAAAAGGTTTATAAAGATCTTTTAAATGATGGATTAAGGCAGTTTGTTGTTGCATTTGAGGATATTATGAAAAACTTGAAATAAGGTCGTAATGTGGAGCAAAATTTCAAAGTCGATGTTTCTGAGCTAGATTTTGTAAGGCGAAATAGAGTAAATGAGCATCTTTTTAGGCTCATTGAGCTTGGTGGAACTAGCTTGCATATCAAATCAGGTAGTTTTATTTACGCTAGGATCGGTCAAGAAATTAAGAAATTTAGCGATGAAATTTTAACACAGCAAGATGGGATAATTTTAGCCAAAGAGCTACTTAGAACGAGATTTTATGAGTTAGTGGAGCGAAAAAGTGTTGATTTTACGCACAGGCTTAATGACGGAAGCAGATTTAGGGTCAATATATTTTTTCAGCTCGAAGGTGTTTCTGTCGTGTTTAGGCTCATTCCTAGCAAAATTCCGACACTACAAGAGAGATTTTTACCTCCTGTTGTTGAGAAAATTTGCGACACTATTAGTAAAGGCTTGGTTTTTATCACAGGACTTCCTGGAAGTGGCAAAAGCACGACTGTTGCTAGTATGTTAGAGCGCATAAATTCAACTAAAAAGCAGCATATTATCACAATTGAAGATCCGATAGAATTTATTCATTTGGATAATAAAAGTATCGTTTCTCAGCGTGCGATCGGACAAGACGCGTTAAGTTTTGGTTGCGCTATCCGCGATGCTTTAAGAGAAGATCCTAATGTTATTTATGTGGGTGAAATTAGGGATTTAGATACTATTAGGGCTTGCATTTTGGCGTCTCAAAACGGATTGCTTGTGATTGGCGTTTTAAATTTTGCAAATATGATAGAGGTGCTTAAATTTTTAACCGAACTTTTCCCTATCGAGGAGAGAAAGCAAGCCAGAGTTGTATTAGCTAATAATATCCAGGTCATAATGGCTCAAAAGGTCGTCAAAGCCCTTGATAGCACTAGAAGAACGGCTACTTCGATTTTGATTAATACCCCAATAATGAGAGAAGCTATCATAAGAGGCGAAGCGGACGAAATTTATGCGACCATTGACGCTGGTAGGGATACTTACGGTATGCAAACGTTTGACCAGCACCTTTTTGATATGTATTTGCAAGGCATTATAGACGAAAAAGAGGCATTAAACAACTCGTGCAATCTAAAAACATTAGAGAATAAAATCAATAGCGCAAATTCGCTAAAAAGTGATATTGGTGGTTCAAATGACGATTTGGAGCTTATAGAACAGCTTAAAGATGAAATTTAACCGTAAATTTATATTTTTTTAGCTATCATCGGCTCTTATTTTTTAAGAAAGGAAAACGATGTTAGAAGGTATCGTTAGAGAGAGTATTGGTAAAAAAGCGTCACGCGCTTTAAGACAAGATGGTTATCTAATCGCTAATATTTATGGTAAGGGATTAGAGAATATTGAAGCGGCATTTAAGGTAAATGATTTTATTAAAGAAGTCCGCAAAAAACAAACCCTTGCGTTTGATATAAAAATTAGCGACAAGGTGCTAAAAGTCGTTATAGTCGAATACCAAAAAGATCCGGTTACAGGTGCGCTTATCCACGTTGATTTAAAAGTTGCATTGCCTGGAATTTTATCAAGGTATATGATCCCTGTTAAACCAGTAGGAACTCCGATAGGTTTAAAAAACAAAGGTGTTTTGGTTGTTTCAAAAAGACGTTTGGCTGTTAAATGCAAATTGGAAAATTTGCCAAATGCGTTTGAAATCGATGTTACTAATCTTGATGTTGATAATACAATTCTAGTTCGCGATATACAAGTGCCAGCTGGTATTACGATGGTTGATGCCGATCGTGTGGCTGTTGTTGGCGTTATAAAAGCTAAATAAGGCGAATTTTGACACTTATAGTTGGGCTGGGAAATCCTGGCTCACAGTATCAAAAAACTAGGCATAATGTCGGATTTATGCTGATAGATCTTCTTTTAAACTCAAATTTTAAAAATGTTAGCTCGTCAAAATTTAAGGGTGAGCTTTTTAAAAATGGCGATTTGCTTCTTCTAAAACCGAGTACTTTTATGAATTTAAGTGGCGAAAGCGTAAAGGTTGTTAGTGATTTTTACAAACCTAGTCGCATTGTTGTTATCCACGATGATATGGACTTAAATTTCGGTGCGGTAAAATTTAAAAAAGGTGGTGGCAATGGAGGTCATAATGGCTTAAAATCGATAGATACTCTTAATGGCGTTGATTATGAGCGTGTCAGGATAGGTATCGGCAAAAGTCAATATAGTGGTGAAAATGCTGTTGTTAGCCACGTTTTGGGTGAATTTTGCGGCGATGAAATTGGGGAATTAGATCAAATTTTAAATTATTGCCTAAAGGCTGTAAATGAGCTGATTAAAAGCGATATTCAAACTGTTTCGCAAAAATATTCAACAAAAAAGGCGTTTTTGTAAAAATTTTAAAAATAGATCGCTTTTGATACATTTTTTAAATTTTTAGGTGGGTTTAAGCTAAAATGAATCTTTATGCTCGTTATGTCGGTTGGCTTTATTTTAAATATTTTATTATTTTATTTTTCGCTTTGGTTTCGTTTTATGTTGGTATTGATATTTTGACAAATCTTAAGGATTTGCCAACAAGTGCGAATTTAAAATTAATTTATGTCGGTTTAATCTCTATGGGCGCGGTTAGCTACGTTTTACCGCTTTCGCTCGTTCTTGCGTTGATACTTAGCAAATTTAGTATGATTAGAAACAACGAATTGGTGAGTTTATATTCGCTTGGTATCACTAGAAACGAGCTTATTAAACCGCCGTTTTTTATAGCTTTGACAATCACTCTTGTATATATCGGATTAAATTTTACGCCGTTTGCGTATTCGCAGGAATTTGGTCGCAATCTGGTAAAAACATCTCAAATTTCAAATACGAGCTCGGATATTTTTGTAAAATTTGAAGGCAAATTTATCTACATCGGCAAGCTAAATCCGCTTAGTGGCGAGGCACGCGATGTGAGAATTTTTGATATAAATGATTCAGGACTAAATTCGGCTAGCTTTGGCACGGAGGCGAAATTTATTAATGGTGGTTGGGAGATAAAAGATGTAAATTTAACTGTTTTGCCACAAAGCATAAAATTAGGTGGCGAAGGGCTACAAAAAAGCGATTTTGAGAAGCTAAAGATTTTGGAAAATTTTAAACCCAAAGTTATAGAAAATGCCGCTGTAGGTAGTTCGGCAGTTTCTATTTTAGACGCGCTTGATTTTATTTTCGCATTTAAAGATGAAGGTGTTGGGCTAAATTCAGCCAAAACAGCGCTTTACTCGCTTGCGATTACTCCGTTTTTCGCACCGCTTTTGGTGCTTATAATATATTATTTTTTGCCTATGACAGGGCGTTTTATGAGCCTTGCGCTAACGAGTTTTATCTTTACCATCGTATCTCTTTGCGTTTGGAGCGTGCTTTTTGTGCTAATCAGATTTGCGCAAAACGACATTATTATTCCCGAAATTGCGATCTTAATTCCGATATTTTTGCTTCTTTGTTTTGCAAATTATCTATATTTTCGCAACCGTTAAGTCAAATTTAGGCAAATTTTAGCTAAAATCTAACCATTTTTAAACAAGGTAAATTATGGATTTTGTAAATCTGGCTAAAAAATATGGCACACCCCTTTACGTTTATGATTTTAACCATATTTCTTCGCGTTATAAAGCTATAAAAGATGTATTTAATGCGAGAAAATCCATGATTTGTTACGCCGTTAAGGCAAATTCAAATTTAAGCCTTTTGCAGTTTTTGGCTAGTCTTGGCGCTGGATTTGATTGCGTGAGTGTTGGTGAGATAAAACGAGCTTTGCTAGCTGGAGCAAAGAGTTATCAGGTCATTTTTAGCGGGGTTGGCAAACGAGATGACGAGCTGATTTTTGCTTTGGAAAATGAAATTTTGATGATAAATTTAGAAAGCGAAGCTGAGATGTATCGCTTAGAGAGCGTGGCTCAAAAACTTGGCAAAAAAGCTAGAATTTCAATCCGCGTAAATCCAGACGTAGATGCAAAAACCCATCCTTATATTTCAACTGGATTAAATGAAAATAAATTTGGTGTTGATATACAAACCGCGCGTAAAATGTATCTTTATGCGGCAAATTCGGACTTTTTACAGCCGATTGGAATTCACAGTCACGTCGGCTCTCAACTAACAGACATTTCTCCCATAATAGACGCTGCCAAAATCGTATCGAACCTACTTCGTGAGTTGCAAGCAGCTAAAATAGATATTAAATTTTTCGATGTTGGTGGAGGACTTGGTATCGTTTATGGCGATGAAAACGAACCGAATTTATACGATTACGCGCAGGGAATTTTGTCAAATTTAAGCGGTCTTGATGTTACTGTTGTATGTGAGCCAGGGCGCTTTATCGTTGGTAATTGCGGATATTTTTTAACAAGCGTTTTGTATCAAAAATTTAACAAAAATAAACGCTTCGTTATCGTTGATGGCGCGATGAACGACCTTATACGCCCGAGCCTTTATCAAGCTAAACACCAAATTTTTGCCGTTACAAACGAGCCTTGTGATGAAATTTCTCCTTGTGATGTCGTTGGACCTGTTTGTGAAAGTGGCGATTTTTTGGGCAAAGATGTAAATTTGCCACCATTAAAAAGCGGCGATTTGCTAGTTGTCAAATCAGCCGGAGCGTATGGATTTGCGATGAGTAGTAACTACAACACCCGTCCAAGAGTAGCTGAAATCGCACTAAAACAAGGGCAAGATTTTTTGATAAGGCGAAGGGAGAAATTTGAGGATGTTATAGCACTTGAATGCGAGTTTTTAAACAAGGGCGAGAAATGCTAAACATCGATGATCTAAGAGCCAGTATTGATAAAATCGATGATGAAATATTAAAAAAACTAAACGATAGAATGGAATTTGTAAAAAAAATTGGCGAATTGAAACAGACAAGCGGCAATTCTATTTATCGTCCAGAACGCGAACGAGCGATTTTAAACCGGCTAGAAAATCTAAAATCGCCGTATTTAAATAAAGCCGCGATTGAGGCGATTTATCTGGAAATTTTTGCCGTCAGTCGTAATCTTGAAATGCCTCAGATCGTAGCTTATCTGGGGCCAGAGGGTACTTACACTCATCAAGCCGCAGAGAGCCGTTTTGGCGCTATGAGTTCGTATTTACCGCTTGCTACGATAGAGTCTGTTTTTACTAAATTAAAACACAAAGAAGCTAAATACGGTGTTGTGCCGATAGAAAATAACACCGAAGGAGCTGTTGGTGTTACGCTTGATTGTTTGGCTAGATTTGATGATGTCCGCATTGTAGCAGAGCTTTTTATCGATATTCATCATAGTTTTGCGAGCAATCAGGAAAATTTAAAAAATATTCAAAAAATTTACTCCCATCCGCAAGGATATAATCAGTGCCGCAAATTTTTAGAGGATCATTTGCTAAGTGTAGCAGAATTTATTCCAACTAAATCGACAGCTCAAGCGGCTAAATTTGCAAGTATCGAGCCAAATTCTGCTGCTATTTGCTCTAAAATAGCCGCCAAACTTTATAACGTTCCCATTTTATTTGAAACGATTGAAGATAATATGGCGAATCGAACGAGATTTTTTATTTTGAGCGATTTTAAAAACGCTCAAAGCATAAATAACAAAACGTCTATTTTGGCTAAGACGGACCATCGTCCTGGTGCACTTGCTGATTTGCTTGGGATTTTTAGAGATGAGGGTATAAATTTAACCAAACTAGACAATCGTCCTATGAAGCAAAGGGATTTTACCACCGTTTTTTATATAGATTTTCAAGGGCATATTGATGATGAAAATGTCCAAAGAGCCATCGCAAAAGCGACTGCTTGTGGAAGTGAGATAACTTGGCTTGGTAGTTACGTAGCAGGGGAGTGATATGAAATTTAATGCAAATTTGGCTAATTTAACGACTTATGAAGCAGGCAAGCCAATCGAACTTGTCGTGCGCGAATACGGCATAGACGAAAAAGACGTGATAAAGCTTGCCAGCAACGAAAATCCTTACGGCACAAGTAAAGCCGTTATAAACGCAGTTTGCGATGCGGCGACTAAAATGCACCTTTATCCAGACGATAGTTATTTTGAGCTAAAAGAGGCTTTGGCGAGCAAATTTGACGTCAAGAGTGAAAATATCATAATCGGTAGCGGAAGCGATCAGATTATAGAATTTTGCGTCAATGCCAAAGCTAACGAAAAAAGTGGCGTTTTAATGGCTGGCACGACATTTGCGATGTATGAAATTTACTCTAGAATTGTTGGAGCAAAAATTTTTAAAACAAGATCGCAAGGGCACGATTTAAATGAGTTTTTAAGCGTTTATGAAGCACACAAAAACGAGATTGGTGTTATATTTTTGTGTGTGCCAAACAATCCGCTTGGCGAGTGTTTAAATGCTGATGAAATTTATCATTTTATGTCAAAAATCGATAATGATGTTTTAGTGGTTGTTGATTGTGCTTATCAAGAATTTGCTAAATTTAAAGACAGCAAAAAGGAGATTATACCAGATAGACTAATTAAACAGTTTCCAAATTCTATCTATCTTGGCACGTTTTCAAAGGCGTATGGATTGGGCGGAATGCGAGTGGGATACGGTATCGCACAAAATGATTTGATAAAAGAGCTTTATAAATTAAGAGCCCCGTTTAACATCACGACTTTGAGTTTAAAAGCGGCGATTGAAGCGCTTAAAGATGAAGATTTTGTAAATAAAACGTTGGAGTTAAATTTCAAAGAGATGGTAAAATACGAAGAATTCGCCAAAAAATACGCCATTGAGTATTTGCCAAGCTATACGAATTTCATCGTGTTTAAATTTAGCCAGCATAACGCTTCGCAAATCGCACAAAATTTACTGAAAAAAGGTATAATTTTGCGCGATTTAAAAAGCTATTCGATGAATGCGATTCGTATCACGATTGGCACGCCGGAGCAAAACGATAGGGTATTAAGCGAACTTGCGGAAATGATAAATTAATATGGATTTTAAAGCTTTACTTCAACAAATCGGTCAAGTTTATCAAAATTTGTCGCTAAAACAGCGTATTGTAGCGGCTAGTTCGGTTGTTTTGGTCGTTGGGTTTTTGGTATTTTTAAGCATTTATAAAAGCTCAAACACAAGCTATGATGGCTATGCTGTGTTGTTTGAAGATACGACAGCAGCTGATTCAGCACTTATTATTCAGCAGCTTGAAAAAGATAAAATTAATTATAAAATCGTAAATGAAAATACTATTTTAGTGCCAACTTCTGATGTTTATAAAGAGCGTATCGCGATTGCTAGTTTAGGGATTTTAAAAGACGGCAAGGTCGGTTTTGAAATTTTTGACAAGCAGGAATTTGGAGCGACTGATGCTGAACAAAAGGTTAAATTTCAGCGTGCATTAGAGGGCGAACTTGCTAGGACGATAGAGAGTTTAGCGCCGATTAATAAAGCTATCGTTCGCATTGCTATCCCCAAAGAAACGCTTTTTATCGAGCGAGCCACGCCGCCTAGTGCGTCAATTGTGCTTAATCTAAAAGACGGACAAAATTTAAATTTAAAACAAATTACTGGTATTAAGAATTTAGTTTCCGCTTCGGTTGCGAATTTAACGCAGGAAAATGTCAAAATCGTAAATCAAGACGGCGTTCCTCTTGGGGAAGAAGACGGCGAATACGATAGCGATCAAATCACTCAGCAAATTCGTTATAAACGCGAAGCCGAAGCCTCGCTTGAACAAAAAATCATAAATGTTTTAAGTCCGATTGTCGGTGGCTCAAGCAAGGTTGTGGCAAAGGTTACAATTGATTTTGATTTTGCCAGAAAGGATATTCAAAGCGAAACGTTTGATCCAAATTCTGTCGCTAGAAGCGAGCAAAATATAGAAGAGAAGCGTCAAGGAAGCAAAGAAGCTGATGTTCAAGGTGTGCCAGGAGCTGTTAGCAATATAGGTCCGGTCGAGGGACTAGAAGATAACAAAATGAAGGAGCTTTACTCGAAAAGCTCGGCTACGACAAATTACGAAATTTCAAAGAAAGTTGAGCGTATAAAAGATCAATTTGCCACGATTAAGCGTTTAAGTGCAGCTGTGGTTGTCGATGGAAAATACATAGATAAAAAGGACGAAAACGGCAAATCTCTTGGCGAGCTTGAATATGTCGCACTAACTGATACACAACTAGCCCAGATAAATTCGTTAATCCGTCAAGCCGTTGGCTTTAAAGAAGATCGCGGAGATGAGATTACGGTTAGTAACTTTGAGTTTCAAAAGCAAGATTCACAAACGCCAGCGAACAAAGTTAGTAGCTTTTTTGGTCTTTACGTTTCGCCGTTTATGCCGTTTGTTAAATATTTGTTTGTTATTTTGCTTTTATTTATCTTTTACAAAAAAGTCATCGTGCCGTTTATGGCTAAAATGCTTGAAGATATTAAGGAAGAAGAGGTTGATATTCAACCTGAAATGGTTGATTTAGACGATAGCGAGGATACGCTGGAGAAATATCAACAAACCAAAAAACGGGTTGAAGAACAGCTTGGTTTAAATGGCGAATTTAACGAAGATGACCTTAAATACGACGTCATACTTGAAAAAATGAAATTAGTTATCCAAGAGCGAACCGATGAAATTTCAACATTGCTTCAAGATATGATAAAAAACGATACGGAATTTAGTAATCGCAAGGATTTTTGATGGCAATAAAACTAACCGATCAGCAAAAAATGGTTTATGACGATCTTTCGATGCCCGAAAAGGTCGCGATACTTTTGATTCAACTTGGCGAAGATTCTACGACATTGCTATTTTCTCATATGGAAGTTGATGTTATTACCGAAATTTCGCGCTATATAGCGACCGCAAAAAGTGTGGATAAGGCCGTAGCTGGAGCTGTTTTGGAAGAATTTTACGCATTAATGCAGTCAAATCAATACATAAAAGGTGGAAGTTTCGAGTATGCGAAGGAAATTTTATACCGCACATTCGGTCCTGAAACGGCGCAGAAAATTTTAGATAAATTAGCCAAAAGTATGGAAAGCTCAAAAAGTTTTGGCTATCTTACCAAGGTCAAACCGCAACAACTAGCTGATTTTATCATCAAAGAGCACCCTCAAACGATAGCTTTGATACTAGCGCATATGGACCCTACCTCCGCGGCTGAAACGTTATCATTTTTTAGCGATGAATTAAGAGGCGAAGTCGTCGTTAGAATGGCAAATTTAGGCGATATTAGCCCATCTGTTATTAAGCGCGTTTCAACTGTCTTAGAAGGCAAACTAGAAAGCTTGACGTCGTATAAAGTTGAGGTCGGAGGCCCAAGAGCTGTGGCGGAAGTGCTAAACAGACTTGGTCAAAAAGCTTCCAAAACTACGCTTGATTTCATCGAAGAAAGCGATGGTAAGCTAGCGACTATGATTAAAGAGCTTATGTTTACGTTTGAAGATATTAATACGCTTAATCAAAATGCGATTAGGGAAATTTTGAAAAATGTCGATAAAAAAGATCTAATGATCGCGCTAAAAGGTGCAGGAGATTCTTTAAAAGAGAAATTTATGTCAAATATGAGCCAACGTGCTAGCGAAGCCTTTAAAGAAGAAATGCAATATCTTGGCGCGGTTAGGCTAAAAGATGTCGAAGAAGCCCAGCGCCGCATAGTCGAGCAAGTCCAAGCTCTAGCCGATAGCGGAGTGTTCCAAATAGGCGAAGCTGATGAGATGATAGAATGAAAAGTAGCGTAATTACAAACGAACAAGTTAGCGGGCATTTTGTAGAGAATTATCGCTTCAAAATTTTAAGCCAAGAGCAAAAAAGCGACGAAGAGCACGACCAAGATGCGCATATGGCAAAGATGCAAGATGCAAAATTTACTCAGCCACAAGCCGATACTTCGGAGCTAAATTTAACAAACGACGAGCAAGTTGAGCAAAATTCTTCCGTAATTCAAAATCAGCCAAGCTTTGTCGAGGAGCTTTTAAAACGCATAGATGAGATGTCTGGAAGTATTATAAAGCTTCAAATGCAAATGGAAAATCAAGAAACAGAATTTGCAAAACGCTTAGAAAGCGAAACGCAAAGAGCCAAAGAAGAGGGCGTAAAACAAGGCTTTGACGAAGCTACTATTAAATTTGAAGATGAGTTAAAATCGCTACAAAATCGCTTCTTAGCGTCTATATCTAAGCTCGATGACGAGGCACAAAAATTCTCAAATTTGCTTACGACAAGCGAAAACGAGCTCTCAAATACAGCTGTCGATATAGCAAAAGAGGTTGTGAAAAAAGAAATCTCTGCACATTCTTCACAGGTTGCAATGTCGCTTTGCAATACGCTTTTAAAAGAGATTAAAGATGCAAAAACGATAGAGATAAAAGTTAGCTTAAAAGATTATGAATTTATCAAAGAGGCGTTTAGCAAAAGCGAAAATATCAAGGTAAGCTCTGATGATGCCATAAATATCGGCGGAGTGATAGTTTTAAGCGATGTTGGAAATTTAGACGGCACTATCGAAGCGAGATTTGATAAAATCAGAAAGATAATTAGTGAATAATGGATATAAAATCAAAGAATTTAAGCGAATTAAACGAGCTTTGCAAGCAGCTTAGGGATAGAATTTTAGACGTAGTTAGCCACAACGGCGGACATTTAAGCTCAAATATCGGTGCAGTCGAGCTTATCGTGGCGATGCACTACGTATTTGACGTTTCAAAAGATCCATTTATATTTGACGTCAGCCATCAAAGTTACGCTCACAAACTTTTGACCGATCGTTTTGATAAATTTAGCTCACTTAGAAAATTTGGCGGTATAAGCGGATATACTAAGCCAAGCGAAAGCGAGTATGATTATTTTATAGCAGGACACAGCTCCACTTCCATATCTCTTGGAGTTGGCGCAGCAAAAGCAATCAGTCTTAAAAACGAAGATCGTTTGCCAGTTGTGCTAATAGGTGATGGTTCTATGAGCGCAGGAATGGCGTATGAAGCTTTAAACGAGCTTGGAGATAGAAAATATCCTTGTGTGATAATCTTAAACGATAACGAAATGAGTATAAGCAAGCCAATCGGTGCGCTTAGTAAATATCTAAGCCAAATGATGGCAGGGCAATTTTACCAAAAATTTAAAGGCAGAGTTGAGAAATTTTTAAGTTATATGCCAGATTCTGCTGCATATATGGCAAAGCGTTTAGAAGAGGGTTTTAGGCTCATTACGCCAGGAATGTTTTTTGAAGAACTGGGACTTGAATACATCGGTCCTGTAAATGGGCATGATTTAAAAGCCCTTATTGACGCATTTAGCGTGGCAAAAGCGATAAAAAAACCTGTCGTTGTTCACGCTCAAACTCTAAAAGGTAAAGGCTATGAGAAAGCTGAGGGGCACTATGCAAATTGGCACGGGGTTGGTCCTTTTGATTTACAAAGTGGGGAGTTGATACATAAAAGCAGTCAAAAAACAGCAACCACGCTTTTTAGTGAAAATTTGCTAGAACTTGCTTCAAAACATGAAAACATAGTTGGTGTAACGGCGGCTATGCCAACTGGAACTGGGCTTGATTTGTTAATCGAGAAATTTCCAGATCGCTTTTGGGACGTGGCTATTGCAGAGCAACACGCTGTAACATCAATGGCTGCAATGGCACGCGAAGGTTTTAAACCGTTTATAGTGATTTACTCCACGTTTTTGCAAAGAGCTTACGATCAAGTCATTCATGATTGCTGTATTATGAATTTAAATATCGTATTTGCGATGGATCGCGCTGGTATAGTCGGCGAAGATGGCGAAACGCACCAGGGCGCTTTTGATATTAGCTTCTTAAACGCGATACCAAATATCACGCTTTTTGCGCCAAGGTGTGCTGATAGCTTAAAATTTGCTATGCAATATGCGTATTTGCACGTTGGCGTATGCGCATTTAGGTATCCGCGCGGAAGTTTTTTGCTTAAAAGCGATAAATTTAAAGCTAAACCATTGCAATTTGCAAAGGGTGAAATTTTAAAATCTGGCGATAGTGATGTTTTATTTATCGGTTATGGAAATGGCGTCGGAAAGGCGAACGAAGTTAGAAATTTGCTTGATATTGACGTCGCGCTGGTGGATTTGGTTTTTGTAAAACCGCTTGATACAGAGCTTTTAATGCAACTTTGTCAAAAGCATAAAAAATGGTTTATTTTTAGTGATAGCGCCAAAAAAGGCGGAGTAGGTGAGATATTGAGTTCGTTTTTGCAAGATAATAAAATTTATGATGTTAGTGTTGTTAGCTTTGAATTTGATGATAAGTTTATCACTCACGGCAAAACAGCCGATGTAGAAAAGAGCCTAAAAATCGATACTTATAGTATTAAAGACAAGATAAAAAACGAGCTTAAAATTTAGACTTTTAAAATATTTTTCTCAAATAATAATTTATATTAACAAATATAAAGAAGTTTTAAATAATCTTTTTGTAAAATTGCCACAAATTATTAAGGAAAATTTATGAATTATATGGAATTATTAAAAGAGCGCGGTTTAAAAGCTACACCTCAACGAATCTCCGTGCTAAAAATTTTAGATCGCCACACTCATCCGACTATTGATGAATTGTATGGCGAAATTTGTGCCGAAAACCCTTCCGTTTCTCTTGCGACAGTTTATAAAAATTTAAATATGCTAAAAGACGAGGGTTTGGTTGTAGAGGTAAATATACCAAACCAAAAGGTAAAATACGACATTTTTAGTTGTCCGCATATCCACGTTATTTGCGATAATTGCGGTAAAATTACAGATTATGATTTTTGCGATACGCTTGATAATTATAAGGAAAAATTGCAACGCAATCTTGGAAATTTCATTCAAAAAATGAGCGTTACGGTAACGACAAAAGATTGCGAGCATTGTAGAAAATAGCGAAATTTATTCGCCTTTTTCTCTAATATCCAAAATTTTGACCCTTGTTTTATCATTAGCCAGCCACGCTTGATATTTTATAATCATATCGTTATCTAAAAGTTCGTTGCCGTCGTTATCCGTTAGCCACATATCAGCTTCGCACACGATTTTTTCATCATTTTTGGCAATCTTTTTAAAATTTGCTAAAACAATATTATCTTCGTTTATCGCGGTTTTTGCTTTGTTTAAAGCTTTTGCAAATTTGCATACTATATTATCGTTATCGCAGTTTTTGTTGCGGATATTGGCAAAAATTTCACCTATGGGCTCTAGTTCTTGCGGAAGTTTATTTGAGAAAATTTCATCTAAGAAAGCTAGGGCGAATTCTTGATTTTTTACATCTTGGTAATCTTTCTTGACAAATTCGGTTTTACTGATGTTTTTGCCTACAAGCTTTACGACTTCTTTGTTATCACAACTCATATTCGCACATCCGCTAAATATAATGGCAAATATTAAAATATAAATTCTTTTCATTTTATTTCCTATAAAATTTTAGCTGTTTTTTGTGTCTGTGTCGAGCTTAGCACGATCTCATCTCCGCTTTGTAATTGACTTAAATTCACCGTTTTACCATCTTTTTGGATACGAACAAAATTTTTAATTTGAGTAAAAAATTGCTCTTGATGTTTAAAACCCTCTTTAAATATATCGATTTGATTTTGCAGTTTTAATAATTTCGTTAGCATTGCGTTATTTAAAACTTGCTTTAAATTTTGCAAAATTTGCTCTTTATTTTTGATTTTTTGCTTTAAACCGACACTGTGAAACCGCATTTTTAAAAGCGAAATCGTATTAAATTTTCGCTCCAAATTATGTTTAACAAGCTTATCTAGCTCGGTACTCATTGCGTCGATTGTCTGCATTATTTCGTTAATGTCTGGCAACAGCGTAGTCATAGCTGCCGTTGGAGTAGGCGCTCTAAAATCTGCCACAAAATCACTTATTACGTAGTCAATTTCGTGTCCGATAGCCGAAATAATCGGTGTTTTAGCTGCAACAATTTCACGCGCTAAATTTTCATCGTTAAAGCACCACAAATCCTCTCTGCTTCCGCCACCACGAGCTATTACTATGGCGTCAGCATCTATTTTATCTGCCTTTTTGAGCGCGTTTATTATTGTTTTTGCGGCATTTTCGCCTTGTGTTAGCGAATCAAAAATAATAATTTCGCCAATTGGCCATTTTTGATTTATAATCCTATGCATATCTTGTAAAGCTGCCGATGTTTTTGACGTGATGATGGCGATTTTGCTCGGAAATTTAGGCAACTTTTTTTTCAAATTTTGGTCAAAAAGTCCTTCATTTGATAATTTTTCTTGAAGTTGTTTAAAAGCCAATTCAAGCTCGCCTTCGCCACTTGGTCTTATCAAAGTCGCGATAAATTGATAACTTCCACTTGGTGCATATAGCGAAATTTTGCCGTATAAAACGACTTTAATACCGTCTAATACGTTAAATTTTAATTTTACGTTATTAGATTTATAAATCACAGCTGAAATTGAGCTATTTTCATCTTTTAACGTAAAATACCAATGCCCCGAGCCGTGCTTTGTAAGACGTGAAATTTCTCCCTGCACCTCGACATACGAAAATGTCGTTTCAAGCAGTGTTTTAGCCTGTTCGTTCAGCTCGCTTACACTTAGCAATCTCGCACCTTTTTAGCTATAAAAAGTGTCGAAATATCCATCGAAAATCCTTTGCAAATTTCAATTTCAAACCCCGCGTTTATTAACTCTTGATTAAAGCTTTTTGCGTCAAGAAAATTCTCTATCGAATTTGGCAAATATTCATACGCCTCTTTATTTTTTGAGATCAAACCGCCTATAACAGGCAGAATTTTACTTAAATACAAATCTCGAATTTTAGTAAAAAATCCACTTTTTTCTCGTTTTGTAAATTCTAAAACCACTATATATCCGCCAGTTTTTAAAATTCTGTTAAATTCTCTCAGCGCAGCTTGTCTAGCCACAACGTTTCGTATACCATAACTTATGCTAAGCACGTTTGCGTGAGCATTTGGTAAAGATATGTTGTCGGCTAATGCTTGGAGAAATGTAAAGTTTGGAAATTTTTGCCTTGCCACATTTAGCATTCCAATTGACGGATCAACACCGGTTAAGGTGTTGATTTTTATGCCCATTTCGCTTGCTGTTTTGCTCCAAAAGCCCATCATATCGCCTGTCCCGCACGCAACATCAACTATATCTATGATTTGATTTTTGAAATTTTCTAGCACGGTTTTGCACGCGATTTTACGCCAACTAATATCCACACCCATACTCATAACTCTGTTTGCGATGTCATAAGTTGGCGCGATGTCATCAAACATTTTGACTATTTTTTCTTGTTTTTGCATATCTCTTCTTTTAAATGTAATAAATTTTTAAGCTTCTTGAAACTTTGCCTAAAGTTTTAGCAAATTTAGCCTTTTTGCTTAGTATTTCTGCGCGATTTTTCTGCGCGATTTTTTCGATTTTTTCTTTTATATTATGATTTTTATCGTGTCCTTGCATGCGCGCTAAAAGCCCCAGCCATAAGTCCGTATCTTGTAAATTTCCAAACAAATCTTGCATATTTTTTGCTCTTTTTGAACATTTTTCAAGTTGCTTTATCGAGAAAAGATCAATGAAAATTTCAACCAAATAGTGCAACTTTTTTATATGTTTTCTAGTTTCGTGAAATTTTTCATTAATACTTTGTTTATCTAAATAAATGAGGTGTTTTTTTATTTTTAGGATTTGCAAACGCATAACTTTTGCGACTATTTTTTTTATAATTTCATCAAAATTCTGACCCTTATAAAAGTCGCTTTGTTCTTTTAAAAACACCTCCCAATCCTTTAATAATTCGTTTGTTTCAAAGCTGTTTAAGCGTTTTTGAATGGCTTGATTTTCATTTTTTTCTAGCTTTTTTAAGATTTGTATTAATTCGCTTGAATGCTTTTGTGTTGATAAGAATTCGCAAAATACGTCTATATCACGTTTTAAATTTGTTAAATTTGCCAAAGATTTGAAATTTGACATAAAATATTGCGATACTTTTGTATCAAAAACACAACTAAAAAGTTCTAGCAAAGATCTAGTAGTGCGTAAATTTATGCGAATTTGATGCAATGTTTCGCTCTGATTTTTTAGCTCAAATTCGGTCAAATTTAAACTTAGCGTTTTGTAAATTTGAAACAAAACAACCCTGAGTGCATCAATGCTGCGAAGTCCGCTTGGAACGGCAAGTTTAAGGTTTGGGTTTTTTTGTAAAATTTTAAACGTTCGCTCTATGTCAAAATCATTTTGCGGTAGTCCAAAAAGTGCTAAATTTTTATTTTTATATCGTTCATCATTTGTTATTTCGGTCTTGATTGAGTTTTGAATAAAATCTGGAATTGCAAATTTTGCCGCATCTTCGGCGTTTAAAAATTCTATTTCAAGCGTTATCAATCCTTCTAGCATTTCGCTAAAAACATCGATATTGCAAGGCAAATTATTGATTTTAAAACTAAACCTACTCTTTTTTATCGGCATTCCGATACTATTTTTTTGTGCTTCTTCAAAAATTTCTTTTGATGTTTCGCTCTCTATCTCTTCTCTAATAAGCCCTTTGCCGTATTTTTGTGTCGTGAAAAATTTATCGTTTATTTTGCGAAATCTAATCTCGTTAATAGGCGTTATTTTTGTATAAATTTGAATAATATCGTTTTGTAAAACGCCAACGCCATCACTGTTGAGCGATTCTAAAACGGATAAATTACGCAAAATAAATTTGCGCTCTATTTCTAAAACCATATCTCGCTCCTTGATTAATTGTATCAAAAGGTAGCTTAAAAAGTAAATTTATGCCATATTTTAGGTAATTTTTAACCTAAAATTTGTTAAATTTAGCAATTTTACAAGGGGTTAAAATGAATAGAAAATTAAATTTTAGCGCAGGTCCGTCTGCATTGCCTTTAAGTGTTTTAAAGCACGCTCAAAACGAACTTTTGGATTATCAAAACAAGGGTTTTTCGATAATGGAAATCAGCCATAGAAGCAAAATTTTTGAAGAGGTGCATTTTGGCGCAATGGATAAAATTCGCGATCTTTACGGTATCGGCGATGAGTATGAAATTTTGTTTTTGCAAGGGGGAGCGCATTTGCAATTTAGTATGATACCGCTAAATTTAGCTTCTAACGGTATGGCTGAATACGCAGATACAGGCGTTTGGACGACAAAAGCGATAAAAGAAGCTCAAAATTTAGCGATACCGCATAAAGTTGTAGCAAGTTCGCAAAGCTCGACTTTTGATCACATTCCAGACGTGAAATTTAGCGACGATGCCGCGTATGGATATATTTGCTCAAATAATACAATTTTTGGCACGCAATATAAAAAATTTCCAAAAAGCAAAGCGCCTTTGGTGGTTGATGTTTCGAGCGATTTTTTCTCTTATCCGATAGATTTTGATGGAATTGGTATGATTTATGGTGGAGCTCAGAAAAATGCTGGTCCAAGCGGCGTAACGGTTGTGATAATTCGCAAGGATTTGCTAGAGAGAATTCCAAAACAAAACACTCCAACTATGCTAAAATACAAAACTCACGCCGATAATCAATCTCTTTACAACACGCCACCAACTTTTGGAATTTATATGCTAAATTTAACACTTGGCTGGATCAAATCTCTTGGCGGATTGGGTGAAATTCAGAAAATAAATAAGCAAAAAGCCGCGCTTT
Organism: Campylobacter sp.; assembly: GCA_052170535.1. Lineage (GTDB taxonomy): Bacteria > Campylobacterota > Campylobacteria > Campylobacterales > Campylobacteraceae > Campylobacter_A. The sequence continues at coordinate 24,769 of JBQNAH010000006.1, read as the reverse complement.
TGTATGACGTGATAGACAGTTCAAACGGCTTTTATATCGGACACGCAAAGCCAGAAAGTCGCTCTGTTATGAATGTCAGTTTTAAAACAGCTTTGGGTGCGGATATGGATATGAAATTCGTCAAACAAAGCGAAGAAGCCGGTATGTTGGGATTAAAAGGACATCGCCACATCGGCGGCATACGCGCATCGATTTATAATGCGGTAAGTTTGCAAAATGTAGAAATTTTGGCTGATTTTATGAAGGAATTTGCTAGAAAAAACGGCTAAATTTAACCGAAAAAGTGTTTAAATTTCACAAAACACCAAATTTGCTTAATTTGGTGTTTTATTAACGCATTTAAAACTAGACGCTAACTAAATATACGAGGTTAAATTAGCTTAAATTTGTGATTTTTAATTGTATCTTGTTATCTGTTTCAAAAAAATTGTATTGTAAATTTTCACTTACGTATGTTATTGATTTATTTTGCCACCGTTGTTTTGGTTTGTGCGAAATTTTATCCAACATCTGAGGCAACTCTTTTGTAACAAGCGTTTTTATCGACATATCAAGCCCGTGCGTAAGTCTTTTGATGAATTTTCCATCAACTTCGCTTTCGTCTTTTATCATATTAAATTTTATATCAAAATTTAGTTTTTTAAGCTCGTCATAAAGCTCATTTTTCTCAGAAGATGGGGCTATATCAAGGTCTTTTATGCAGTGATAACTTGCATAAATTGGCTTTGGATAGTTGCTTTGAACCTTTAAATGGTCTAAATTTAAGATATTTCTTATATCTTCTCTGGCTTGTGAGAAATAGTTGGGCGATTGTGGTTGAAGCGTCCAATATGTTTTGTTTGAAAAATAAAGTATAATGTTTTCGTAGTGCCATCGACTTATTGCGCTATAATATTTTGTGTAGTCGATTTCTTTACCAAAGCCGATTAATTGCCAGTGAATTTTTGCATATCCGCTATTTTCTATAACCCCATCAATTAGCCACGGAGCGATTTTTGCAGCCATATAGGCTAGATATGCGCCGTGCGAACTACCGATTAAAACCACACGAAGATGCTCGCACCCCCCCCCATTTTGGCTAAATGTTAAATTTTGTTTGATAAATAGAAGCGAATTTATGATGTCTTGGGCTTGCATAATGCCAAAATTTTGATATTCATTCTTAGTTGGTCTGATTGTCAATGATACTTTTAGATCAAAATCTTCGTTTAATTTCTTATCTTTCTTTTGAGAATTTATAAAATTATCAACTTGATTTAGAGTTTCTAATACCTCATTGTGCTTACCGAGAATGCTAAAATCGCCACTCACATCAAGCCCTATCTCGTCGCAACGCTTTTTGAAGATAAATTTATCAATTTCGTCCATAAACACAGTTGAACCAGTTTGAGGTCTGTCGCCTACGCAGTGGTAATTTACGCTCGCAACTACTACTTTAAATTTACTTGCAACAAATTGAGCAAGATGCTCGCGGTAGTTGTAATCAGCATCGCCGCCAAGTCCTGGAATGATAAAAACTAGGGCTTTTGGCGCGGTTTTATCATCATAGGTAAGTCTAAATTCAAGCAAACTATCTCTTTTGATGCGCAGCTCAACATCGTCGCAGGATTTAATTTCGTAAGTTTGATTTACTAGCATCGGCAACCTTTGTTTGTAAAATTTGCTTTATTTGTGGTTTTCACCGCCAAATTTAAGTAACGCCGATCCCCAAGTAAAACCGCCACCAAAGGCATCAAGTAGCATTAAATCTCCATTTCTTAACCTGCCTGATTCATACGCGTCGTTCATTGCCATCGGTATTGATGCTGAGCTTGTGTTTCCGTACTTATCAACAGTTATAACGCACTTATCGTCCGTGAAATTTAGTCGCTGTTTGACAGCTTGGATTATGCGTAAATTTGCCTGATGGGGTATGAAAAGATCAACTTTTTGACTTGGAATTTTATTTTTTTCAAGTATAGTAACGACATCTTTTGTTAGCGTTTGTACCGCTATTTTAAAAACTTCGTTTCCAGACATTTTGATAAATTTTTCTTCTCCGCCAGGCGTTATCAATAAATCACCGTAGTTGCCATCAGAAGCTGTGTGAACGTCTAAAATACCATTTTTATCACTTGCTGAAATGACTGCTGCACCGGCTCCATCTCCAAAAAGTATGCACGTGCTTCTATCGCTCCAATCAACTATTTTGCTCAATTTTTCTGTGCCAATTATCAAAACATTGTTTTTATTTCCGCTCTCGATTAGCGATTTTGCTATTTCAAGCAGATATATAAAACCAGTGCAAGCAGCTGAAATATCAAAAGCAGTTACTTCATTTATGCCTAAATTTTTAGCTATTTTGCAAGCCGTAGATGGCATGCAGTGATGATCGGGCGATATTGTTGCGCAGATTATAGCATCGATGTTATTTGGTTTTAAATTTGCCCTTTCTAAGGCCAAATTTGCAGCCTTTGTGCCAAGATCGCTTGTGTCTTCGTTTTGGGCTATGTGTCTTGTTTTTATTCCTGTGCGTTTGACTATCCACTCATCGCTTGTATCAACCATTTTTTCTAGGTCAAAATTTGTTAAAATTTTGTCAGGAACGTAAGATGCTATGGATATTAATGAGGCTTGTGACATATTTTATCTTGCAAAGTGTGAAAGTTCGTCTTTAATGACTTTGTTTATATTTGAATTGGCAAAATTTATCGCCTGAAAAATAGCATTTTTGATGGCTTTGGAGTTACTTTTGCCGTGGCTTATAATAACACAACCATCTACGCCAATTAGTGGTGCACCGCCGTATTCATCGTAGCTGACTTGTTTTTTTAACAAAGTAAAAACTTTCTTCATTAAAATAGAACCAGTCATGGCAACGATTGACTTTTTTGCTTGACGTTTGATTATTTTGCCGATTGCATCCGCTACACCTTCGCTAGTTTTTAGCAAAATGTTTCCAATGAAGCCATCACAGATAACAACATCTACGCTTCCGTCAAAGACTTGGTTGCCCTCGGCGTTTCCGACGAAATTATCTAACTTTGAAAGCATTGCAAAAGCTTCTTTGGTTACTTCGTTGCCTTTGCAACTCTCTTCACCATTTGATAAAAGCCCGAGTTTTGGTTTTTGAATTTTTAAAATTTCTTTCGCGTATGCCTCGCCCATAACTGCAAATTGAAATAGATGTTCTGGCTTACAATCCACGTTTGCTCCAACGTCTAAAACAAGTGTTTTACCGCCATCAATCCTCGGCATCAGCGTGGCTATCGCGGGGCGCAAAACATTTTTTAACCTACCAACCCTAAGCGTGGCTATGCTCATAGTAGCTCCACTATGACCAGCTGAAACAACGGCTTGAACATCTTTATTTTTTAGTAGTTCTATGGCTTTAAAAATGCTACTTTCTTTGCGTTTTAGCGCATCTGTTGCGCTATCGCTCATAAGCACCACTTCGTTTGCCTCTATGTAGGTTATAAATTTTTCAAGGTGTGGAGGTATTAGCGGGCGTATTTCGTCGCTTTTACCAACCAAAACAGCGTGAAATTTTAAGTCTTTCAACGCGGCTAAAACACCTTCAATTATTGGTTTAGGACCAAAATCCCCACCCATTGCATCAATGCAAATGCTAGTCATCTTTGTTAATACTCACCGGTTGTTTTGTTTATACGGTGAGGCATTTTCCATGAGCCGTCTTTGTCTTTAACAGGTATAGGAAGGGTTACTTTGTAGTGAGTTCTTCTCTTTGCTGCACGAGTATGACTTACTCTTCGCTTAGGTACTGCCATTTTATTCTCCTTTATAAATTTTTACATTTTTCACAATAAAAATAGTCGCTTTTATAGGCTTCTATTTCGCTTACCAGCACTTCTTGCAAATCCACAAAACCATCAAAAAATTCAACAACATCGACTAAATTTTCTTCTTCGTTTTTGTAAATTCCGTTACTTAAAATTAAATCAATATTTTGATCAAGCGATAAATTAATATCATCACCGCATCTATCGCAAATATGTGAAATTTTACCTTTAAGATCAACTAAACATTGCACTAAATTTGAATCAATTCTTTTTAGCTTACCACTAAAATTCAGACCGTCCAAATTCAAATCAAACGGAATTTCGTTGTTTGCAATGTTTGAAAAGGCGATTTTCAAATTTTTTGCCTTAGTAAATTTCTTTTGTTGCAAAGAAAAAAGCGATTTCGTTTTTTGCATTTTCCAAACTGTCGCTTCCGTGTACCGCATTTGCGTCAATACTATCGGCAAAATCAGCTCTAATCGTCCCAGCAGCAGCTTCTTTTGGATTTGTTGCACCCATTAAATCGCGATTTTTAGCAACGGCATTATCACCTTCCAAAACCATAACGACAACTGGACCGCTAACCATAAATTCGACCAAATCATTATAAAACGGTCTATCTTTATGAACTGCATAAAATACCTTTGCATCGCATTTAGTAAGTTTTACCTTTTTCATAGCTGCGATTCTCAACCCGTTTGATTCGAATCTATCTATGATTTTACCTACAACATTTTTTTTGACCGCATCGGGTTTAATTATAGAAAGTGTTTGTTGCATAAAATTTCCTTAGCTTATTTTTAGAGCGAAGATTATATCAAAAAAAAATTAAAAAACAAAATAAGCCTATTTAAAAGGCTTATTTTAGGGGTTTATTGCATAACAGGAATTGTTCCGTTTCTAAGCTCTTGCCCAATCTCTGCACGTGATGGCTGTCCATCATATGGGGCGTCCCATACTATACAGCCGTCTGTTGGACAAGCGCTAGCACAGGCTGGTTCGTCATTATGTCCAACGCATTCAACGCATTTATTTGCATATACATAATATGCACTTTCTCCTGTCGGATTATCACTATCATCAACAATCGCGCTTACTGGGCACTCGTCTATGCAAGATCCGCAACTTATACAAATATCTGTTATTTTTACAGCCACTTTTTCTCCTTTAAATTAAAATTTTCGTGAGTTTATCAAAATATTGGTAAATTTGATATTAAATTAAAATGTTAAATTAACCTGCAAAATTTGTATAAATTTATTTTGTTTTAATTTTTAAATGATATAATTTCGCTGTTGATAAAATTTATTATTAGGAGAAAATATGTTAGTAACAAAAAAAGCACCTGATTTTACAGCTGCAGCGGTTTTAGGAAATAATCAGATAGTAAATGATTTTAACCTATATAAAAATATTGGTGAAAAAGGAGCGGTAGTATTTTTCTACCCTATGGATTTTACTTTCGTTTGCCCAAGCGAGATAATAGCTTTTGATAAAAGGTATCAAGAATTTAAATCTCGTGGTATCGAAGTAATTGGCGTCTCTTGCGATAATCAATTCTCGCATTTTGCTTGGAAAGAAACTCCGGTTAATAAAGGCGGTATTGGTAAAGTTCAATTCCCAATCGTAGCAGATATGACAAAATCAATCGCTCGCGGTTTTGACGTGCTTATAGAAGAAGCCGGTGTTGCACTTCGCGGATCATTTTTGCTAGATAAAGACGGCACTGTCCGCCACGCTGTCATAAACGATCTTCCGCTTGGAAGAAATATCGATGAGATGATAAGAATGGTTGATACGATGCTATTTACAAATGAGCACGGAGAGGTTTGCCCTGCTGGATGGAACAAAGGCGATAAGGGAATGAAAGCCGATACTGCTGGAGTTGCTGATTATCTTGCGCATAATGCCGACAAACTATAATTCAAAAATAAGGGGCGATTTGCCCCTCTTCTTAAAATACAAAATTTATTCAAAAACTTCACAACATTTTTAACAAATTGGTAGTAAAATATCACCCTTATGACAAATAAGCTGAAACATTAAGGTTTGTGGTAAAAACGGATATGAAAGAGAACTTTTAATCGATAGCTTCGTAAATTTGGGCGATAGTGTTGTTTTATCTAGCCAAAGTAGCGTTTTGAATGAAATTTGTGGCAAAATTCTATCAGTTGAAGATGGCGATGTTTTAAAAATCGATCAAAGCGTTGTTTGTGATGAAAATTTTGCCGATGCTAATTTGTGTATTGATTTGCTTCACGATGGACTAAAAATTATAGAAAATTTTTATAATTTAGACGAGCTTTTGTTTATAGATGAATTTAAAACTTTTGATTACTATGAAATAGATTTTAGCGGTTATGAGCTTGAAATCTCAAATCTTAAATGCTAAAAAATAATAAAATTTATTAAAAAATTAGAAAATTTTAATTACTATATGGCTTTAAATCAAATTTAGGAACTAAAATGAATGAAAATATTATAGCTTACATTGTGGCTTATTTGCTAGGAGGAATTCCTTTTGGACTTATTTTTGCGAGAATTTTTGGTGGTGTTGATATAAAACAAGCTGGAAGTGGTAGCATAGGAGCAACAAACGTGCTTAGGGTTTTGAAGCAAACAAAACCACAAATCGCAAAAAAAGTCGCAATTTTGACCGTTGCTTTTGACGCTTTGAAGGGAATTTTGCCTATTTTGATAGCTAAATTTCTTGGAATTTCACCAGATACTCTTTGGGCGATGGCTGTTTTATCTGTCATCGGGCATTGCTATTCGCCTTTTTTGAAATTTGAAGGTGGCAAGGGTGTGGCGACTGGTGCTGGGGTTTTGGCTGTGTTTTTGCCGGTTGAAATTTTAATTGCTATCTTGGTTTGGTTTATTGTTGGAAAAGTACTTAAAATTTCATCTTTGGCTTCTTTGTGTGCGCTTGTGTGTTTTGTGGTATCTTGCCTAATTATTCACCCAAAAATCCCAGATATAGATTCTTACACGCCTATTTTTTTGATAGCATTTTTTGTTGTTTATAAGCATTTTCCAAACATAAAACGGCTAATTACTCGACAAGAAAAACGCGTTATATGATAAGAACTTTCATTAAGGATTATGAATTTCAAACGATTATAGGATTGCTCGAATTTGAGCGCAACGCTCCGCAAAAAATTCGCTTAAATATCGAGTTTGAAAGTTGCGAATTTGTTGATTATGTGCAGATGGCGAAATTTGTTGAAGCGATTTACAATGAGCAAAAATTCGATACAGTCGAAAATTCGCTTAAATTTTGCTCCCAAAAGCTTAAAGAGAATTTTTCAAGTTTGAGCTTTTTAAAGATGGAAATTTTCAAACTTGAAATTGTCAAAAATGGTTTGTTTGGTGCAAAAATAGAGATAAAATATTAATTTTTTTTTAAAAAATCTTGAAATTTTGCTTAATTTATGATACAATCACGCGAAATTTTAAAAGGAGATTAAGATGAGAATTTTGATAGTAGAAGATGAAGTAACGTTAAATAAGACGATTGCTGAGGGTTTGCAAGAATTCGGTTATCAGACCGATAGTTCTGAAAATTTTAAAGATGCTGAGTACTTTATAGGTATTAGAAATTATGATTTGGTTTTGACTGATTGGATGTTGCCAGATGGTGATGGTGTGGATTTGATAAACATCATAAAACAAAAATCTCCACGCACAGCTGTTGTTGTTTTGTCAGCAAAAGACGATAAGGATAGCGAGGTAAAATCATTTAAAGTAGGTGCTGATGATTACATTAAAAAGCCGTTTGATTTTGAGGTGTTATTGGCTAGATTAGAGGCTAGGTTACGTTTTGGCGGAACAAATATCATTAAAGTTGATGATTTGATAATTGATCCTGATGAAGAAAAAATAACCTATCTTGGACAAGACATTGAGCTTAAAGGAAAGCCGTTTGAAGTTCTAACCCACCTTGCTCGTCATTCCGATCAAATCGTTAGTAAAGAACAGCTTTTAGATGCGATCTGGGAAGAGCCTGAGCTTGTTACGCCAAATGTGATTGAGGTTGCAATTAATCAAATTCGCCAAAAAATGGATAAGCCACTGAATATATCTACAATTGAGACTGTTCGTCGTCGCGGATATAGATTTTGCTTTCCCAAAAAAGCCTAAGGCTTAGATTTATTTTGCAGTTAGCATCGGCTTCAACGATGCTAATTCTTATCATTTCTGTCCTTTTGTATCAATACATAAAAGTAACGATATATGAGGGCGTATCTCAAACTCTTATATATGAAGCTAAAATTCTATCAACTAGCTCGAATTTGCCAGCCATTCAAGATAGTTTAAAATACAACTCATTAGATGATACATCGACTAAGATAAAACTTATGCCAGGTGCAATAAATTCTTCGTATTTTACAATCGAAGAGTTTGATCAAAAGAGCTTTTTAACACTTTATTATCCATACACGCACGAAAAAAGCATAGCAATGACAAAAGAAACGACAAACCAAAGCAGGCTCATAAAACAAATTTTAATTGATATTGTGATAGTAAATGCCACGGCGATTTTTCTAGTGCTTTTTTATGCGCTTTTTTTATCTAGAATGTTGCTTGTTCCGATAAAAATTTTAAGCATGAAGCTAGGAGCTTTAAATGAACGCTTTTTAAAGCCGGTTAGCATCGATGAGTTGCCGATAGAATTTGAGCCACTTGGCAAAAGCTTAAATCGCTTGATAGAGCGAATTCAAACATTTGTTTTGTATCAAAAAGAGCTTTTTGTAGGTGTAGCTCACGAGTTAAAAACACCACTTGCTGTTATGAAAACAAAAAATGAGGTTACGCTCATAAAGCAGCGAGATAGTGAGAAATACATTGAAGCTCTCAAAAACAACAACGAATCCATAAATCAAATGAATAAAATGATAAGTTCGATTTTGGAGATTGGCAGGCAAGAGGGGGCGCAGTTTGAAGAGGCTGTGCGGATAGATGTTATAGAATTTTTGGAGCAAATGGCGAATAATTTTAAAATTTTAGCACGCGGAGATGACAAAGACATAATTACTAATTGGTCGCCATCTAGCTTAAAAATCACATTGCAAACGACGCTTTTAACGCACGTTATACAAAATTTTGTCCAAAATGCGATCAAATTTTCTGCAGCAAAATCTGCCATAACAATTAGCTCTTACTTAGAAAACGGCGAATTTGTCATAGAGGTTATGGACGAGGGGTGCGGGATAGATGAAAGTAAGGATTTGTTCGCCCCATTTAAGCGTTTTGGTGAGAAAAGTGGGGCTGGACTTGGGCTTTTTTTAGCCAAAGGTGCGGCTCAGGCGATGGGTGGTATCGTGAGTATAAAAAATCGAACCGATGGCAAAAGTGGAGCGATAAGTTCGCTTGTCTTGCCATTTGAAAAACAAACAAAAATTAGGAGAAAAGATGGCTAAAAGAACCGCCGTTATTGACTTGGGATCAAATTCAGCACGTATGGCTATATTTGAGAAAACTTCTCATTACGCATTTCATACAATTGGTGAATTTAAAATGAAATTGCGCATCGGCGAAGGTGCTTATGAAAGCGGTGGCATGATAAGCAAAGACGCGATGCAAAAGGCTTTGGAGGTGTTTTTGGAATTTAAAAACATCGCAAAAAGCTACAAATGTAACAAAATTTTTGCAGCTGGAACTTCGGCTTTGCGTGATGCTCCAAACGCAAACGAGCTTATAAGTCTGATAAGGCGTGAAGTTAAGCTAAGTTTAAAGATAGTAAAAGGCGAAGATGAAGCGACTTATGGCGGAATAGCGGCTTTAAATTTACTCCAACCGCTAAGTGAGTTTATTACGATTGACATTGGTGGCGGTTCAACGGAAATGGCTTTTGTAAAAGATGGCAAAATTTCTCAAAGTATTTCTTTGGATATTGGAACGGTAAGGCTTAAAGAGCTGTTTTTTGATAAGAAAGATTTAAGCGGACTTGATGAATTTATGAAAAAAGTTATCAAAAAATTGCCAGAAAATTTTGTTTGTAAAAACATAGTTGCCATTGGTGGGAGTTTGCGAGCTATATCATCAGCCATTATGCAAAATATAAATTATCCTTTAAAAACGGTGCATAATTTTGCCTATAAACTTGCAAACGAGAAGGAATTTATTAACAAAATTATTGATTGCCCGATGCCGCAGCTGGAAAAATTTGGCATAAAAAAGGATAGATTTGATACTATTAGAGAGGGTGCATTTATATTCTTAAATATCGCTAAGGTTCTTGGGGCGCAAAGTGTTTATACGAGCGGTATTGGTTTTAGAGAAGGTGTTTATCTAAGCGATCTTTTGCGTCCAGTAAAGAAATTCCCACCAAATTTTAACGTTAGCGTCAGAAGTTTGCAAGATAGATTTGTGATCGGTGATAATAGAGCTGTTGTTCGATATGCTGAGCAAATTTTTAAAGCTTTAAGTCCAATGCACAGCATCGATGATAAATTTTTATTTGAGTTAAAAGTTGGCGCGAAGCTATATAGTATCGGACAAAGTCTTGGATTTTATGGAGAGCATTTAAGTTCGTCATATTTTGTTTTAAATGCTTTAAATTACGGCTTTTCTCACCGCCAAAAGGTACTTATAGCCACTATTATAGGAATTAATGGCAAGAAAACTTTGGGAGAATTTGACAAATTTAGATCGCTTTTGCCTGATGAAAATATAGTAAAATGGCTAAGTTTTATCCTGCTTTTTGCCAAAAATTTAGATATAAATTGCACAAGCAATAAGCTTGAATTTCAGTTTTTAAATCATACCTTGCAAGTAATAGGAGCAAAGAAAAGCTATATGGCAAAAGAAAATATCAAAAAAATGACAAAACCAGAAACTTTTGCGATATGTTTTGTTTAGCCTAATACTCCGTGCTAATTTTGTCTTTGTATGAATTTAACGACGTTTGTCTATCTTGCAGGTAATTTTCTAGCTTCTTTTTATTGTCTTCGAAAAAGGCTTGAAAATCCTCTTGATTTTGTATTTTATCCTCTCCAAATTTGTCAAGCAAAACATTTGAACTACCAGTTAAAACCAAATATCTACGGTTTTGGTATTCAAGTAAGACGAGTTTGTTGATTTTATCTATGGGTTTTTCAAATACAATATCGGCATTTTTGCCACTAAATGCTTTTCCGCCACTTAGCCAATTTGTCAAATTTGCGTTGCCTTTAGTGCTTAAATTTGAGCTAAAATTGCTTATTTTTGGTTCATTTGCCTTTTTTGCAATCGATCTTTTGATCATTAAAAGCACGATCAAAAGCCCCAAAAGCACGCCTAAGACAATATAATAACGTGCATCTATAAATTCACCAGCACTTTGTGGCTCATTTCTGTTTATGATCGTTTGAGATGTGGGAGAATTTGCTTGATTTGTCGTTGTCTGCGGGGGCGTAACGCGCACACGTAGTCCAAAACCATCGGTTGTTTTTGATGCGTTAGCTATGATCGCTGTGTTGCTTTTTATGCTAAGGATTACGCTGTTTTGTTTTGGCTGTATGTAAAGCTCTTGCATTATCTTAGAATTTAGGCTTTTTTCAACGTTTTGGTCAAAACTAAGATTATCAAAAACAAGAATCATCATTCCATTTTCTCGTTTTTGAAATATATTACCAGCATAAGGTGCGTCAAAACTAAGCATTATATCTACACGGTCGCTTCTTTCGTATATGTTGTAAGTTGATAAATTTGAGCCAAAAATAGCTGTAAAAAAGAACAAAAAAACCGCGAAAAATCTCATAAAGTCTCTCTTTTGAAGTATTGGATAACCGATTTGGAATCCAAAATTTCATTTATACGAATGGCTAAATTTCGCTCATAAACCATTACTTCGCCTTTGCCAAAAATGCGGTTATTTATAAACAGCTCAACGCTTTCGCCAGCAGGCTTTTCCAAATCAATCACAGAGCCATTTTCAAGCTTTAAAAGATCTTTTACGCTTATGGTTGTCGTCCCTAGCTCGGATATAAAATCCACGCTAATATCCATTAGCTCATCGTAATTTTTAAAAAGTCCGCCAGTCGCGATTTCAAGCGCCGTGTCCAACTCTTCTTCGCTCATCCTTTTTTATATCCTATTTGAAATGTTCTATTTTTGATTTTATAAATTTGTTTTTCCAGCAATTTTACGCGGAAATTTGTCCTGCCTAAATATTCTGGCGTTCCTAGCTTATAAGCGTTATTTTCGCGCTCATTTAGTATATTTTTAGCATATCCTATTGTTAAATTCGCCACCTCTTTACAAATGTCGCTTAACTCATCTTCTGCTAAATTATCGACATTTAAAAGAACTTTTGCAAATTGATTTAACGTGTCTTTTTTGAAGTAAAGATAAAAGTGAAATTCCTCTTTTCCTTTGTAGATTGGTAAAGAAGCACCGTAAAATTCGCCATTTAAACTTTTTGCATCGCTCACTTTGTAGCCCAACGTGGTTTCGCACAAATTTTTCACACCGAGCGCAACTGCATTCATCATTGTTAAATCCTTAAATATTAAATTTAGCCATTATACTAAATTTAAACGTAAATTTGGCTAAAATTTAAAAAAGCTTATTGATTTTCTATATCAGTTCATTGCCTTTAAATTCGCTGCATAAACTTACGATTTTAGTTTTTATCACGCTTGCGTCTACAAATTTTGCAGTTTTATCATAATCGCTTCGATTTACAAAATCAAATTCAACCCCAACAGGCTTGTCGCTTATTTGTTTTAGCGTTTTTACTAGCGCTTTTATGCGAGTTAAATTTTAATCTTACGAGCTATTATCATAAAAGCTTTCTAGCACGCAGATAAATTCAGAGCCAATTTTGGCTAAATTTTCTATCCTGTCGCGGTCTGATTTAACGCTTATTAACGGCACAAAAGCTACGTTATATTTTTTTGCAAATCAAAACGATCTCATCGCACTCTTCAAGCGGTAAATCTGGCACAATCAGTCCGCTTACACCGACTTCTTTTGATTTTTTCACAAAATTTTCAATCCCATAAGAAAATATTAAATTAAAATAAATCACAAAAACGATAGGCTTATTTACCTTATCTTTCACGCTTTGCATAAGCTCGAAACTTTCCTTGATCCCAAAGCCGTTTTGTGCCGTAAAAAAGCCAGCTTGAGCGATAAATTTATCATCTGCTGCGGATCTGAATACGGCACGCCAATCTCAAGCAAATCGATTTTTTTTGTCTAAATTTAAAAACAACTTGTGGCTATGCTCTAAATTTGGATAACCAGCGAGAATAAAGCCTATATTCGTATTTTTGTTTTTAAAAGCGGACGAAATTTTATCCATAAATTTTGCCTTTTTCGTAACTCATAACCGCTTGCATATCTTTATCGCCTCGTCCAGATACATTTACGACTATGACGCTTTTTTGGATAATTTTTGCAAAATTTTTCCAAATAAGCCAACGCGTGTGAGCTCTCGATAGCTGGAATAATGCCCTCTAAACGCGCGGTAAGCTTTAATGTGTTTATGCACTCATCATCGGTAATCGCTTCGTATTTAACGCGTTTTGTCTGAAAAAGATGAGCGTGTTGCTGTCCTACTCCTGGGTAATCAAGTTCGGCCGAAATGCTATAAACAGGGCTTATCATACCCGTTTCATCTTGCAAAACGATTGTTTTTATGCCGTGAATTATCCAATCTTGCCCCTTTGTCAAAGTCGCTGCGTTATAAGGGGTATCCGAGCCTAATCCTGCCACTTCGACACCTATTAAATTTACGCTTAAATCGTCTAAAAATTCGTTAAATATCCCTATTGCGTTACTGCCACCATCTACACAAGCTATGATATAATCGGCTTTTATGCCGTAAGCTTTTAGTTGCTGCTTTGTTTCTTTGCCTATAACGCTTTGAAAATCTCGAACTATGCTCGGATACGGATGAGGTCCAACAGCCGAGCCTATAACGTAAAATGTATTTTCTATGTCGCCTGCCCACGCTTGAATAGCTGCAGTTGTCGCTTCTTTTAGCGTTTTTAGCCATCTTGCACGCTTGTAACGTTTGCGCCAAGCAGCTTCATACGATACACATTCGGACTTTGACGATTTATATCCGTTTCTCCCATATAAACATTACATTCAAGCCCAAGCAAAGCCGACGCAGTAGCTGTTGCAACGCCGTGTTGTCCAGCTCCTGTTTCAGCGATAACTTTTTTCTTGCCCATTTTTTTAGCGAGCAAAGCTTGAGCCAAGGCGTTATTTATCTTGTGTGCTCCAGTGTGATTTAAATCTTCTCGTTTAAGGTAAATTTGATGTCCATAATGCTCGCTTAATCGCTTTGCGTGATATAACGGGCTTGGACGTCCAACGTAATTTTTAAGCAAATCGTCAAGTTCGCTTTGAAATTCGCTTGATTTTGCGATTTTCTCATACGCGTTTTTAAGTTGTATTAACGCAGACATAACCGTTTCTGGAACGAATTGTCCGCCAAAATTTCCTTATAAATTTCTTTCTCGCAAGTGTAATCGCTTAAATTTCGCATTTTTCATATCAAATATCGGGCAAGTCAAAAACCGTCGTATATTTTGAAAATTTACGTTTTATTTCTCTTTTAAATTCTCGCAAATTTGTGGCTAAAAAACTTAAATTTAAAAGTAAAGATTATATATGATTTAAGCTTAAATTTTATTTTTCGAGATAGCCTTAAAAGCTGTTGTTTAGCATTTTGCTATAGATTGAAAATTTTTAATATTTTTGCGAATTTAATTTTATTTTACAAAAAATGGGTTAGAATGAGAGCTTTATTTTAAGGGTTCAAAATGGATTTTATTTCACTTACGTCGCTTGCTTATGTTTTTCTTGGGCTTTTTGTCGGCTTTTTATCTGGATTTTTAGGTATTGGTGGCGGAGCGGCGGCGGTGCCGATTTTAATGCTTTTTGGCTTTGATATAAAATACGCTATCGGCATTAGCGTGCTTCAAATGGTTTTTAGTTCCGTTTTTGGCTCGTTTTTTAACCTAAAAAACAAAAGCATCGATTTGCGTCCAGCTCTTTTTTTGGGATTTGGTGGCGCTTGTGGGGCGGTATTTAGCGGATTTATAGTGTCTTACGTTTCTTCTAAAATTTTGCTTTTAACGCTAATTTGCATACAAATTTTTAACTTAATCAAACTTTTTTTGAAAAATTCCGAGCCAAAAGGCGAGCCTAATAATTCCGTTTTGCCACTGTTTTTCATCGGACTTTTTTCAGGATCGGTTGCTATTAGTGTTGGGATTGGTGGATCAGTTATTATTATGCCTATTTTGATAAATTTCTTAAATTACGACATCAAAAAAGCCGTCGCAACTGGTCTATTTTTTGTGATTTTCTCTTCTATTTCTGGTTTTATTTCTCTTGCCTCGCAAGGGCTTGTGCATTATGAGATCGGAATTTTAGTCGGTATTGGCTCGCTCATAAGCGTTAGATTTGGCGTAGAGCTTGCTAGAAGAATAGACAGAGCCAAACAAAAACTCTGTCTAATCGCGCTTTTAATCGTTACTTTACTCATAATGGTAAATAAATTATTTAGCTAATCGTTTCTAAAAATTTATAGTGGCAAAGCTTTAATGCCAAATTTTCTACCATTTTTTTGGCTATTTGTTTGATGGTTTTTGGGTCATTTGTTCTTATTGGTTTGTCGTTTTCGTCCGATAAATTTACAACTTTATTTTTGATTAATTTGTGTAAAATTTTCTCTATATCCTCCAAGCTATTTTCGCCATTGAAATTTAGAGCCAAAAAGCAGTCAAGTTGCGTAAGATAAATATTTATGCCAAGGCTATCTGCGACTGAAATAACGCTTTCATCAGTTTTGCTAAAATACTCAAAATACGCTATGTAATTTTGTTTTAGCCTTGTTTTTTTAGGCTCATAAACTATCTTTTCTTGCGGATATATCGAGAATTCAGCACAGTTGGCGGCAAGAATTTCAAACAGACCAAAATACGCGCTTTGAAGCATTTTCTCGTCATCTTTAAGAAGTGCGGCTAAATCTTTAAAATTCACGCTTGCTGGATATAAATCGTTAAAAACTTCGTAAAGCCAGTTGTATTGCTCTTTCACATCGTCATTTAGTCTGTTTTTGTATTTTCCATCATCTTTTTTCTCAAAATGAGCCGATATGTGCAACTTTGAAAGCTCATCTACGCCTATTTCAACATTTGTGCTATGGTTTTTTAGATTTTCTTTATGCATAATCATACTTGATCTAAAAATTTTACTCGTAAAAAAGTCCATTGCTTGCTCTTTATCGATGCGATTGGTGAAATTTTCATCTATAAATTTATCAAATTCTTTTATCCCAAGTTTTGCTCTTAAAACGTCTTGTAAATTTGTCTCAGATAGATAAACAAGCCCGTGTTTATCTAAACTATCAGCAAATTCTCTAAAATAAAATGGCTGGTTAAATTCTTCCAAATATTCGTGCAGAATGTAAGAATCGCCCGCCTTTAAAATTTGCTCTATGTGAGTATTTAGAAGTTCAGCCGAGCCTAAAACTTTCATTTCAAGATCGTTATCACAACAAAATTTATAATACTCGCCAAGCGTTTTTAAAACTTCTCTGGCTTTTTTTATTTTATTTTTTGCCAAATTTATATCTTTTGTAGCAAAAAGCAAAATATCTCGAATGCTATCTTTGACTTTCCAGCCTGGATAGACGTTGTAACTGATGTAGGCTATGCCGTTTGGGCTTAAAAATTCTTTGATTTTCGTTAAAATTGCCTCTCTTACAAATTCTGGCACCCAGCTATAAACTCCGTGGCAGATAATGTAGTCAAATTTCATATCTCCGACGTCGTCTTTTGAAAATTGGCTAATATCTTTTTGGATAAAATCTATATTTTTAAGCTTAAATTTCTTCGCTAGCTGTTTTGCTTTATCTACCTGAACGTTGCTTAAATCGACCCCGATTACTTTCGCGTCTGGATTTGCCAGCGCAAATGGGAACAAATTTCCGCCAAAACTACAACCAATCTCTAAGACATTTGCTTTTGTGCTAGGGGGGGGGGGTTAGAGCCAAAAATGTAGCGATAGCTTCTAATCTTACAGGATTTGTGTTAAAAAACGACTCTGAAATGTATGGGGTTTGATCGTATGAGTTTTGCAAGGTATTCATTTTTTGTCCTAATTTATGGAATTTTCATAGCTTTGATGATACAATAATAGATTTAAATTTCAGTTAAAAGAAGCCAAAATGAATGATAATATAAAAGTTACGGGTGCGCGCGAACACAACTTAAAAAATGTAAATTTGACTATTCCTAAAAATCAACTTGTCGTTTTTACTGGTCTTAGTGGAAGTGGTAAAAGCACGCTTGCATTTGATACCCTTTACGCGGAGGGTCAGCGCCGATATATAGAAAGTCTTAGCAGCTATGCGCGTCAGTTTTTAGATAGGGTAGGAAAGCCTGATGTTGATAAAATCGACGGACTAACCCCAGCTATTGCAATCGATCAAAAAACAACATCGAAAAATCCGCGCTCAACAGTAGGAACTATAACCGAAATTTATGATTATTTGCGTTTGCTTTATGCGCGCGTAGGAATTCAGCATTGTCATAAATGTGGCAAACCGATCTCAAAAATGAGCGCAAGCGACATAATAGATGAAATTTCAAATCTTCCAAACGGCTCAAAAATCGTCATTTACGCACCACTTGTGCGCGAGAAAAAAGGCACGTGGGCGGATTTGATAGAAAATTTACGCGCCAAGGGTTTTGTAAGAGCTCATATAGACGGGGTTGCGGTCAGGCTTGATGAAGAAATCGAGCTTGCAAAAACGAAAAAACACACGATAAAAGTTATCGTTGATCGCTTAGTTGTCGAAAACGAAAACAAAGAGCGTTTGGCGCAAGATGTCGAAAAGGCTTTAAATGAAAGCTACGGAGAGGTTGAGGTTGAGATTGCAAATTCTGACGAAGTTGGATTAGAGCAAAAATTTATCCATTACAGCGAGCATTTGGCTTGTTTTGATTGTAAAATTTCATTTACTCCGCTCGAGCCTTTGAGTTTTAGTTTTAATAGCCCAAAAGGTGCTTGCGAGAGTTGCGACGGGTTAGGCATTCGTTACAGCCTTGATACTGGCAAAATCATAGACGAAGAAAAAACAATCGAGCAAGGTGCGATAAAATTGCTTTACGGCTACAATATGAGCTATTATTATAAATTTATCATCGCATTTTGCGAGCAAAACAGCATAGACATAAAAAAACCTTTTTACGAACTTAGCGAAGATGAAAGGCGTTTGGTGCTTTATGGAAACGTAAAGCCGATAGAATTTTTCTGGAAGCGACATAAGCTCGAGCGAGTTTTTGAAGGGGCTATTAAAATTTCTCACGGATTGCTTAAAGATTATAAGGATTTTGACGAATATATGACAGAAAAACGTTGCAGCGAATGCGAAGGGCACAGGCTTAAACCCCAATCCTTAGCCGTAAGAGTTGCTGGCAAAAGTATCGGCGAAATTTTAGATATGAGTATCGAAAATGTTACGGCTTTTTTTAACAAAAGCGAGAATTTTAGCTATTTAAGCGAACAAAACGCTATGATTGCAAAGCCAATTTTAAAAGAGATAAACGAGAGATTAAATTTTCTTTACGAAGTCGGACTTGGCTATTTGTCATTAGGACGAGATGCACGAACTATCAGTGGTGGCGAAGCCCAGCGCATAAGAATAGCCAGTCAAATCGGCTCAGGATTAAGCGGAGTAATGTACGTTCTTGACGAGCCAAGTATTGGTTTGCACGAGCGCGATACTTTAAAACTCATAAAAACATTACGAAATTTACAACAAAAAGGCAACTCTGTAATAGTCGTCGAGCACGATAAAAAAACGATACAAGAGGCCGATTTTGTAGTTGATATCGGTCCTGGGGCTGGAAAATTTGGCGGAGAAATCGTTTACGCTGGAGATGTTGATGGACTGCTTAAAAGCTCGACGCAAACGGCTTTATACATTAACGGCGAGAGGGTTATTGATTATCAACAAAACCGCAAACAAGAAAAATGGCTTGAAATTTCAAATGTCAATATAAACAATATCTCAAATTTAAGCGTCAAATTTCCATTGCGAAATTTAGTCGGAATCACTGGAGTTAGCGGATCTGGAAAAAGCTCACTAATACTTCAAACGCTACTTCCGCAAGCGCAAGAACAGCTAAATCACGCTAAAAAAGTTAAAAAAGTAGCTGGCGTGACATTAAGCGGACTTGAAAATTTAGACAAGGTTATTTATCTCGACCAAAGTCCCATTGGGCGCACCCCGCGCTCAAATCCAGCCACATACACAGGCGTGATGGACGAGATTAGAGGGCTTTTTGCGCAAACAAAGGAAGCTAAGTTGCGTGGGTATAAAATCGGACGCTTTAGCTTTAACGTCAAAGGTGGCCGTTGCGAAAAATGTCAAGGTGACGGCGAAATCAAGATAGAAATGCACTTTTTGCCTGACGTAAATGTCGTTTGCGACGCTTGTAATGGCACTCGCTATAACGCGCAAACGCTTGAAATTCTCTACAAAGGAAAAAATATCGCAGATGTTCTAAATATGAGCATTGATGAAGCGGTTGAATTTTTTAAATCCGTTCCGAAAATCAACCAAAAACTATCGACTTTGCAAGATGTTGGGCTAGGCTATATCACGCTTGGGCAAAACGCTACTACACTAAGTGGTGGCGAAGCTCAACGCGTAAAACTTGCAAAAGAGCTTAGTCGTAGCGACACCGGAAATACGCTTTACGTTCTTGATGAACCTACTACGGGACTTCATTTTGCCGATGTGGATAGGCTAACTGGCGTATTGCATCATTTAGTCGAGCTTGGAAATTCTGTCTTTGTTATCGAGCATAATATCGATGTCATTAAAAATTGCGATTATATCGTTGATATGGGTCCAGAAGGTGGTGCAAAAGGTGGCAAAATCATCGCGCAAGGCAGCGTAAAGGAAATTGCTAAAAACTATAAAAAAACGGGTAGCTACACGGGTAAATTTTTGGCTGAGGAGTTAGAAATTATGAGTAAAAATAAAAGAGGTACAAAATGATACCAAATAGGCTTACTCAAATTGTTAATTTTTTGATGAAGTATGATTTTAATCTTAGCAGAAGAACTAGAGATGGCAGAATAAATTCAGCCTTTAATGAAGATGAAATTTTTAATATTATAAACGGAAATTTTGCAGTAAGTCGCCCTGAAATGCGAGATTGGATAGATTTTGGTTTTGAAGAAAACGGTAAATTTTATCCTGTAAACATTAAAGTAACCACGACAGAAACCACCGATAACCTAAATTGCAAATTAGGAATTTACTATGTGCTTACAGGGCAAATGCCGCCGTTTGGCAACGAAATTGTTTGGGACAAATATTTTAGTAGTTTAAGACAAAATTTAAGGCAAAACAACTCGGATTACTATTTTTTAATTATCAATAAAAATGATTTCGGCGATGTATTTGCCACCTCTTTAAAGTGTCTGCAAAGTATAACTCCGAATGGAAATAATTTACCTTTTCAAGCTAGATGGGATTCTAATAGAAGCTTTCAAAATAGAACTTTTGAGAAAGCCAAAGATTTTATTTTAGGAACTTTTGCAAGGTCTTTAAAGCTCAGAGCTGACGCATATTTTTACTTTATAAATTATTTTAGCGAATACGAAAATGCTTGATGTTAAAAATTTAGGTCAAGTATTTACGCCTCAAAATATCGTTGCAGATATGATGAGTTTAATTAAAAACAACGGTAGATTTTTGGAGCCTAGCGTAGGAAACGGTGCTTTTTATAAAAATTTACCAAACCAGAAAATAGGAATTGAGTTTGATAGTAGGGTTATAAACGATAAAAGCGTTTTAAATACCGATTTTTTTGCATATGATACGGCTGAGAAATTCGATACGATAATCGGTAATCCGCCCTACGTGCGCTTTCAGGATATAAATTTTTATACCAAACTTCTACTCGCGCCACTTATGGAGATGTTTGACGAGAGAAGTAATCTTTATCTGTTTTTTATTTATAAAAGCGTTTTGCACCTAAATGACGGTGGCGAGCTCATCTTTATCACGCCTCGTGATTTTCTAAAAAGCACTTCAAGCGTAAAGCTAAATGAGTTTTTGTTTTCTCAAGGGACGATAACGGATTTTATTGATTTGGGAGATAAAAAAATATTTGATAGAGCACAGCCGAATTGCGCAATTTGGCGTTTTGAAAAAGGAAATTTTAAAAGAAACGCCAATCTAAAGCGCGAATTTAGTTGTGTAAACGGGCAACTAATTTTTGCAAAAAACCATTACGGTATTTCGTTTAATGAGCTATTTTTTGTTAAAGTCGGTGCAGTGAGCGGAAATGATAAAATTTTTGCTAATGAAGAGTTTGGAGATACGGATTTTGTTTATTCGCAAACCGCAAAAACCGCAAAAACTAAAAAGATGATTTACTGTGTTGACGCTAAAGCACGGGAGTATTTGCGAAAATTTGAAGGCGAGTTAAAATCTCGAAAAATAAGAAATTTTAACGACGATAATTGGCACGAGTGGGGTAGGGATTATTATAAAAGTCAAAAGCCTAGGATTTACGTTAATACTAAAACTAGAAATAAAAGACCGTTTTTTCTGCATCCTTGCAACGCTTATGACGGCTCTATTTTGGCCGTTTTCCCTAAATTTAATTGCGACGAAAATATGCTCAAAGAAATTTGTGAAAAGCTTAATGATACCGACTGGAACGAGTTGGGTTTTGTTTGCGACGGGCGATTTTTATTTTCTCAAAGAAGCCTTGAAAATGTGCGATTAGACGATAAATTTAAAAATATAAAATTTAACGAAAGGCTAAAATGAGACTTTGGACTATAAGCTTTAAATATCTCGACGCAAAGGGGCTAGTCGCACTTTGGCGCGAGGCGCAGCGCGTAAAGCTGGCAAAGGAGCTCAGCCGCTCGGACACGGGAAATACGATCTATATCCTCGACGAGCCGACCACGGGGCTACATTTTGCCGACGTCGATAGGCTCGTGCGCGTGCTGCACCACTTGGTCGATCTTTGCAACTCGGTCTTTGTCATCGAGCATAACATGGACGTCATCAAAAACTGCGACTACATCGTCGATATGGGGCCTGAAGGCGGCGCAAAGGGCGGTAAAATCATCGCCGAAGGTAGCGTAAAAGAGGTCGCTAAAAATCATAAAAAACGGGTAGCTATACGGGTAAATTTTTGGCCGAGGAGCTTAATAAATAATTAAGATAGAATTATTTAAAATTTCAAAGATGTGTGGCTAGATTTTGTGTTTGTGTTTCGCAAACGTTGACTAAAATGTTAGCAAACTTTGCTACATGCTTACAATAATGCAATTATAACATGACATTTTGCATAATGAGTTGCCACACATTCTGATTTTTCTTTTGGATAGTTATGCTTAGTTTAAAAGATGTAAAAACAAGAAAAGATTTTGCTGCTTTTTTGGGAATTGAACTTAAATTCTTAACCTACATACTTTATCACATTAAAGTAGAGAATTTATATACTACATTTGAAATACCAAAGAAGAATGGTGGCACTAGAATCATTAATGCGCCTGATAAGACTTTAAAAAAAATACAAAAAAGACTAATGAATAAGCTGTGTAACTATCAATATAAGATCAAAAAAGATGAAAATATAAAAATTAATATCTCTCACGGTTTTGAAAAAGGCAAAAGCATAATAACTAATGCTAGAATCCACAGAAATAAGCGGTTTGTTTTAAATATAGATTTAAAGGACTTTTTTGCTAGCTTTCATTTTGGTAGAGTTGTTGGATTTTTTGAAAACAATAGAAATTTCAAAATTCCAAAAGATATTGCAATTACTATAGCTCAATTATGTTGCTACAAGGGTTCTCTTCCGCAGGGAGCACCTACTTCTCCAATTATATCAAACATGATATGTAATATATTTGACATGCGAGTATTAAAACTTGCCAAAAAATATAAGTTGGATTATACAAGATACGCAGATGATTTGACATTTTCTACCAATAATAAAGATTTTTTGAATAAATATAATGAGTTTTTATTATGTATTTCGAAAGAAGTAGAAAAGGCGGGCTTTTCCATTAACCAGAAAAAGACTAGGCTTTTCTATAAAGATTCAAGACAAGAAGTTACTGGATTGGTTGTTAATAAAAAAATAAGCATAAATCATAATTATTGTAAATATACAAGAGCTATGGCCAATTCTCTTTATAAGAATAAATCCTTTAATATTGATGGCGAAGATGCCACCATGAATCAACTTGAAGGAAGATTTGCCTTTATTAATCAAATTGATTGGTATAACAATATAATCAATATTAATGATAATAAAAATAACGAAGGTAAGAAAAAGAATGATAAAAAGTTAAATTGCAGAGAAAAAGAATATCAAAAATTTATTTTTTATAAGTATTTCTTTGCTAATCAAAAACCACTCATTATTACAGAAGGAAAAACGGATATACTGTATTTGAAAACTGCGATAAAAAGTCTATATGCAGATTTTCCAGATTTGATTAAAAAAAATAATAATGACAAATTTGAATTTAAAGTATCATTTTTAAGAAGAACAAAGAGGCTGGAATATTGTTTAAATTTTGTAAAAGATGGAGCGGATTCAATTCAAAATATTTATAGGTTTTTTGTAGGACGAGAAGTTGTAAATTATTCTGAGTATTTTAAAGAAATAACAAAAGATATAGCTGCAAATCCGGTTATTCTTATTTTTGACAATGAAATACCTAATAATAAGAAGCCTATAAGGAAATTTATAAATTTTACCAATAAGAAAGAACTTGAGAATATGTTAGATAAAAAGCTATATGCAAATATTGTAGATAACTTATTTATAATAACAAATCAGCTAGTAAGAGATAAAAAAGAGTGTGAAATAGAAGATTTGTTTGATGACAAAATACTTAATCATAAGATAGATGGAAAAATATTTTGTAGGGACTTGGCTATTTTTGATAAACAAAAGCACTATAGTAAGGAAATTTTTTCAAAATATATTTCAAAGAACTATAAAGATATAGATTTTATAAATTTTAAACCCATGCTAAAAAATATTGTAAAAATAATAACAAACTATAAATAAATGAATATTCTTAAATACAATAAAACAATAGTTGTATTAACTTTTTACTAAAACCGGAGATAAAAATTAACAATTATGAGACTTTGGACTATAAGCTTTAAATATCTCGACACAAAGGGGCTAGTCGCACTTTGGCGGGAGGCGCTGCTAGCTAAAAACGTGCTAGCTGGACTCACCAAGGGCTACAAAAATCACCCGCAACTTGACCGCTTTTACGCGCACGAAAACGCGTGTGAGGCGATAAATGTGTATCTAGCGGAGGTTTACGCGCAGGCTTGCGCTCGCGGGTATAAATTTGACGTATCAAAAGTAGGCGAATTTGACGAGCGAAATTTAGCCAAAATAGCCGTCTCTCGCGGGCAGATAGAGTATGAATTTGCCTTTTTGCAAGAGAAGCTAAAATCGCGCGATATTAAGGTTTACGAGCGAAATTTAAGCGTAAAAAATATAGAAATTGCAAGTATTTTTAAAGAGGTTGATGGCGGAATTGAGCCGTGGGAGAAGGTTAAAATTTAGCACCGTTTCGCGCTAGATTTTTGGCTTGCTTGAACAAATTTGATTAAAACGCCAAAATAAATTGCGCCAGTTTTGCCGTAAATTTGACGCAAGAATCTGGAAGTCAAATTTACGTCTGACCGCGATTTTGTTGAAATTTGCGGCAAATTTCGAGCGTTAAATTTGATTTTGCGTTTTGGCGATTTATGAACGGTGAGATAAAAATCTCGCTGAATATTGTCGCTATAAAATTTAGGAGCTAGCACGGGCGTTTGTTAAATTTGGCGTTTTAAATTTGACGGCAAATCTAAAGGGCGAAACCGTCAAATTGTTGGCTCAAGATAAATCAACCTGATTCTCTCTCATCATCTTTACTAAAATATGATAGAAGTGAAATATGATAGAAGGTTTTTGTATATT
>JBQNAH010000005.1:0-88448 GCA_052170535.1 Campylobacter sp. | reverse complement strand
GGGTAGAAATGATGCAAATTTTCTATCAAAGGCGTAGTCAAAAGCACATCGCCAATGTTTCTAAATTTCATAACTAAAATTTTCATTTTATATCTTCTAGAAAAAATTTTAATGGATGTATCGCAATGTTATCAAACTCAAAACACTCTTTAATTTTCTCGGTTGTAATTTCTTCTATTTTTTTGCAAAACTCCATAGCTTCTAAATAAGCATAAATTCTTGATTTTTCGTTTAATCTAAAATCTGGTTTTTTATTTTGTATACATTTTTCATAACTATCAAAACAATTAATTAAATCTGTGAATTTAGCTATTTGTTTCATTAAAGTTTCTAATGTGCCACAATCTTTATTGTTTGGAAGCATAAAAATTTCAATGCCGCTTAACTCATCACTATTTTTTAGTTGTTGTTCTATATTTTTCTTAGATTTTTCGATGTCATTATCTGCATCAAATATAATACAAATTTTTTCTCCCTTTTTCATTCTTTTTTTAATAGTTGACAATTTTGACTGTATATTATCTTTGCCACCTGTATATTCCACTGTGGTGTCTGTCTTGTTTATATATTTACAATACATTTGTAAAAATATCTTATCGCTTTGTCCTTCTGTAACAATATACATAATTTTAATCCCTTATTTCGCTTTGTGTTTCAATGGATGATATGAAACTATTTATATCGTATTTTACAGTTTCTATTTGTTTATCTTTATTTTCAAAAATATTATATATATTGCAGTTTTTAAAATTTGTATTTTTTGCAATTTTGCTAATATTTTCTAATAATTCTTTACTATGCGTAGTTATAAAAAATTGCAAGTTTTTTGTTTTGGAAATATGAAAAATATTTTTTATTAAAGTTTCTATTATTTCAAAATGTATCCCATTTTCTATCTCATCAATTATGATAGTTTTATTTCTGCAAATCATTGATGTGATTATATTTATATAGCTTTGAAAACCTCTGCCCATCGTTTTAAAACTAACTGAGTGTTTTAGATCTTTGATATCAACGATAATTTCATTGTTTGAGGCGAATGCGATTCTGGTAATCTTTTGATCAAATTCTTCAAAATATTTTTCAAATTCTTTATACATATCTTTATTGCTATTGATTGTATTGAGATTGTTTTTAAATTTTACGCTACCAAAATTTGCTATAAAATCCACATTATTATTTTGTATTCTGCTGTCTGCTTGAATATTAAAACTAATTAATCCTTGCTCTTTTTGGTGTTGTATTTCTAAAAATTGTTTATTAAACTCTTTATTGCTGTTTTTTAGTGAAAATTCTAATCTTTTTATATTTTCTGCGATAATATTTTGTCCGCCTTGATCTATGTAAGATATTATTTTTTGATTGGCCTTTTTGATTTCTAATGATGTATGTTTATCATCTATATTTCCACTAAAAGATAAAATTGCATCCGTATCATAATCATGAAACATAGAATCAAAAATATCTGAATTTGCAATCATGCGTCTAAAATCTGATATTAATTGAGCAGAAACTGGTGTTTGATTTAATAGTATAAAAATAGCTTCCAAAATAGATGTTTTACCAGTATTTGCTTTGCCTACAAATATATT
Organism: Campylobacter sp.; assembly: GCA_052170535.1. Lineage (GTDB taxonomy): Bacteria > Campylobacterota > Campylobacteria > Campylobacterales > Campylobacteraceae > Campylobacter_A. Next base: position 86,856 of record JBQNAH010000005.1, on the reverse strand, counting down.
GACATTAGAAAAATCATTAATTTGTATATTCTTTATACCTCTGTAATTGCTTATTTTAATATTCTTTAACATAAAATTCCTTTTTATTTTTTTATATATTTCCAAAACGTGTATTGTGCGTAAAGCCTTGCAATGACGTAGCCACGCCACCCATCTTTCCAGCCGCCTTTTAGCACAAAAAGCTTAAAAAACGTCCAAAATGGGCTAAAAATCGCTTTAAATTTGCTCTTTTTCGCGCCTAGACTTGAATATCGATTTTGCTTTGCGATAAATTGCTCAATGCTCTCGTAAGCGTAGTGGATAAAGTGGTTTTTTAATTGCGAAATGTCGATTCGATATGGCGCGTGGCTAAAATTTTCATCTAAATTTGCGTTAGAAATTTCTAAATTTTTTGCGTCTGTTTTGTCTAAATTTACGCCAAATTTATCTAAATTTTTGCTTGAAATTTCGCCTGAGTTTGTTTTGCTATGCTCTAAAATTTTCTCAGAATTTTCAAATTTGTCTAAATTCGCGTCTTGTTTGTTTGAAATTTCTTCTTCGCTCAAATTTGTTTTAGCTCTTGAATTTTCGCCTTTTAAGACCACTTTTTCGTGTATCTCTCGCCCATCAAACTCGGCAAATTTTCTATCAAACAATCTCACCGAAAAATCAGGATAAAGCCCCATATTTCGCACCGCGCGTCCAAAAAAATAGTTTAATCTAGCGACTTTATACGCGCAAAAATTCGGTGCTTTTAACACGTGCAAAATTTCGTCTTTTAGCTCAAGACTCATCACCTCATCGCTATCTAGCACAAAAACCCAATCATTTCGCGCCAAATTCACTCCAAATTGCTTTTGCGCGCCAAAGCCAAGCCACTTTTGATAGATAAATCGCGCGTTTTTAAACTCGGCGCAAATTTGCTCTGTTCTATCCGTCGAACCGCTATCTACGATGATAATCTCATCAGCCCAAGACGCGCTTTTTAGGACTTCGCGTAGGTATTTTTCGCTATTGTAAGTTAAAATCACAATACTTAGCATTCATACTCTTTTTCGTAAAAATGTTTAAACCGCTTATGAAACCAAAAATACTCGTCTGGTTTTGAGCGTATGATTGTTTCTTCGGCGTCGGTTTGTAGTTGTGTGGCGATTTGCACGGCTTCTTCTTTTGGCATTTTACTTATGTCTATCGGTTCAAAAAAGCAAATTTCATAACCTTTCTCATCATCGCAACGTATAAAACCAGGTATGATTATCGCGTTTATTTTTTGAGCTATTATGCTCGCAGCTGGCGTATGCAGGGCTCTTTTGTTGAAAAATTTAACCTCTATCCCATCGCTTTTTGCCGTGTTTTGATCTACGACCATTCCTATTATCCTTCCACCTTTTGCAGCTTTTATTATCGCTCTTGCTCCCCCGCTTTTATCTATAAGCTCAATGTCAAATTTTGTCCGATTTTTGCCAACTATCGCATTGATGCCTGGACTATCGATTTTTCTACCCACAACAGATGCGGGCTTAAATTTAGCCGCAACAGCAAGTGGGAAAATTTCCCAATCCCCATAATGAGCTGTTGTAACAATTATGGGTCTGTTTGAATTTATCGCATCTTGGATATAATTTTCATTCGTAAAACGCACTTTTTTTAGCAGTTCTTCTTTTGATATATTTTGATTTTTGATGAAATTTATGCCTAAAAATTTTGCAAATTGCACGTAGCATTTTTGCGCTATTTGCATTTTTTCATCTTGCGTCTTTTCATCTCCAAAGGCCAAATTTAAGTTAGTCATAACCGTATGAAGCCTTTTTTTGCCAAGCTTAAAGTATATTTGCGCAAGCGATTTTGCAACGACGCTGTGAAAGGTATTTGGGGTAAATATAATAATAAATTTAAAAGCGTAAAAGCAAAACAGATAAAATTTATCCATTTAGCAACCTTTTGGCGAAATTTGCCACCGTTTCAGGGCATATTTCTCTAACGCAAAAGTCGTTTTTATCGATACTTCTGGCATCTATTTTTTTACCCATATCAATTATTATATTTTTTTGCGTAACATAAGCGTTTCTGTGGCTTGGTCTGTTGCCAAAAAGCGTTATAGAAGCGACATTTTGTGCCCAAGCGATATGAGTTATGCCACTATCGTTGCCGATTAGTAAATCACAATTTGAGATAAAATTTATAATTTGAGCCAAATTCATCTTTTCTAACACAATCGCATGCGTTTTTAGCGCGATTTTTTGGGCTTTTTCGCGCTCTTTTTCATCACCGTAACACAAAAAAACGTCATATTCTTTTAGCAAATTTATCACCTTATCAAATTTGTCGTAAATTTTACTTTCTTCGCTAGCAAATGCAGCTATTACAATGCGTTTTTTAGGCGAAATTTGCGTATCTTTTTTAAAATCAAAACAAGGAAGTTTGTCTAAAATTTCGCTATTTTGAAATTTGAAATTTAAAGCGTAGGAAACAAGTGATAAATTTCGTATAATTATATTTTCATCGTAGCTTATTTTTAGCTTATGTTGATAGAAATTTGCAGCTGCTTTTTCTTTCGTGCTTTCGCGTGCAAATCCGTATCTTTGACCCTTTAATAGCCTTGCTACAAGTGAAGATTTAATCAAGCCTTGCAGATCGATTATCTTATCAAATTCCTGCAAATCCATCAAAATTTTCGCACTTTTTATAAATTTTTTCTCTTTAAGGGGGATTGAAATGATATTATCAACGCCCTTGCAAGTTTGCAAAACGCAGCTAAATTTCTCATCGATAATCCACGTAATCTCGCAATCTTGAAAGTGTTTTTTTATAAATTGAACGACAACAACAGCGTGAATTATATCGCCAAGAGATGATAATTTAACGATGGCTATTTTTATTTTTTTCGTATCCATTATTTACTTAAACTTATAAATTTTGGTATCATTTTACAAATTTTTGGCTAAAAAAGGTTTTAAATGAGTAAGAGTTACATTTGTGTTTTTGACTGTGAAACCGTGCCAGACGTGCAACTTATAAGGCGAATTTACGGATTTGTTGGAGATGATTTAAATGTTGCAAAACAAGCTTTTGCGATGCAAAAAGAAGCCACTGGAAGCGAGTTTTTGCCTGTTATGTTTCATAAAGTTGTTGCTATTTCAGCGGTAATGGCTGATGAATTTGGTAAATTTTTGCGAGTTAGCACGATGAAGGGCGAAAATGAAAGAGAAATTTTAACAAAATTTATAGATTTCATAAATAAGCACAATCCTCGCCTAGTCAGTTTTAATGGACGTGGCTTTGATCTTCCGATGATTTTAGTGCGCGCAATGCGTTATAATATATCGTTTCCAAGCTTTTACGAAGTGGAAAACAAAGAGCTTGGCAAGGGCAAATGGGACGGTAATTATCGCGACAGATATTCGGGAAAATTTAGCTTTGATTTACTTGATCATATAAGTGAATTTGGCTCCGTGCGAGGCTTAAAACTAGATACTTTGTGCGCTAGTTTAAATTTGCCTGGAAAATACGATGTCCATGGCGATCAGGTTTTGGAGCTTTATTATGCGGATAAAATCGATAAAATCAACGAATACTGCGAATCTGATACGTTAAATACTTACTGGCTATTTTTAAAATACGAACTTTTGCGAGGAAATTTAATACTTGATGATTATGCAAATTCACTTCAGATAATGAGTGAATTTTTGTCTAAAAACTGCTCTGAAATGGGCTATACAAGCGTATTTTGCGATTTTATAGAGCGTGAGTTAAACAGAATGCAAAGTAATAATTACGAAGATGAATTAATTCAAGATGACGATGCGCAAAATTCCGACGAATACTACACTGAAGAGAATATGCCAGAAATAAATTTAGACGAAATGTAAAAGGAAAAATATGAAAATTTTAATAACTGGAGCGGCTGGATTTATCGGATTTCACCTTGCAAATGCGCTTGCTGCGCGTGGCGATGAGATTGTTGGATTAGATATTATAAATGATTATTACGATGTAAATTTAAAATTTGCAAGGTTAAAAGAGGCTGGATTTGACATAAACGAGATTGAGTTAAATAAGCTAATCATATCAAAAAAGAGTGAAAATTTAAAATTTATTAAAGCCGATCTTGCTGATGATAAGACGTTGCAAAAGCTTTTTAGTGGGCAAAATTTTGACTGTGTTGTAAATTTAGCCGCGCAAGCTGGCGTTCGCTACTCGTTAATCAATCCAAAAGCTTACATAGACAGCAATATAACCGGCTTTACAAATATTTTGGAGTGTTGTCGCCATAACGAAACGAAAAATTTAGTCTATGCAAGCTCGAGTTCGGTTTATGGGCTAAATGAAAATATGCCGTTTTCAACGCACGAAGCAGTAAATCACCCAATAAGCCTTTACGCAGCGACTAAAAAAAGCAACGAAATGATGGCTCATACGTATTCGCATCTTTTTAAATTGCCTAGTATTGGACTTAGATTTTTTACTGTTTATGGACCATGGGGGCGTCCTGATATGGCTTTGTTTTTATTTGTCGAAGCCGCGCTTAAAAATAAGACAATTGATGTTTTTAACTACGGCAAGATGAAAAGGGATTTTACATATATAGACGACATTGTAAAGGGCATTATAAAATGCATTGATAATCCAGCTAAGCCAAATTCTAACTGGAATGCTAAAAGTCCAGATCCCGCAACTTCAAGTGCTCCTTTTAAAATTTATAACATAGGAAATAATAATCCAGTCGAGCTGATGGATTACATAAAGGCTATCGAGATAAAAATTGGTCGCGAGATAAGTAAAAATTTCCTTCCGCTTCAGCCTGGAGATGTGCCTGCAACTTATGCTGATGTGAGCGATTTGGTGAATGATTTTGGCTATAAGCCACAAACTAAAGTAAATGACGGCGTGGCGAAATTTGTTGAGTGGTATGCTAAATTTTATGGTGTAAAAATTTGAGAATTTTATTTATATTTTGCGTATTTTTAAGCTTAAGTTTTGGCATAGAGCTTTTAAAGCTTAGTGAATTTAAAGACCAAAACGTGAGTGGTTGGTTAGCAAGCGAAAAGCTTGATGGCGTCAGGGCTTACTGGGACGGTAAAAATTTACTTTCAAGAAACGGTAAAATTTTAAACGCGCCAAGTCAATTTACGGCGAATTTTCCGCCATTTGAGCTAGACGGTGAGCTTTTTATAGGGCGAGGAAAATTCCAATTAGTTCAATCTGCTGTAATGGATAAAGCTCCAAATTTTCAGGCTTGGCAGGCTGTGAAATTTCACGTATTTGATGTGCCAAACGCAGACGGCGGACTTGCTAAAAGGCTAGGAATTTTGGCTGATTTTTTACAAAAAAATCCAAATGAAAACATTGTAATTATCGAGCAAATTCCAGTTATCGATAATGATTGGTTTAAGAAATTTGCAAGCGAAATTATAGCTAGCGGAGGCGAGGGTGCGGTCGTGCGAGAACCAAATGTGGCGTATGAGCGCGCTAGGAGCAAAAACGCTCTTAAATACAAAATTTTCCAAGACGCCGAATGTGAAGTGGTCGGTTATGTGGAAGGAAAAGGAAAATTTAGCGGATTAATGGGCTCGTTGGTATGTCAAATGCCAGATAAAAAACGTTTTAAAATAGGCTCGGGATTTACTAACGCTCAAAGAAAAGATCCGCCAAAAATAGGCGAAATCGTAACGTATAAATTTCAAAATTTTACCAAAAAAGGACTTCCTAGATTTCCTGTATTTTTAAGAGTTAGGAAAGATTAAATGAAAAACATTTTTGCTATAATTGATTAAAATTTTTAAGGAAAAGCAAATGAATATTTTGATAACCGGCGGTGCTGGATATATTGGTAGCCACGTTTTAAAGGCTCTTTTGGAAAACAAGGGTCATAAAATAACAGTTATTGATAATTTAAGCAAAGGCACGATAAAAGCCCTTGAAGCTCTTAAAAATGTTGGAGAATTTCAATTTTTTAAAGCGAATTTAGAAGACGATTTGAGTTTAATTTTTAAAAATGGAAAATTTGATGCCATCATACATTTTGCCGCTTTTATCGAAGTGTTTGAAAGCACGCAAAATCCGCTTAAATATTACTTAAATAACACCGCAAACGTAGCGAAGATTTTAACGTATTGCCGTGATTTTGGCGTAAAAAATATGATTTTTAGCTCAACAGCTGCTGTTTATGGTGAGCCAAGCATTGGCGAAGTAGATGAGCAAACGCCAGTTGCGCCGATAAATCCTTATGGATACTCAAAGCTGATGAGTGAGCAAATTATTAAAGATTTTGCTGCATCAAATAATGAATTTAAATACGCGATTTTGCGTTATTTTAACGTAGCAGGTGCTGATGCAAGCGGCTTGATAGGGCAAAACTATCCAAATGCTACGCACCTAATCAAAGTCGCCACTCAAACCGCACTTGGTAAGAGAGAGAGCATGAGTATATTTGGCAACGATTACGATACGCCTGATGGAACTTGTATTAGGGATTATATACACGTTAGCGACTTAGCTTATGCGCATTTGGAGGCGCTGGAATTTATACAAAATTCTCCAAGTCAGACTTTTAATGTCGGTTACGGCAAGGGATTTAGCGTTAAAGAAGTCATAGAAGCGACAAAGCAGGTTAGTGGCGTGAATTTTAAGGTTTTAGATGCGCAACGAAGACAAGGCGATCCGGCTAAATTGATTGCAAATTCGACTAAGCTAAGAAGTATGACAAATTGGAAGCCAAAATTTCAAGATTTGGCTCTTATAATAAAAACAGCTTTAGAGTGGGAAAAGAAAATTTAGTTTGTTTTAAGGGTAAAGATGAAAATTGCAGTTATTGGAACGGGATATGTTGGTTTGGTTAGTGGCGCGTGCTTGGCAAAAATGGGAAATAACGTAACCTGTGTCGATATTGATAAAGCAAAGATACAAGCCTTAAAAAGCGGTGTTATTCCGATTTATGAGCCAGGATTATCCGAGATGGTTAGTGAATGCTATGCTAATGGGAGTTTGAATTTTAGCACCAACATATCTGAAATTTTGCCTAAGATTTCGGTCGTTTTTATCGCTGTTGGGACACCTATGGGGGCTGATGGACAGGCTGATTTGAGATTTGTTTTAGAGGTTGCTAAAAAGATTGGAGAGTGTATGAGCTCGCCTTTGATAGTGGTTGATAAATCAACCGTTCCAGTTGGCACAGGAGATAAGGTTAGGGCTGTTATCGGCGAGCAGCTCGCACTTAGGGGAGAAGATATAAAATTTGAGGTCGTAAGCAATCCAGAATTTTTAAAAGAAGGTGCGGCGATAGAGGATTTTTTAAGACCAGATCGCGTCGTAGTAGGCGTTAGTAGCCAGTGGGGCGAAAGCGTGATGAGAGAAATTTACGCCCCTTTTATGAAAAATCACGATAAGCTAATTGTGATGGATATAAAATCCGCCGAGATGACAAAGTATGCCGCAAATGCCATGCTTGCGACAAAAATTAGCTTTATAAATGAAATCGCTGGAATTTGCGAGAGAGTGGGAGCTGATGTAAATTTAGTCAGAAAAGGCATAGGAAGCGATACGCGCATAGGGTATAGTTTCATTTATCCTGGTTGTGGTTATGGCGGCAGTTGCTTTCCAAAAGATGTTGAGGCGCTTATTTATACAGCTAGACAAAACGGATTTGAGCCTGAAATTTTAAACGCCGTCGAAAGCAGGAACAAATCTCAAAAAAGAGTGCTTTTTGATAAAATTTTATCTCATTTTGGCAATGACTTAAGCGGCAAAACAATCGCGATTTGGGGGCTTGCTTTTAAACCAAATACCGATGATATGCGCGAGGCTACTTCTGTTGTGATGATTGATTTGTTGCTAAAAGCTGGTGCAAATGTTGTATTATACGATCCAAAAGCGATGGATGAGGCGAAAAAATATCTAAAAGATCGCTTGGTAAAATACGCAAGCAACAAATACGATGCCTTAAATAATGCCGATGCTTTGGTGCTTATAACCGAATGGAGCGAATTTAGATCGCCAGATTTTGATGAGATAAAACAAAGGCTAAAAACTTGTGTTATTTTTGACGGACGCAATCAGTATGATTTAAATTTGCTGAGAAAATTCGGATTTAAATATTATCAAATCGGTGTGAGTGATAAGTGATGGGTTGTATTAAAATTTCAGAAGAAATTTGTGTTTCACTTTTAGAGCAAAGCGATTTGAAGTTTAATGAGGATTTTTTCTATGGCTATTCACCTGAGCGTATTAATCCAGGTGATAAAGATCATACTGTAACAAAGATTAAAAAAATCACTAGTGGCTCGACACCAGAAATTGCCGAAAAAATAGATGAAATTTACCGCCGTGTTATTATGGCTGGGACGTATAAGGCAAGCTCTATTAAGGTTGCCGAAGCGGCAAAAGTTATCGAAAATACTCAGCATGATATAAACATAGCATTTGTCAATGAGCTAAAAATAATTTTTGATAAAATGGGGATTGACACAAACGAGGTTTTATTGGCTGCTAGAACAAAGTGGAATTTTTTAGATTTTACACCAGGTCTTGTTGGCGGGCATTGCATTGGTGTGGATCCGTATTATCTCACTCATAAGGCGGAAGAACTAGGTTATCATCCAGAAGTTATTCGAGCCAGTCGTAAAATTAACGACAATATGGGCTTTTATCACGCTAGAGAGGCGATAAAACTTATGATAAAAAATGACTGCAAGATTAAAAATTCGCGAGTTTTAGTGTTTGGACTTACCTTTAAGGAAAACTGCCCAGATATTCGCAACTCGCGCGTGATTGATGTTATAAATGAGTTAAAAGATTTTGGTTGTATCGTTGATGTGTATGATCCGCTGGCAAATGACGACGATGTCAAGCGTGAATACGGTTTTTCTCTTGCAAAGTCGCCAAATTTTAGCAAATACGACTTGGTTATTTTAGCCGTAGCTCACAACGAATTTAAAAAGATAAATTTTGAGAATTTGTTCGTTTATGACATTAAAAATGTTTATTTGAGTGCAAATGCAAGGCTTTGATGCTTATAAATTTAGTTAGTTCTATAATAGTTTTTGTTATCTCAATGGGGATAAATTTTTTCCTAGCACCGTTTATTTTGAAAAATTTAGGCAACGAGGCTTACGGTTTTGTTGGGCTTTCAAACGCCATTGTGGCTTATGCGTCAGTTGTTACTGTTGCGATAAATTCCGTCAGTGGGCGTTTTGTCGCTTTTTGGTGGCATAAAGGTGATATTTCGCGAGCTAATAGGTATTATTCGTCAGTGCTTGTGGTAAATATATTTTTTTCGCTTTTAGTTATCGTAGCTTGTGTGATTTTTATCTTAAATATTGATTATGTTTTAAATATTCCACAAGATATAAAAACCGATGTTTCATTAACTTTTATTTTTTATTTCATTAACTTTTGTGTTGGACTTTTTAACGGTATAATAACGGTTTGTGCGTTTATACAAAATAAACTTTATTTACTTTCTATTCGTAATGCTTTTGCCAGCATTATTTTAGCCGTTGCTATTGTATTGCTTTTTTATTTTTTTACTCCGATGATAGCTTATTTAGCTGTTGGGGCACTTATATCAAGCACTTTTGTTTTTATTAGCACGCTTTATATGTCAGCTAGCATAACGCCCGAGCTTAAATTTAGCTTTAACAAATTTGATATTAAAAAGCTCAAAGAGCTCTTAAATTCTGGCATTTGGAGCAGTTTTAGTGCTTTAAACAACATCTTGCTAACCGGCATGGATCTGTTTATTTGCAACATTTTTTTAGGCGCAAATATTACCGGAGTATTATCTGTTGCAAAAGCAGCTCCGCTAATTTTGGAGAGTTTTTGTGCACAGTTAAGTTCTATTTTTGCACCAAAGCTTGTCCAGCTATATTCAAATGGCGATACTCTTGGTGTTGTTGCGGAGGCGAAATTTTCGATGCGCGTAATAGCTTATGTAATGGGTGCGCCATCGGCTTTTTTTATTGCATTTGGTTATGATTTTTATAAACTTTGGTTGCCTTTTAAAACAGCTGATGAGATAGAAACTATTTATAATCTTAGCATAATTTCATTTATTCCAGTGATTCTTATTGGTCATCTTTTTTCGCTTTTTAGTCTTGATAGTGTTACAAACAAGCTTTTTCGTCCAGCTGTTGCTAACACGATCTTGGGTATTGGCACGATTTGTGCTCAAATTCTTATACTTAAATTTAGCGATTTTGGCATTTATGGCATTGTTGTCGTTGGTGCGCTACTTTATGGTGCGCGAATTTTATTATTTGATCTGTTAAATGCCGCGCTAAATTTAGGTGTCAAATTTAGCACGTTTTATACGACATATTTTCAAAATTTAGCGTTTTTTTGTCTGACTTGCATCGCTTTTTATTGGCTTCGTAGCTATATTGAGATAACAAATTGGTTAAATTTTATCTCATTTGCTATTTTATTAGTATTTGCTGGGTATTTATTTAATGTATTTTTTATTTTTAGCAATGATGAGAAAATCATTATAAAAGCTAAAATTTTCTCAAAATTTAAAAGGAAAATTTAATGCAAAATCCTGTTTTTTTGATTTCGTTAGCAAAGGATATTTCACGTCGCGAACAGCTAAAAGAGCGTTTTTTAAGTTATGATAGTTTTGATATACTGCAAGCCGTAGATGGTAGAGAAATGAGCGCAAAAGAGTATTTTAGCTTAGTTATGCCATCTTTAAAGCTCCATAAAAGGCTAATGAGCCCAGCTGAGGTTGGCTGCACGCTTTCTCATATAAAAGCTTATGAGAAATTTTTGTCTAGTGATGCAAAAAATGCGCTTTTTATCGAAGATGACGTGATAGGTGATGATAGTTGCATTAAATTTGCCTTTAAAATGGCTGAAAATATTCCTGAAAATGCCGTTTTGATTTGCGGTTGTCAGGATGGTTTGCCAGCTAGATTTAGTGCATTTGGCAAGCGTTTAATCAAGGCTGGAAATTTCGAGCAAATCTCATTGCCAACGGATTTAGCTCAAAAAGACAGAAGTTTATTTTTGGTTTGCAAGCATTCTTATTCGACTATTTTTTCAACCGCTGCTTACGTGCTTAGTAGATCTGGGGCGAGCAAGCTTTTAAATTTGCATAAAAAGACGCTATCCACTAGCGATTCTTGGGATTTTTTGCTACCAAAATGCGGTCTTGAAATGTATTTTTGCGATATTTTTGCTCATCCAACCGATCTTTTGAGCTCAAATATTAACGCAGAACGCGACGAGCGCGGTTATGATGGCGTAAATTTTAGCGGATTGTTACGTAGCGCAAAATACATTTTACAAACTCGTTTTCAGGCTAAATTTTACGGTTTTGAGCGAATTTTTAAAAGGAATTTAAGTGAGTAAAGAGCCATTAGTTAGCATTATCATTGCAACTTGCAATCGTCCAGAGTTGCTTAAAAAGGCTTTAAGTTCAGCTCTAATGCAAGATTATGTAAATTTAGAAATTATCGTAACTGATGATGGTTTAGATGAGCAAGCTGGTGAAATTTGCGATAGTTTTGCTGATGCGAGAATAAAATTTGTTAAAAATACCACTCACGCAAAAAGTCCAAATGGTAACAAAAATAACGGATTTGACGTCGCAAAAGGCGATTTTTTATGTTTGCTAGACGATGATGACGAACTTATTTCAAACAGCGCAGTAAGTCAATGTATGGCTCATATTGGCAGTGTTTTTGATAATCAAGTAGTTGCGAGCGTTTTTGCTGATTGTGCGCGCGATATAGACGGCGTTATGGACGGATCTGTCGCCGGAGTTAGCCCATATATGCAAAGTGGAACGATGAATAAAATTGATTATCATTGTGGCCATATTACGGGCGAATTTTTCAAGGTATTTTCGCGCGAATTTATCGAAAATTTTCGCTTTGATGAGCGTAGTTTTGGTGGCGAAAATGAACTTTATGTTAGGTTTTTTGAAAAAGGCGTTTTTTATCTTAAAAAACCACTTTATAAATACCGCTTACATCGGGTTGATAGTGCAACAAAAAATGCCACCAAACACGCTAATGACGTTGCTTACGCGTATGCTAAAAGTGCAAAGTTGTATTACGAAATCGCTCACGTGTATGCGCCAGAATTTATTGCACTTGAATACAAAATGGCGGCTTATTATTATAAATTAGGCGGAAAATACGCCCTTTCTTTGCGATATTTATTTAAAAGTTTAGGCATTAAATTTACAAAAGAAGCATTTGTGATGCTTTTGCTTTTAGCTGTACCAAACTCATTTTTGCCGATACTTTCAAAAATTAGAGTAGCGATAAGGCAAAAATTTGGGATATAATACGAGCTATATTTTATTTTCAAAAAGAGCATTTTATGAAAATTTTGTTTGTGATCTCAACTCTTAAAGCTGGTGGAGCAGAGCGAGTTTGCGCTTTGTTGGCTTCTAAATTTAGCCAATTTCACGATGTTGCTTTGTTAAAATTTGACGAATCAAAGCCGTTTTATGAGCTAGATGAGCGTGTTAGATTATTAAATTTAGCTTATGGAACTGATGAGTTGGGGATTTTTGGGAATTTTAAAAAGCGTTTGGGTAAAATTTTTGCAATTCGAAAAATTATAAAAAATGAAAAATTTGACGCGGTCATATCGTTTTTAGATAGCACAAATATCCTGGTTTTACTTAGTTCATTTACGCTTAAAACGCCCGTTGTTATCAGCGAGCATACGAGTTTTGATGCAAATATCGCCAGTAAAGTTTATAAAATTTTAAAACGCATTTTTTATCCTAGCGCGAGTGGGGTTAGTGTATTAACCAAAATTGACGCTGCGCATTATTCTAGGTTTTGCAAAAATGTTGCAGTTGTGCATAATCCTTTGGCTTTCAAGTCGTGCCAAGCAGAATGCAAAAAGGAAAATTTGGTTATTTTTGTGGGCAGATTGGTTGCGCCAAAAAATTGTGAGATGTTTATAAAAGTGGCTGCTAAATTAAAAAATAGCGGTTATAAATTTGTTGTTGCCGGCGATGGTGAGCTTAAAGCGCATTTGCAAAATTTAGCCCAAAAACTTGGCGCAAATGTCGAATTTTTAGGCAATGTGGTTAAAATAGACGAGCTTTATGAAAAAGCCAAAATTTTGCTTTCAACTTCTGTTGTCGAAGGGTTTGGAAATGTTTTGATTGAAGCGATGGCTTACGATGTGGCTAGAATTTCAACCCCTACAAGTGGAGCAAACGAGCTAATATCAGACGGATTTGACGGGTTTTTAACATCAGATATAAATCAGATGAGCGGTTTTGTTATGCAGCTTATACAAGATGAAAGCAAAAGGGCGCAAATTTGCTTAAATGCGCGAATTAGGCTTGATGAGTTTAGGCTTGAAAATATCTATGAGCGTTGGTTGATTTTGCTTAAAACAGCCGGTGTTGATGTGGAGGGATTGTGAAAATTTTATTTGTTATAGCAAATATCGCAAATGGTGGCGCAGAACGCGTTTTAAGCGCACTTTCATCAGAATTTGCAAAGGAAAATGAGATTCATATCGCAGTTCTTGAAAAAAATTTTGAGCTGTATAAATTTGACCCAAATATCAAATTTCACGCGCTTAAAATTTATGACGGAAGCAAATTTGTGGTTAAATTTAAGAAAATTATAGAGTTAAGGCGACTTTTTAAAACGATTAAGCCAGATTTAATAATCAGCTTTATTGATTGGACAAATGTCGCTTGCGTGGTGGCAAATTTTGGTTTAAAATTTAAGCACATCGCAACAGAGCATAATTCAAACGAATACCTAAAAAGCCCAAAATTTAGGCTTATAAGAGATATTTGCTACCGCTTTGTAGATGGACTTAGCGTGCTTGGAGAGAGCGATTTTAAGTATTATTCATTTGTAAAAAATAAAGCCATTTTGCATAATCCTATCTTCATCTCACAAGGCGTTGGCACACCAAAATGCAATATAATTTTAAGCGTTGGGCGACTTGAAACGGTTAAGGGCTATGATATTTACTTTAATGCCTTGGCAAAAGTTGATAAAAATTTATTGCAAAATTGGCGAATTTGTATAGCTGGGACTGGAAGTTTAAAAAGCGAGCTAAAAGAACTTGCTAAAAAACTCAGCCTAAATATCGAATTTTTAGGACACGTAAGCGATGTTTCACCACTTTATGAGAGTGCTAAAATTTTTGTTATCACTTCTATTAGCGAAGGTTTGTCAAACGTGCTTATAGAAAGTGGTTATTTCGGCTGTGCGCGAGTTTCAAGCGATACGGTTGGTGCGCGCGAGTTGATACAAAATCGCACCGATGGGCTACTTTTTAAAAATGGCGATACTAACGAACTTGCAAAGATACTTAATGAAATCTTAAATAATGAAAATTTACTTCAAGAACTTGGCACAAATGCAAAAGCAAATTCGAGCAAATTTGAGCTTAAAAACATAATGCAAAAATGGCAAAAATTTATCGATGGAGTTATGAAAAAATGACAAAGCTAAGCTTGTTTATTTACTCAATGGGACCTGGCGGGTGTGAGCGTGTGGTTTCAAATTTGTTGCCGTATCTGGCGCAAAAATATGAGATTCATTTGGTGCTGATGAGCGAGGTTATAGCTTATAAAATTCAATCTCAGATTAAAATACATTTTATCGAAAAGAGCGATCCTTACGAAAGTAGTATTAGTAAAAATTTGCGTTTGCTGTTTGCTTTGCCAATGCTTATGTTAAAATACAAACGACTTTGTGAAAAAATCGGTATAGATAAGCACTTTGTTGTGATGAATCGTCCGTGTTATATCGCTGTTGGAGCGCGTATTCTTGGGCTAAAAGGGACTATGATTATCAACGAAAGCAGCTGTCCGAGTCGAATTTATAAGCACGGATTAAGCGGCTTTGTAAATCGCCTTTTGTTAAAATTTTTCTATCCAAAAGCCGATTTGATCGTTGCTAATGCGCGTGGAAACGCCGATGATTTGATAAAGAATTTTAATATTTCAGAAAAAAAGATAAGAGTTGTTTATAATGCTTTAAATTTGTGTGAAATTAACCGCTTAAAAGCCGAGCCACTGGATACAAATTTTCGCCCTTTTTTCATAAATATCGGACGGCTTGATGACGGCAAAAACCAAGCTATGTTGATACGTGCAATTGCAGCGATAGATGATAAACGCGCAACTTTGGGAATTTTAGGTAAGGGAAATTTGCAAAACGAGCTTGAGAATTTGATTGATAGGCTAGGAGTTGGCGATAGGGTTAAGCTTCTTGGCGTGGATAAAAATCCTTTTCGCCATATCGCAAATGCTAGTTGTTTTGTTTGCGCTTCGAGGTTTGAGGGCTTTTCAAATGTCCTAATCGAAGCTTTGGCGTGCGAAAAGCTACTTATCACAACCGATCACCAAACCGGTGCTCGCGAGCTAGTTGGTGAAAATAAATATGGAATTTTAACGCCTGTTGATGATGAAAAGGCTATGAAAAATGCGATGATAAGAGCGTTAAATGAGCCAGAATTTGTGCTAAAATATGAGCGTGTGGCGTATGAGCGAGCGAAGGATTTTGATAGCGAAAAAATATCTGATGAGGTAATAAAAATGCTGGAAGCTGTGTATGAATAGGTTAAATTTTAAGAATTTTCATTTATCAAAACAGACGTTTTTGATGATTGCCATAGCCTTTGCGTTTAGTGTATTGGCGCGGCTTTATTGGGTTTATTGGGCGAGTGGATATTTGGCATTTTACTGGAACAACGAGCTTATGATTAGCACAAATGATGGTTATGCGTTTGCTGAGGGCGCGCGTGATATGCTTGCAGGGTTTCATCAGCCAAACGACCTTAGCTATGTCGGCATGTCGCTTAGCACGCTTACTTTTTGGATTGTGAAAATTTTTGGCTTTAAAATTGAAGCTGTTATGCTTTATTTAAGCGTATTTGTAGGATCGCTTATTGTTGTGCCTGTATTGCTTATCGCTTTGGAATACGGTGCTGCCAGAGCTGGATTTATAGCAGCTCTTTTAGCTAGCGTGGCTGATAGCTATTATAACCGCACGATGGCTGGGTATTATGATACTGATATGCTTGTTATCGTTATTCCGATGTTTATGATTTGGGGGCTTATTCGCGTGATAGAGCGCAAGAATAGCGTTGATATAATCATCGCGCCGATTTTTGTTTTGATGTATAATTGGTGGTATTTAAGCGGTTTTTCATTAATTAGTGTTACCACTGTAATATTTTTATTATATACTTTGATACTAGATCGTAAAAATATGCTAAATTATGTAACGATCGCGCTTATGTTGCTTGGTATTGCAAATTTGAATTTTTACGCAAAAGTGCTTTTGATGGTGGCTATTTATATAGGGGTTTTGTTTAAAAAAGATAGATTAAATCTTAAAATTTCTTTTTTTATTTTAGGTGCGGCGTGTATTGTATTTGTTCTTGGTGGCGGGTTAAATCCGATAGTTTTTCAGCTAAAATTTTATGTTTTTCGCGGTGTTAGCGAAGTTGCTAATGTAAGCTTTAACTACTTTAACGTAAATCAAACAATTCAAGAATCAGGAATTGTAAATTTAGCCTTATTTTGTGAGCGTATTAGCGGTAGTGTGGTTGTATTTTTGCTTTCACTTATCGGACTTTGCGCGTTTTGTTTTAAGCACAAAAGCGCGTTTATCTCACTTTCTATGATTGCGCTTGGTTTTTTAGCGTTAAAGGGTGGATTAAGATTTACTATTTATGCCGTTCCGGTTATGGCTCTTGGTTTTGGTTATTTTGTTACTAGTGCGCTTGAATATTTCAAATTTAAAGATATAAAATACAAAATAGCCTACGCTTGCATATTGATTTTATCGCTTTATCCGGTGGCAAAACATATTTACGGATACAAAATCCCACCCGTTTTTTACGAAAAAGAAGTTAGAGTGCTTGATGAGTTTAAAAAGATCGCCGGACGCGAGGATTACGCCTTAGCGTGGTGGGATTATGGCTATCCGATTAGATATTATTCTGACGTAAAGACGCTAATTGATGGCGGAAAGCATCTTGGGCGAGATAATTTTGCTGTTAGTTTTGCGCTTGGTAGCAAACAAAACAGCTCTGCAAATATGGCACGTCTTGAAGTAGAATACACTGAGCTTGGATTTAATCAAAAAATAGGTGAAAATTTAAAGAAAATGATGAGCGATGCAAATTCTAGTAGTATTGGTGAATTTTTATCAAATTTAGACGACAAAAACATCTCGTTACCACCAAAAACACGCGAAATTTATTACTATTTGCCAGATAGAATGATAAATATTTTTCCTACTATTTTGCAATTTAGCAGGCTTGATTTAAAAACGGGTCAAAAATTTGCCGATCCGCTGTTTTTTGCAGCAAATTCCTTGCAACAAACCAAAGAAGGCATAATGCTAAGTCCAAATGTAATACTTTCAAACAAGCTTGATAGTGTTATAATCGGC
Source organism: Campylobacter sp. (assembly GCA_052170535.1). Lineage (GTDB taxonomy): Bacteria > Campylobacterota > Campylobacteria > Campylobacterales > Campylobacteraceae > Campylobacter_A. Next base: position 69,478 of record JBQNAH010000005.1, on the reverse strand, counting down.
TCAAATAAGCTTAAATTAAACAGCTTTTATGAAACAAAATATAACGAAAATGGCAAGCTTGACGTAAATGTTCAAGTTGGCGATGATAGCTCGAAGTATTACGTGATTTTTATGCGAGATTATGGTAGAATTTTGCTACTTGATGAAGAGATGTTTAACTCTACTTTTGTGCAGCTTTTTGTTTTAGAGCGTTTTGACAGTGAGCTTTTTGAGCCAGTTATCCTTGATAGTTCGGCAAAAATTTATAAATTAAAAAGGTAAAAAATGGCTAGGATAGGTTTTTTAAGCCACGCAGATATGAGTTTGCACTTTTTTAGACGTCCGGTTATGAAGGCTTTAAAAGAGCTTGGGCACGAAATTTTCGCTATTGCGCCACGCGGAAATTTTACCGATTTATTGGCGCAAGAATTTAACGCCGTAACCTACGAGCTTGACCGCGCTAGTTTAAGCCCTTTAAAGGTGCTTTCAAACACAAAAGATCTTGCAAATGAGCTAAAAGGGCTAAATTTAGACTTGCTTCAAACAAGTGCTCATAAATCAAACGTTTTTGGCACTTTTGCCGCTAATCAAGCAGGGATAAAGTATGTCATAAATTTAGTTGAAGGGCTTGGTAGTTTTTATATTGATAATGACGCAAAAACTCTTGCCGTGCGTTTTATGCTCGAAAAACTTTATAAATTTTCATTTAAGCGCGCAAACGCTTGCATTTTTGTAAATGACAGCGATCCTGATTATATGCTCTCGTGCGGACTTATATCCCAAGATAAGGTCGTTCGTATCAAAAGTGTCGGTGTGGATACGCGTAAATTTGATGAAAATATTGTTAAGGCATCAAATTTAAATGAAAATGGTGAAAAAAAGATCATTTTGATGATCGCGCGTGCAATGTGGCACAAGGGCGTGCGAGAATTTTACGAGGCGGCTGAAATTTTAGGAAACAGAACCGATTGTGAGTTTGTTTTTGTTGGAGAAGGGTTTGATGGTAACAAATCAACGGCAGATTTAAAATTTTTACAAGGCGCAAATGTGCGTTATCTTGGTGCTCGCAACGACATAGCCGAGCTTTTAAAATCGTGCTATTTACTTGCATTACCAAGTTATAAAGAGGGTTTTCCGCGAACGGTTTTGGAGGCGATGAGTATGAGTAGAGCTGTTGTGGTAAGCGATGTAACTGGTTGTAATGAAGCCGTTAAAGACGGCATTAATGGTTTGCTTTGCCGTGTAAAAGATAGTGCGGATTTGGCAGCAAAGATAGAAATTTTGCTAAACGATAAGCAACTTTGCGTAAAAATGGGGCAAGAGGGTCGAAAAATGGCTGTGAGCGAATTTGATGAGCGAATTATAGCGCAAAAATATATAGAAATTTATAGGAAATTTATCGATGTATAAGATTTTTTTTAAGAGATTTTTAGACATTATTGGGGCGTTTTTTTTACTTGTTGCCACATCGCCTTTTATGATATTAACGGCTATTTTGATATATTTAAAAATTAGTCGCGAGGTTATATTTAGGCAGCAACGACCTGGGTTAAATGGTAAAATTTTTACGATTTACAAATTTAAAACAATGAGTGATGAGCGCGGAAGCGATGGTGAGCTTTTGGCTGATGAAATAAGGCTGGGACGTTTTGGAAAGCTGATACGAAGTTTAAGTTTAGATGAACTGCCACAACTTTTTAATGTGCTAAAAGGCGATATGAGCTTTATTGGACCGCGTCCGCTTTTGGTTGAGTATTTGCCACTTTACACGCCAGATCAGGCGCGTCGGCACGACTTACGACCTGGCATAACTGGTCTAGCACAGGTAAATGGTCGAAATTCAATCACTTGGGCACAAAAGTTTGAATTTGATGTTGAGTATGTTGATAATCTTAGCTTTGCTTTGGACGTCAAAATCGCACTTATGACGATACAAAAGGTGCTAAAACGTAGTGGCGTTAGCAAAGATGGTATGGCGACTACGGAGAAATTTAATGGGCATAACTAAAATTTATATTTACGGCGCAAGCGGGCACGGGCTTGTTCTAGCCGACATCGCGCGTAGGCTCGGATACAATGAAATCGTTTTTTTAGACGATGCAAGCCAGATGAAATTTAGTGAAAATTTGCCAAAAGCTCCGATTTTCATAGCCATTGGAGCAAATTTAATGCGCCAAAATTTAAGCCAAAAGGTGCAAAATGCTGGATTTGAGATAGTAAATTTAATCGATCCAAGTGCGATTATTAGTCCAAGTGCTGTGATAGAAGATGGTGTGGTTGTTATGCCAAATGCCGTCATAAACGCTAAAGCTGTTATAAAACAAGGCGCGATAATAAACACTGGCGCGATTATCGAGCACGAATGTTTTGTGGGAAATTTTGCCCACATTAGTCCTAATGTCGCACTTGCAGGCAATGTTTATGTTGGCGAGCGCACACATATCGGAATTGGTTCAAGCGTGATACAGGGTGTAAAAATAGGAAAGGACGTAATAATTGGTGCTGGAAGCGTGGTTGTGCGCGATATAAACGACGGCTTAAAAGCTTACGGCGTGCCTGCTAAAGCGCGATGATTTCCGTTTTATAAGTTGCATTGCAAGGCTCTGCGAACTAAAATTTCTCCAAGCGCTTTTTCTTGCTTAACAAAGCAGAAATTATCGCCCAAATCATTAAAAATTTCTTCAAATCTCTCCTGTTCGCTTATGACTATCACTGTTTGAATGTTCTCGTCATAGTTTGATATGGTTTTAGTTATGAGCTCTAATTTTTGCTCGTTTGATACTGCAACTATCACGGCTGCAGCACTTTTTACGCAGGCGTATTCAAACGTCGTTTCCTGAATGGCGTTTCCTAAAAATACGTTCTCGCCACGACTTCTTCCAAGCTCAACTAAATTTAGTGCGTTTTCTATAACGATATAAGGCAAATTTCTTTGCTTTATTTGCAAAACGACTTCTTGTCCTAAATTTCCATATCCAAATACGACTATATGATCTTTTAAGGTTTGTTGTTTGATCGTTTGCTCTGGTTCGATTATTACCTCTTTTTCGATTTTATCAGCTATAAAGTTTAAATTTTTTAATATAAATGGCGTTAAAAACATTGATAATACGCTAGAGGCTATTAAAATTTGAGCTGTATTTGCATCTAAAAGCTCTCTAGTTGCCATTAATCCAAAAACCGCTAAAGCAAATTCTCCAACTTGAGATAGCGTAACGGCTGTTTTAAACGACACTCTTATACTTTGGCTTATCATCAAAATCGCAAATATAATGAGTGCTTTAATCGTCATTGCTCCGATTGTTATGTATAGTATGATTATAATATTTGAGAGTATTACTGGGATACTAATTTGCATACCTATACTTATGAAAAATATGCCAAGCAAAATATCCCTAAACGGTATCAGGTCGGCTTCGATTTTATGCTTAAATTCAGTTTCAGCTATCATCATTCCAGCTAAAAACGCTCCAAGCGAAAAAGAAAATCCGAGCCCATACGATAACGCGCTTGAGCCAATTACAGTAAAAAAGACGGTTGCGATGAAAATTTCTTGAGAATTTGTATGTATGACCTTGTAAAATATCCAGTTTATAAAATATTTACCTATAACGTAAAGAATGGCGATTAATATAAACGCGCCGAAAAAAGTTTTCGCAAGCATCTCATCTAGCGAGGTTTGAGACGAGCTAAACATATCAATCATTATCAGGATTGGGATAACAGCGATGTCTTGAAATATCAAAATTCCAAGAGATTTTCTACCATATCTTTGCGTAATATCTCCGCTATCGTTTAAAATTTTTAATACAATAGCAGTTGATGATAAAGCTAGTGCCAAACCGACTATAATAGCACTATTTTGTGCCAAATCTATGGTGTAATATATAAAAAAAGTAAGCACAACTCCAGAGATGAAAACTTGTAAATTTCCATTTACGAAAACGTCTTTTTTCATAGTCATAAGGTGCTTGAAGCTAAATTCAAGACCGATTGTAAACATCAAAAACACAATGCCAAATTCCGCGATATGAATCAAATAATCATTGCTTTTTAGATAGAAAAATTCTGATATTATTGTGCCTGTGATGATATAGCCAATTATGGTTGGAATTTCAAATTTTTTGAGTATAACATTTAGCGCAATACTTAAAAATACTGTCAGTAAAAAGGCAAGTAGAAACTGCTCTAACATTTTTATCCTTAAAAATAACTATATTTGTCATTATTCTATCATATTTTTTGACAAAATTTAAATTTTAATTTTATGATTGTAAAATTAAAATTTATTTAAAATTTAAATTTTACAAATCGGTATGTCGGATCAAATCTAAATGTAAGTAAATTTTGCAAAATCCCAAACAAGCACATAAACGTTACAAAACTGCTCCCGCCGTAGCTGTAAAACGGCAATGGAATTCCAACTACTGGCGCAAATCCAATAGTCATCATAATATTAACGCTTACATAAACGAATATCAAAAATCCAATTCCAGATGTTACAACTCTGGCAAAATAGTCTTCTTTTAACATATAGTTAAGACTTAGTAAATGAGCTATTAAAAGTCCGTAAAATGTCAGTAATCCAAGTGCGCCTAAAAATCCGTAACGCTCAATCGTGTAGGCAAATATAAAATCGCTTGTGGAAATTGGTAAAAATTTAAAGTGCGTTTGTGTCGCTTCATCTTTTGTCTTGCCGCTTAATCCGCCACTTCCGATAGCGATTATGCTTTGTCTGACGTGATAACTTGGTTTTTCGCTCAAAAAATCTGTTATTCGTTTTTTTTGATAATCGTGCAAATTTTCGTATATCACCGGTGCTGTAATGCCGATGCCAATTATGATCGCAAACCAAATTTTTTTATTAACTCCGACTACAAAAAGCGTTGCGTATCCGACTATGAGAAGTATTAATGCGGTGCCAAGGTCTGGCTCTTTCATAATCAAGCCAAATGGCAAAAGTATATAAAAACTAAGTTTTAAAAATTGCTTAAAATTATAGCCGTCTTTGCTTGGAGGATTGTGTTTGATTAAATACGCGAGCATTAAGACAAACGATGGTTTCATTATCTCAGATGGCTGGAGCGTAAAATGAATAAACGGAATTTCCAGCCAGCGTTTTGCGCCAAGTTTGCTAACACCAAATAAATCAACACTGAACAAAAGTATAATACAAAGCCAATAAAATGCAGGTATTAGCCATTCGATTTTACGCATCGGAAGTAAAAAAAAGAACATAAAACATAGCAAACCTATACCAAAATAGATGATTTGTTTGCTTGCGAGTATGGAATTGGCTTCAAAAACTAAAATGTATGATAAAATTATTATCGGAATTATCAAGATGGGCTGAACAAAATCGAAATGAGTTAGAATTCGTCTGTCAAGACTTATCAAAATTTACCTTTTTTAGGCATCATTATAACACAAAAAAGAGAGAAAATGAACGAATTTATCGTAGATGAAAAAAATATAGGTTTAAGATTGGATATATTTTTGTCTGATAAACTTGAAATTTCACGAAATCAAGTTGCAAATTTAATAAAAAGTCGGCTTGTAAAAATAGATAAAAAAATAGTGCAAAAGGCGTCAGTTAAACTAAATTTAAACGATAAAATAGAGATAAATTTTGTAAATAATCGCATTCAAAAGCCAGATTTTGAGATAAATTTTGATGTGCCTATAATTTACGAAGATGATGATTTACTAGTGCTAAATAAGCCTGCAAATTTAGTCGTTCATCAAGCTCCAAGCCTTAAAGAGGCGACTTTGGTTGATTGGCTAAGCGCAAAGGGATTTTTGCTATCAACTTTAAGTGGCGAAAGTAGAGCTGGCATAGTTCACAGGCTAGATAGGGGCACGAGCGGAGCTATTGTTGTGGCGAAAAATAATCCTACTCACGCGGCACTTTCGGCGCAGCTTAGCGATAAGAGTATGGGGCGAATTTATCTAGCGATTACGGATTTGGCTCTTAAACAAAATTGCGTTGTAAATAGGTCAATAGGTCGAAATTCCTCAAATCGTCTGAAAAAAGCTATAGTAAGTGATGGCAAGGAGGCAAAAAGTGCCTTTGCAAATTTGTTAATTAATGAAAATAATAAACAAAAGACAAATGTAAATTTAATAGCAGCCAAGCTTTTCACAGGCAGAACACATCAAATAAGAGTTCATCTAGCTAGTATAAATCGCCATATTTTGGGCGATGCTTTATACGGATTTAAGAGCGAAAATGATAGAATAGCAAGGGTTATGCTTCACGCTTTTGGCATATATTTTACTCATCCTACTACAAAAAAACAGATGAGTTTCGTCGCTCCGATTTGGAGTGATTTTATGGAAATTTTGATCACAAATTTTGACAAGGAGATTGTAGATGAAAAAATCGATCTTAAAAAGCTCAATTCTATTTTTAGCACTTGCGATGAGTGGTTGCTTCTCGCCTAGCGTTTCAACTCAGGTTAGTTCAAATTTACCCACCGTTACAAGTTTAAAAACTATAAGTGGTATTACTGAAATTGGTTTTGAGTGGATTCCTATGCCAGAATCTGGTATTGACGGATATTATTTATATCGCTCAAATCCAAATGAAAACAGCGGTAAAATGCGAGTTGTAGCAACTATTAAAGATAGATTTGCCAGCCATTACGTAGATACTGATTTAGCGCCCGAGACGACGTATTCTTACGAGATGAGAACTTATTCGCAAAATGGGCTTGTTTCGCCTGCTGGCACGGTTATAAATGCAACAACCAAACCGCTTATAGAATCCGTTCCGTTTGCTCAGGCTTTGACAAATTTGCCAGAGCGCGTAAAACTCATTTGGCGCCCTCATCCAGATGAAACAGTAAGATCTTACATCATAGAAAGAAGTGATGAAAATAATGGTAATTGGTCAAAAATAGCAGAAGTTAAAGGTCGCTTAAATGCCGAATATATCGATACTGGTGTAAAATCAGGTAGAACTTATAAATATAGAATTTTTGTAAAAACCGCAACGGGTGTTATCTCAAAACCAAGTCAAATATTTAGTTCAACTACGAAACAGTTGCCAAATTCCGTCGTAAATCCGCAAGCTACGAAAAATGTGCCTAAAAAGATAATAATCACTTGGGACAGCGTATCTAAAGATGATTTTGCGTATTATAAAGTGTATAGCACTTCGAATAAATTTTTACCTTACGCATATTTAGCCAAAACCACTCAAAATAGCTATGAGGATTTGATAAATCAAAACGGTGCTACGAGATATTATAAAATCACCGTCGTAGATAAAGACGGTTTGGAGTCGCAAAGGCAAGAAGAACCGATAATCGGCGCTACTTTGAGCGCTTTAAATTCTCCGTCTATTTCTTCGATAGTTAGCGAAGGCGGTGCGGTAAGTTTAAGCTGGTATTTAGTAGATGGTGCCGCTAAATATACTGTTTTTCGCTCTGGTGGCGACGGTGATAAGAAATTTGCAAATATCTTGGAAGGCAATTTCATAGATACAAGCGTTGTTTCTGGTGTAAAATACAAATATAGCGTTGTTGCGATCGATAAATACGGTATCGCTTCTGATAAATCGGACAAAGCTGAAATTTTAGCCCAATAATGCCAAATTTTATCACTTCAAAAATCAATCAAAGTCCATATAAATCGGTCCAATCAAATATTTCGTTTGATTGGGTGGCTTATGGGCGAAATGTAAATTTGATATTTACCTGCGCTCATGGAGAAAAGTTTTTTTTGCTGACAAAAAAGCGTGATGAAAAAAGCTATGTCGTAAAGGGCGAAAAGCTTACAAAACCAGCTAAAATAGGGCTTTTGCAAAAGGCTTTGGTTGAATTTAAGCAAAGTAATTGTAGTGAGATTGTAAGCGAGGCAATAGCTGTTAAAAATACGCATTTAATCGATACTAACTCGCCTGTAAAAAATGTCAGTGAAATTTTAGAAATTTTAAACTCCAAAAAATGGAGCAAAATTTTCATAGAGATCGGGTTTGGTTCTGGCAGGCATTTGCTGTTTCAAGCGAGACAAAACAGTGATATATTAGTTGTTGGCATTGAGGTTTATAAGCCAAGTATTGAGCAAGTAGCTAAGCTCGCCATATCTGAAAACTTAGCCAATGTTGCGCTTATAAACACCGATGCAAGACTTTTTTTGTCGCTTATTGCTTCAAATAGTATCGATAAAATTTTCTTGCACTTTCCTGTGCCTTGGGACGATGCGCCACATCGAAGAGTTGTTTCGTCAAATTTTGTAAACGAAGCAAACCGTGTTTTAAAAGTCGGTGCAAATTTTGAACTAAGAACGGACAGCAGGGCGTATGCTGATTATTGTATTTTAAATTTTATGGATTTACAAAATGCCAAATTGCAAATTTTTAAAAATAGAAATTTAGCCGTAAGTAGCAAATACGAAGATCGCTGGAAAAGACAAAAAAAGGACATTTATGATGTCATTTTTAGTTGCGATGAGGTAAATGATGAGCTAAATTTGCCACAAAGGTTCGAATTTGATCAAGGATACGACACCAAGGCTATTATAGAGAATTTTAAAAGTTTTACAAGAAAATTTGATGATTATTTTTTACATATTGAAGAAATTTTTATAAAAAACGATGATGAAATTTTGCTTCGCGTAGCTTACGGAGCGTTTTTTCAACCCGAGCATTTTTACGTTTTGGTATCGCAAAATTCTTGCGAATATTTCATAAAGCGACCACTTATAACAAGGCAAAATTTAAAAGCGCACGTTGCATTAAAGGAGTATTTGGCAAATGCAAAAGATTATTAGTGCTAGAAATCTCAGTCTTGGTTACCGAAATGAAACTGTTATACAAGATGCGAATTTTGACATAGATGCGAGAGATTTTGTTTTTATTACTGGAAAGAGCGGAAGCGGAAAATCCACTATCGTAAAGTCGCTTTATGGCGATGTTAAGCCACAGTCTGGTCTTTTAAATGTTTGCTTTTGCGATATGCGCGATATTCGCGATTTAGCTCTTAGTGAGCTTAGACAAAAAATCGGTATTATTTTTCAAGATTATCGTTTGATACAGGAGTGGAATGTCGAAAAAAACGTTATGTTGCCGCTTATGATTAAGGGTTTTACGCAAAATGTTTGCAAGGATCAGGCGAGCAAGCTTTTACGACACGTAAATTTGCTACACAAAGCGCATAAATTCCCGCTTCAATTAAGCGGTGGCGAGCAACAACGAGTAGCTATGGCAAGGGCTTTGGCTCATAATCCTAGGCTTTTGATATGTGATGAGCCCACTGGAAATTTAGACGAGTATTCAAGTGATGTCATTTGGACGCTTTTAAAGTCGGCTAAGGAGGTTTTGGGCACTTGTGTTATAGTTGTAACTCACAAAATTCCAAGCACACTTAGGGTGCCATATCGCCATTTTGTGATAGAGGACGGAGGTATGAATGAAATCGCTTAAAAACCATCTGAGCGTTATTTTGCCGATGTTTGCGCTACTTTTTTCAGTTCAATTTATGTTTCTAGTTGAAAATATTATAAAAAATTATGAAACACAAATGAGCGAGGATTATAATATCATAATTGTTAGTGATCAAGAGCTAAATGCAAGCGTGATTAGGCCGCTAGTTCCTACTATTTCAAGCTTAGACCAGTTAAGCTCAAAAGGCGTTTTACAGCGGCTTTCTAAGGATATTTCAGCTAAAAATATCAATATCTTACAAGGCGTTTTGCCAAAATTTTACACCCTAAAATTAACCACTTTTCCAAGCGCAAAGCAGCTTGAAAATATAAAGTCCAAGATGCTGAAATTTAGCGGGGTTAGCAGGGTTGAAACTTTTTCTAAAACGCATGATAAAATTTATAAAATTTTAAATTTGATAAAGGATATTGCACTTATTTTTTCCGCTTTGATGATTGTTGTTGGCGTGATGTTGCTTTTTAAGCAGGTGAGAATTTGGCTATATGAGCATAAAGAGCGAATTGATATAATGACGCTTTTTGGTGCGCCGTTTTGGTTAAAATCAGCAGTGCTTTACAAGCTAGCAATTTTTGATTCACTTTTTGCGGCAGTTTTGGTTGTTGGATTTTACTATGTTTTGCCTAGTTTAAATTTAATCAACATCGCAGAAATTGGTATAAATTTGCCATCTATTGACCTTGCAAAAGAAGTGCCAACGATAATTGCAATAGCTTTATTTTTAGCCTTAATAAGCGTTAGTATCGTTATGAGAAGAGCCAAAAGAGACAACGTATGAAATTTTTGCTTTTTTGCTTTTTTGCTTTTTTGCTTGGCTTTGCGGCTACGACTGATGAAAAGATAAAAGAGCAAAAAATTTCACTTCAATCCTCTCAAGATCTCGAAAAACAACTTAATAAAAAGCTTGATGATTTGGCTGATGATATTGTAAAAGGTGAGGCAAATTTAAAAGATATAGATTCTAAAATGACTGTTTTGCAAAGCCAAATTAAGGATTTGGAGCTTAGTTCAGTTGAGGCTAACAAAGAGCTAGGCGAGCTAAATTCTAAAAATTCTCAGCTTCTAAAAAATCAAAAAGGCATCGAAGAAAATATGATAAAAATTATTGCTGATGATTTTTCGTTTGATTTAATTATACCCAAAGAATACGAGGAAAGTAGCGATAGTATCATCGCCGATGAGATACTTTCAAAGCTAAATTTAGTCGTTAGAAACGATTTTGAAAATTTGGCAAAAAACTATGAAAATACGCTAAATTTGATACGTTCTCAAAACTCAAAAATAAACGACATCGAGCAAAGTTTAAAATTATACAGACAAAAAAAGAGCGAACTTGCTAATTTGCAAAATAGCCAAACGAAGCTGGTGGCAAATTTAAGGCGCGATAATGAAATTTATAAAAATCAACTTTCGCGTTTGCAAAATCAGCAAAATGAGATTAGAAAGACATTAGAGGATCTAAAAATAATTGCAAAACAAGAGATTGAGGAGGCTAAAAGAGCTGAGGAAGCCGCAAAAAAAGCACAAAAAGAGGCTCAAAGACAAGCCGCGAACAATACAAAATCAAACAAAACAAAGGCTGAGGAAGGCGATGTTAAGCAGCTTGGATCAAGTTATCAAGAAAGTCAGGTTAAAAAATACACTGGAACTCGTACTATAGCTCCACTTGATAGCTTTACTGTTAAGCAAAAATTTGGTAATTACACCGATCCGATTTATAATATCAAAATTTTTAACGAATCAGTTGTTCTAAGTTCAAATACACCAGATGCAAAGGTCAAAAGTGTGCTTAATGGAAAGGTTGTATTTGCAAAGCAAACTCCATTGCTAGATAGTGTGGTTATCATTGAAAATTCAGACGGAATTCATACGATTTATGCTCATCTTTCTCAGATCGCACCGACTATAAAAGTAGGTACAAAAGTGCAACAAGGATATGTTATAGGGCGTGTGGAACGTGATCTTACGTTTGAAGTTACGCAAAAAAGTTATCACATAGATCCGCTTCAAATGATTAGCTTAAAGTAGTATTTTTGAGCCGATATTAGCAAAATTTAATCACTTTTTTGATATTATGGCGAAATTTTAAGGAGAAATTATGGAACGTAAAAAGCGCGTGTTGGTTAAATTTTCAGGTGAGGCACTAGCTGGTGAGAGTGGCTTTGGTATTGACAATTCGATTTTGAAATTTATAGCCAAGCAGATTAAAGAGCTTATTGATAATAGTATTCAAGTTGGTATAGTTATTGGTGGTGGAAATATAATCAGAGGAGTTTCTGCAGCAAAAGATGGCTTGATAAATCGCACAAGTGGCGATCATATGGGAATGCTGGCTACTGTGATAAATTCAATTGCGATGCGTGAAGCACTTGAAAAAGCCGGCATAAGTGTCCGCGTGCAAAGTGCGATAAAGATGGAGGCTATTTGTGAGACTTTCATAGTTGGTCGTGCAAATCGCCATTTAGAAAAAGGGCGCGTTGTGATATTTGCTGCTGGAACTGGAAATCCTTTTTTTACAACTGATACAGCCGCTACCCTTAGAGCTATTGAGATAAATTCAGATATGATTATAAAAGCTACGAAAGTTGATGGTGTTTATGATAAAGATCCTAGCAAATTTGATGATGCAAATTTGCTAAAAGAACTTAATTACGAAACTGCAATGAATGATAATATCAAGGTTATGGACGATACGGCTATTGCGTTAGCTAAAGATAATAAACTTCCGATTTTGGTTTGCAATATGTTTAAAGATGGAAATTTGTTAAAAATTATAAACGGCGAAGATGACGCGCTTTGCTCAATTGTTCGAAATTAATTAAGGAGATAAAATGATAAGATCAGAAGAAGTTACTGCTAGGGCTTTAAAAATAGTTGGTGAGGATAGATATAAGTTGGCTTTGGCTGTTGCTAAAAGAGCCGAAGCTTTAGCTGGTGGAGCGAAAAATTTACTCACAATCGACACTTCAAAGATGAAATTTGCCGATATTGCACTTTATGAAATAGCTGAAGGCAAAATAGGCTTAGAGGGATTAGTTGAAGCATCTAACTAACGGAATTTTCTTAGAACAGTTAATCGACGATATTTTGCTTTGCAAAGATGTAAGCCAAGCTTATGATTTGTTAAGATCACTTATTGATATTGACGATTTATTGCAAGCTGCCGTTGATATGTGTATTACTTCGCACGCGGGGCAATTTAGAAAAAGTGGAGAGCCTTACGCTATACATCCTATTTTAGTCGCTTGTATCGTGGCGAATATGGGTGGTGATGAAGGTATGATAATAGCAGCTCTTTTGCACGATGTCGTTGAAGATACGGATTGCTCGATTGAATGTTTGCGTGCCAGATTTGGCGAAGAGGTTGCAAATTTAGTCGAGGGTTTGACTAAGATTTTGGCTATTAGAGAAGATAAATTAGCTAGCTCGGACTCAAAAGAACGCCTTGCAAATTCGGCGCTTACATTTAGAAAAATGCTTTTAGTTTCTATTAAAGATGTCAGGGTTTTGGTTGTTAAGCTTTGCGATAGGTTGCATAATATGCTAACCTTAGAAGCTTTAAGGCCCGAAAAACAAAAGCGAATCGCTGAAGAAACGCTTATGGTTTATGCGCCTATTGCGCACAGGCTTGGAATTTCATCGATTAAAAATATTTTAGAGGATTTAAGCTTTCGTTATGTTTTGCCAGAAGAGTATAAAAAGATAGACAACTACATTAACGAACACAAACTTCAACTTCAATTAAAACTAAATTCTTTCACAGACAAGATACGAGAACTTTTGATACAAAACGGCTTTGCTGAGGATAGTTTTGATATACAAAAGCGTATAAAACATCACTATTCAGTCTATCTAAAAATGCAAAGAAAGGGCATTTCTATCGAAGAAGTGCTTGATTTGCTGGCTGCTAGAATTTTAGTCAGGGACTCAAATGAGTGTTACCTAGCTCTTGGAATTTTGCACGTAAATTTTAACCCTTTGATTTCGCGTTTTAAAGATTATATCGCACTTCCTAAACAAAACGGTTATCAGACTATTCATACGACTATTTTCGATAACAAAAGCATATTTGAAGTTCAAATTCGCACACTTGATATGCATAAAACTGCCGAATACGGTGTTGCGGCTCATTGGAAATATAAAAGCGGAGGGCTAAATCCAAAGCTTGATTGGCTTAATGACATTAGCGGTATGGATAATTCTGCGGAAAATAACCCAGAAGAGCTTTATGAATACGCAAAAGATAGCCTTTACATCGAAGATATTGCCGTTTATTCGCCAAAAGGCGATATTTTTACGTTGCCACGCGGAGCAACAGCGCTAGATTACGCTTATGAAATTCACACCCAGGTCGGACTTTACGCAAAAGAAGCTTATGTAAATCGCGTTCGCGTTCCACTTTTAACCGAGCTTAAAAACGGAGATATTGTAAATATTGTAACTGGCGATGAGCCAAAATATCGCTGCTCTTGGCTAAACAGCATAAAAACGGGCAAGGCTAAAGTTACTATCGGTTCGCTTTGTCGTCAGAAAAAAAAGGATACAAATCACAAGGTCGCTCTTGAAATTTTATCTGCGATATTTAATGTCGGCATTGAGGTTATTAACGAGTGGATCGAGAGTGAGAGAATAACTAAGAGAATTTCAAGAGTTGCGACAGATTCTGTTTATTTACAAGATGTTGTAAATTTGTTAAAAAAACACGTTAAAAAATATAGTCCTTTTGGTTTAATGCTTTCTGATAAATATAACATTAAAAAGCAAAAATTTGACAATATCGTGGTTTATTCAAATTATAAAATTGATTCAGTTGAGCTTGATTATTGTTGCAATCCAAAGCGCGGAGATGATATTGTCGGATTTAGAAATATCCACCATGTAACGGTTCATCATAAATTTTGTGAAAGAGCTTTGAAATTGATTGATGAAAACGAAGAGATGATTTTCGTCAAATGGTCGAGGAATGCTCCGCATCGTTACAAAGTTATGCTAAGTTTGGAAAATCGTAGGGGTTCTTTGGCTGAATTTTTAAATTATATGGCTAAAATGCAAGTGGATCTATCTACTATAACGCTTAACGAAACAGACGAGGGGACGTCTGATATATTTGAGATGACGGTTGAGCTAAATGAGAGTTTGGACGTCAATGAAATACGAGAGCGACTTAAAGATAGATACAAAATCATCGAATTTATGTCGCTTGATGACGCATATCAGCATTAAAAGGAGAAAAATGGTTGATTACGCAAAGATAATGCAAGAGCTTAAAAAAGGCGTGGCGGAGATTATAGACGAAGAACGCATACTAAATTTAATCCGAAATTTTTATACAAATGGCGAAAATTTTTATGTCAAAGCTGGCTTTGATCCAACGGCTCCAGACCTTCATTTGGGACACTCTGTTGTGCTTACTAAAATGGCGTTTTTACAGCGCCACGGTGCGATTATTCAGTTTTTGATCGGAGATTTTACGGGGCAAATTGGCGATCCAACCGGTAAATCTGTAACTAGAAAAAAGCTCGATAAAGAAACGGTGCTAAAAAATGCTAAAACTTACGAAGAGCAAGTGTTTAAAATTCTTGATCCAGCCAAGACGAAAATTATGTTTAATTCTAGTTGGTGCAATACACTTGGAGCAGCTGGGATAGTCGAGCTTACCAGCACGTTTCCTGTGGCTCGTATGCTTGAACGAGATGATTTTGAAAAGCGCTTAAAGGCAGGCACGCCTATAAGTATTAGCGAATTTTTATACCCTTTGTTGCAAGGTTACGACAGTGTTGCTATGAAATGCGACATAGAAATGGGCGGAACGGATCAGAAATTTAACCTTTTAATGGGGCGCACCTTGCAAAGAATTTATGGTGTTGGCAAAGAGCAAGCTGTAGTTATGATGCCACTTCTTGAAGGGCTTGACGGCGTAAATAAAATGAGTAAAAGTCTGGGAAATTACGTTGGCGTTACCGATAATGCAAACGATATGTTTGGTAAAATTTTAAGCATTTCTGATGATTTGATGTGGCGCTGGTATGAACTTTTGAGCCAAAAGACGATAGATGAAATTTCATCTTTAAAATCTCGCGTTAAAGATGGCACTTACCATCCAAAAAAGGCTAAAGAAGATTTAGCTTACGAGATTACGGCTCGCTATCATGGCGAAACGGCTGCACAAAATGCAAAAGCCGAATTTGAGCGAGTGCATACAAAAAGCCAAATCCCAAGCGAACTAGACGAATTTCAAATGAATGCGCCAGCTTGGATAGTCGAAGCGTTGGTATTTTGCAAACTAAGTTCTACAAATTCGCAAGCCCGTAGAGATATAGCCGCAAATGCTGTGAGTGTAGATCAGATAAAAACTACCGATGAGCAGTTGAAATTTCAACTCGGAGAATATGTCTTGCAAGTTGGCAAGAAAAAATTTGCAAAATTAAAGGTAAAATGATGGAATTTCGCTCTATAAAGATAGGTCAATACGAGATAAAATACCCGATTATACAAGGCGGAATGGGACTTGGTATAAGCTGGGATCGATTAGCTGGGACGGTTAGTTTAAATGGTGGACTTGGAGTGATTAGTTCAGTTGGCACGGGATATTATGAAAACCGCAAATTTTTAACAAAAGAATTTAACGCCAAGCCATTTGGAAGCGAAAATTTCTACTCTCGCGATGGCTTAAAGGCCATAATTGATAATGCGCGTAAAATTTGCGGTGATTTGCCGCTTGCTGTTAATATCCTAAACGCTAGTAACGATTATGCCAGAATTGTCCGCGACGCTTGTGAGCACGGCATCAATATCATAATTAGTGGTGCTGGTTTGCCTACGAATTTACCAGAATTTACGCAAGAGTTTAAAAACGTGGCACTCGTGCCGATAATTTCATCGGCAAAGGCTCTTAAAATAATATGCAAACGCTGGAGTACGCGTTATAACCGCTTACCTGACGCGGTTGTGCTTGAAGGTCCTTTAAGTGGCGGACATCAAGGTTTTACGTATGAGCAATGCACCGATCCAGCGTATCAGCTTGAAAATTTAATCAAACCAGTCAAAGAAGAAATTGAGCAATGGGGCGATTTTCCACTTATAGTAGCGGGAGGAATTTGGGATAAAAATGATATAACTAGGGTTATGCAACTTGGCGCAAAAGGCGTTCAAATGGGAACTCGGTTTATTGGAACGCACGAATGCGACGCTTCTGATTCGTTTAAAGAAGTGCTTTTAAACGCAAAAAAAGAAGATATTAAGCTTATAAAAAGCCCAGTGGGCTATCCTGCAAGGGGCGTGATAACGAATTTATTCAGTATGATTACAAACAAAACTGCGCCTAAGATTAATTGCATAAGCAATTGCGTTAGCCCTTGCCAGCGCGGTAAAGAAGCAAAAGAGGTTGGATACTGCATTGCCGATAGGCTATTTGACGCGTTTTCTGGTGTAAAGCAGACTGGACTATTTTTTACAGGAGCTAACGGATATAAATTAAAAGAGATAATTAGCGTAAAAGAATTGTTTGAAAAGTTGTTATATGGTGAAGATAAGTAGGGTTTTATTTGCTTTTTTATTATTTTTGAGCTTTGCTTTGGGCGAGAGCAGGATAGAGAATTTTGACACCCAGTTTTCAAAAGTAAGTCAAGATGTAAAAGAACAACTTCATCAAGATATGAAGAGTCTTTACGTAAAATCAATAATAAATAATGATAAAAATTTAATCGTTGAGGTCTTGCAAAGGCTTATGATAAGCTCAAAAGCTCTTGGATTTGACAGCAAGGCTTATGAAAATGAACTAAATTTATACGGCATAAAACTTAGCCAAAAGCCAAAAATAACGACAACAAAGACAAATTTACCAGTGCAAAAACAAACCTTAAAAATCACTAAGGTAACAAAAAATAAAGATGGTTTGGAGTTAAAGTTAAATCAAGATATATCAAAAGATGAGATTAAATTTTTTGAGCTAAATTCCAAAGGTGTATTTAGAAAAGTTTATGATATCAAAGGCGTTTATGTCGATGTTTCAACCACTTTGCAGGGATTTTTAGCCGAAGAAATACGCATAACTCAATTTGACCCATCGACAATAAGGATTGTTTTTGTGTCAAAAAGTAGTTTAAATTTAGAGCTTTTTACGAATGACAAAAAGCTTATATTTACCTTAAATAAAAAAAATGAACCAATAAAGCAGCACCAAATTCAAGAGCAAAACGTTCCAAAGCCACAAATCCAAGACCATCATAAAAAAGTAGCAGTAAAGAAAAATTCAAAAATCATAATGCTTGATGCAGGACACGGCGGAAAGGACGTTGGGGCTGTTGGTGGTGAGAAAATTTATGAAAAAAATGTTGTTTTAGCAATCGCACTTAAAACTGGCGAAGAGCTTAAAAGTAGGGGATATAGGGTTTATTATACGCGCAGTAACGATAAATTTATAAATTTGCGCGACCGGACTTCAATGGCAAATGATAAATTAGCCGATCTTTTTATCTCAATCCACGCAAATGCCGCGCCCAATGAGGCAAAAGCTAAGTTGATGCACGGCGTTGAAACGTTTTTTCTCTCGCCAGCTAGAAGTGAGCGTAGCAAAAATGCTGTTGCGTTGGAAAATAAATCTGATATTGAAGAGATGAATTATTTCTCCCAGCAGACATTTTTAAATTTTTTAAATAGGGAGAAAATCATAGCTTCAAATAAGCTCGCTATCGACGTTCAGCGCGAGGTTTTAGCCAGTGTTAGAAAGATAAACAAATCAACAATAGATGGCGGAGTAAGGGAAGCGCCTTTTTGGGTTTTAGTTGGTGCGATTATGCCGGCTGTTCTTTTGGAAGTTGGCTATATAACTCATCAAGATGAAAGAAAGCTTATAAATACCCCAAACTATCAGCACGCCATCGCAAAAGGCTTAGCAGACGGCGTTGATATATATTTTGCAAATCAAAAATGAAACCAGCTGAAATTTCTTATAAAAACGGCACGCCATATAGCAAAAAATTTGACGATATTTATTTTAATACACATCGTCCTTTGGCTGAAAGTGAGTATGTTTTTTGTTCGGCATTAGATGAAATTTCGCTCACGCAAGTAAATATTTTAGAAACTGGTTTTGGCACAGGATTAAATTTTTTATTAAGTGCGAAAAAAATTATAAATACCACGAAAAGGTTAAATTTTGTCAGCATTGAAGCAAATCCAATAAGCAAGGAAGATTTGGCAAAAATTTATGATTTTTTGGGCTTAAAAGATAGTTTTGTCGATGATTTTTTAAAACTTTATCCGCCTTTGGTAAATGGATTTCATAGGCTAAATTTGACACCAAATATCACTTTGACGCTTTGTTTTTATGACGTCTTAAATGCACTTGATGAGCTTAGTTTTAAAGCAAATTTAATATTTTTAGATGGATTTGCGCCAAATAAAAACGAATCTATGTGGAGCGATGAGGTTGTTGCAAAAATTGCGAATTTATCAAGCGAAAATGCGATTTTACGGACATACACCGCTTCAAGTCGCGTTCAAAAAAGCTTAAAAAAATTTGGTTTTAATGTTGATTTGATAAAAGGATACGGCAAGAAACGAGAAATGATAAACGCGAAATTTCTCGCATTTAAAAGCATGCAAACTCACGTAAAAACCGCGTATTTTAGTAGATTTGATACATTTTTAGTCAAGCCAAAAACGGCTTTGATAGTAGGTTCTGGTATTGCAGGATGCGCTATGGCTTTTAAACTTAAAAAGCTTGGTGTTGATGTAATTATTGCTGAAAAAACTAGCCAAATCGCTACAAACGGTTCGTCAAATCACTGCGGAATTTTGATGCCACTTATTACAAAACCTGATGTAAAGCTCGGTCAAATGCACTTAAACGCTTTTTTGCAAGCCGTTAGATTTTACGCGCAAAACCTAAGCGATAAAGAGTTTAAAATTTGTGGTGCGATCGAATATGCTTACGAGCAAAAATTTTTAGAACGACTTGAAAAATGGAGTGAATTCGATAATGAAAACGGCGTTTTTGAGATAAATTTTAACTCCTTACCCTATCCGAAAGCTTATATAAAAAATGGAGCAAACGTAAGAGCGAAAAAGGTGTGCCAGACTTTAAGTAACGGCATAAAAATGCTTTTTGGTTATGAACTAATTGGCTTTGAAAATTTGATAAATGGCGGCGTTAATGCAAGATTTGCAAACGGCAAAACGTTGCAAAGCGATGTTTTAATTCTTGCTCTTGGTAGCGAAAGTATGGATTTTTTTAATGATTACGAAATGCAGTTAAGTTCTGTGCGCGGTCAGGTTACGCATATCGAGCCGATTTTTGATACGTCGCCGTTTTCTGCGATTGGCTATGTTTGCCAAGCCGTTGATGGCGTGCAGGTAGTTGGCGCAACGTATGATAGGAATTTATTTGTAAAAGAAGCCAGGAAAAGTGATGATGAAAAAAATTTAAACAATGTGTCTGAATTTTTGCTTGAAAAAACACCTAAAATCATTGGCTCAAATGTCTGTTTTCGCGGTTATAGCGGTGATAGGTTTCCGTTGGTTGGTAGATTATACGATGAAAAGAGTTATAAGCAAACTTACAAATCGCTACTTTGGAGCAAAAATAAGGCTCAAGTTGAGCCAAAATATGTGCCAAATGTTTATGTCAGCACGGCTCACGGCTCGCGTGGTTTAGGGACGGCTGTGCTATCGGCGGAGCTTATTTGTGATTTGATTTTCGATCGTCCACTTTGTGTAGAAAAGTCTGTTTTTGACGATATGCATTTGGCTAGATTTTTGATTCGGCGGTTAAAAAAGGGTTTGTAGTTTAGAATTTACTCGGTTTATTGGCAAAATTTGTAAAATTTAAATCTTTGCCACAAAGTGGCTTTTAAATTTGGTTAAATTTTGATTTTAGCTAGTGCAGATATCTTAGTTTTGCTTTATTTGGCATAAAATTAATTTATTTAATTAGAATTATTTGATAATAAATTTCAAATACAAATAAAAGCCCCAAAAATGGGGACTTTTATTTGTAATTTTTGATAGCTTTGTCTAAAATTTCCTCAGCTGCTTTTGCGTCTTTAAAATCCTTAACCTTCACCCATTTGTTTGGTTCAAGCATTTTGTAAGTTTCGAAGAAATTTTTTATCTTATTTAGTATTGCAGTTGGCACATCGGCTAGGGTTTTTATATTGTCAAAGCGCGGATCGATCTTGCTAACTGGCACAGCTAGAAGCTTTTCGTCCATTCCGCTCTCATCTTCCATAACAAGCACGCCAATCAAACGACACGGTATAACGCTACCAGCCTGAAGCGGATACTCATTTAGCACCAAAATATCGGCAGGATCGCCATCAGCAGCTAATGTGTTTGGCACGAAACCGTAGTTTGCAGGGTAAAACATCGCTGAGTAGAGCACGCGATCAACTACAACAGCACCGCTATCTTTGTCAATCTCGTATTTTATATTTGAGCCGTATGGGATCTCAATCACGGCGTTGATTTTGTCTGGGTTTGCGCCCGCTTTGATTTTTGAAACGTCCATTTTTACTCCTAATAAAAATTAAAAATCTCATACTATTAAAAAAATGCTTTTAAGTTGATAAATTTAGCATACAAGTTCAAGAAAAACAAATATTTTAGGGCTTTTATTTGGGCGATTTGGTGAAATTTTGAGTTTAAATTCTCACTATAAATTCCAATTCAAATTTTATTCAATATCCTGTGATCTGAAAATATGGCAAATAGTTTATATTTTAAAATGTAAAATTTACTTTCGTTTTTTATAAAAAACGCTACAAGGCAAAAGCAAATTGCTTTGCTTTTGCTTAAATTTAGTATATAAATTTCTCTTCTACGATATTAACGACTTTGGTTGCCGTTTCTTCTATCATTTCGCTTGAACTTCCGCCAAAAAACCCTATCCCAAGTTCGGCGCTCACCTCAAAACTACCGATATTTACATTTTTTGCGTCAAGTATGTTTATTTTTGTTAAACTTGTCGCTTTACCAGCTCCACCAAGTCCACCTAGCATATATCTGGTAAATCTGTTGCCTTCGTCGAAATTTTGCACATCGCAGTGTATGGTTATAGCTTCGCCGATTTTATTTTTTTGTCTGAGTTTTTCGTTGATTTTGGATTCTAAACTTGCGTTTATATTAGAATTTCCGCATTTTGCATGAGCACTTTGGTATTTTTGAGTGTTGTAAAAATTTGTGTTTTGTAGCTGTGAATTTGCACAACCGCTAAACGTTACTACCCCCCCCCATTACTAAAACAGCTAAAAGCGTTGATTTTTTCATCATTTCTCCTTAATAAAAATTTTTATATTTTAATGTGTAAAAGCTAAAATAGTTATAAATTTGTGCCAACAATAAATTGATTTATCTAGGTCTAGCTAGATAAATCAGCTAATTTATAAGTTATTTACAAGCTTTTTAATATCATCTACAATTGGCTCGATCGCGCGCTCACCGCTTACGAAATGTAGCAAATTTTTGTCTTTGTAAAATTTACGTATTGTCTCGATTGGTTCTAAATAAACCTTCATGCGGTTGTTGAAAACCTCATTATTATCGTCCGCTCCGCGCGCTCGCCCGAGCACTCTTTCGCGCGCGACGGCTTCGCTTACGTCCACTTCAATCACACCTTTTAGCACGATCTCGCTTTGTGCGGCTAACACTTTGTCTAACTCGGTCATTTGCTCGACGCTACGTGGATAGCCGTCGATGATAACGTCTGATTTGTCTGAGCTTTTTATTGCCGAGACGATAGCATTTACGACGACGTCAAGTGGGACTAAGTTGCCTTTTGATATGAAGCCGTCAATTATTTTGCCAAGCTCTGAGCCACTAGCGACTTCTGCACGGAGCAAGTCGCCTGTAGAGAAATGGGCAAATTTGGCGTCTTGTTGTGCTATTAATGACGCGTCAGTTGTTTTTCCAGAACCTGGAGCACCTATAATTAAAAATAAATTCTTCATTTGTTTCCTTTTTTTGCCTTTGTTATTTGGGTGTTTTTGCGGAGTTGGTAAAATTTAGCTCTAAAAACCAAATGTTTTATCTTTGCTAATTTTTAAGTCAAATCCACAAAATCGCCTCAAAATGTTTAGGCAGGTTTTGATTTTTGGTAGTCTCCAAAATGGAGACGTCTTGCGATAAATTTAAACATTAATATAAAAATTTATCCAAGATAATGCTTATCTTGGATAAAAATCTATCTCATTTAAATTTCCGTAAATTTTAAGCTTTTTGCTCTTTTTCTCTTATTCTTAGTCCTAGCTCTCTTAGCTGCTCTGCGCTTGGTTCGCTCGGTGCCTTCGTTAGCGGGCACTGCGCGCGCTGAGTTTTAGGGAAAGCTATGACGTCGCGGATTGAGCTTGCTTTATTGACTAGCATATTGAGCCTATCAAAGCCGATCGCTATACCGCCGTGAGGAGGCGCACCAAAGCTTAGTGCATCGAGCAGGAAGCCAAATTTCTCGCGTTGTTCGGCTTCTTCTATGCCAAGTAGTTTAAATACCTTTTGCTGGACGTCATTTTTATGAATTCTCACGCTGCCGCCACCCAGCTCATAGCCGTTAAGCACGACATCGTGAGCGATTGATAAAATTTCTTCAAGATCGGGCTCGTCAATGTTTTTTGGCATAGTAAATGGATGGTGCATAGCTGAGTATGACCCGTCGTCGTTTTGCTCAAACATTGGGAAATCAAGCACCCATAAAAATTCTAGCTTATCTTGATCAATAATTCCCATTTGCTCAGCTAGGAAAATCCTGAATCTACCCATATAATCAAGCACGACTTTTTTCTTGCCTGCGCCAAAAAATACGACATCACCGACTTTTAATTCGCATCGGCTTACGATTTGAGCCAGGTCATCTTCGTAGAAAAATTTGCAAAGCGGTCCTTTTAGCCCGTCCTCTTTCATCTGGAAGTATCCAAGCCCTTGAGCGCCGAATTTGCGGACAAATTCCTCAAAACGATTCATCTCGCGTTTGCTGAAAATATTATCGCCGTTTGGCACTTTTAACGCTTTTATGCGGTTTTTCTTAGGATCGCTTGCAATTTTGCTAAAAATTTCATTCGACGAGCGCGCAAAAATATCAATAACGTCAATCATCTTTAGATCGTAGCGCAGGTCTGGTTTGTCGCTTCCGTAAGTTTCGGTAGCTTCTTTATAGCTCATACGGCGAAATGGGATTTTAATATCGTGTCCGCACGCAGCGAATATATCTTTAAGCATAGTTTCAGCCATATTTAAAATGTCTTCTTGCTCGACAAAGCTCATTTCAACGTCTATTTGCGTAAATTCAGGCTGTCTATCCGCTCGCAAGTCCTCGTCGCGGAAGCATTTTGCGATTTGAAAATATTTATCAAATCCAGAGCACATCAAAAGCTGCTTGAAAAGCTGTGGGCTTTGCGGTAGGGCATAAAACTGACCTGGATATACGCGACTAGGCACTAGGTAGTCCCTCGCACCCTCTGGCGTAGCGCGCGTTAAAATCGGTGTTTCAAACTCGATAAAGCCCATTTTATCCAAACTGTTTCTAGCCGCAATCGCCGCTTTTGAACGCATTTTAAAGATATTTTGCAGCTTTTCGTTGCGCAGGTCTAAAAAGCGGTATTTAAGCCTAATATCTTCATTTACGCTTTCATCGCCTATCATAAACGGCAGTGGCTCACTTGGATTTTCGATAATCATCTTGCTTGCAACAACTTCAATTTCGCCAGTTTTTAAGCGCGGATTTACTAAGCCTTCGCCACGCGCGCGGATTTTGCCAGTTACTTTTAAAACGTATTCATCACGAACGTGAGAGGCGATTTCGTGAGATTCTTTGCTATCGGCTGGATCGCATACGATTTGTATCAAGCCACTTCTGTCGCGCAGATCTAAAAATATAACTCCGCCATGATCGCGGTAGGTATTTACCCAGCCACACAGCGTAACTTCTTTGCCTATGTCGGCACCGCTTAAATCGGTGCAGTAATGGCTACGCATTTTCACTCCTTTTTTAACTTTGTTCGCGCCGATTATACATAAAATTTTCTTTTAACGAGCTAAGTTAAGCCTAAAAATGTGATACAATTATACAATGAAAGATAGAATTTTAAATGTAAATGAGATTAAAAAAATAGCAATAGTGGCTAAAATAAATCCGAATTTGACAAAAGATATGGCTTTGTTAAAGGAAATTTTAGTTAAATATAACGTTGAAATTTTGTTAGAAAAGACCTTGGCTACGATGTTTGGTCAAAATGGCTATGAAATTTGTGATTTAGCCAAAATTTGTGATTGTATTATTTCTCTGGGCGGCGATGGGACGATTATTTCCGTTTGTCGTCAAAGTGCTGAAATTTCACCGTTTGTGCTGGGCATCCACGCCGGTAGACTAGGGTTTTTGACAGATATTACGGTAAGCCAAAGCGAGAAATTTTTCGCTGATTTTTTTAAGGGCGAATTTTTAATAGAAAGTCCAAGAATGCTTGATGTGATTTTGCACCGCAAAAATGGCGAAATTTCACACAAAATAGCATTTAACGAAGCTACGATTTTGAGCGCAAAAACGGGTTCGGTTATAAATGTAGATGCATTTTTAAACGATAAAATTTTCAACTCTTACTTTGGCGACGGCGTTATAATATCGACGCCTGTGGGATCGACGGCTTATAATATGAGCGTTGGCGGCGCGATTATTTATCCATTAAGCGACGTATTTAGTATCGCACCGATTTGTTCGCACTCTCTTACGCAGCGTCCCGTTGTTTTGCCACTTGGTTTTGAGATCAAATTTCAAACCCAAAGCAAAGCTGCGCTCGTAATCGACGGACAAGAGCGATACAAAATGAGCGAATTTAGCCACATAACGGTTAGGTTAAGCGATATTAAAGCTAGGCTGATAAGACACGTCGGACGAGATTATTTTCAAATTTTAAAAGAAAAATTAAATTGGGGAGTGTAATTCATGGCAATAAATGCCATGAATTTTATTGAGCCACAACTGGTATGATAAACGGTAAAAAGTGCGCTATTACGTATGTGATGACGCCACAGATTAAAATAAAACCGATTGAGTATTTAACTGTAAATCTAAACAAATCGCTCTCTTTTCCTACCAAACCGACCGCTGCGCAAGCGATTGCGATACTTTGCGGACTTATCATCTTTCCGACAACTCCGCCGAACGTATTTGCGGCTAAAAATAAAATTTCAAGCCCTTGCTTTACGATAGCATCGGGCGCGCTCATAATGGCTTTTGCGGCCGCGACTTGTAGCTGCCCGAAGAGTAAATTCGAGCTAGTGTCAGAGCCTGTTAAAAACACTCCCAACCAGCCGATTATCGGCGAGAAAAACGAATAAAAATCACCAGTTTGCGCAAGAGCCGTCCCCATTAGTTGAGCTTGCCCGCTTTTTTCCGCTAATGTGGCGTAAGCTACGACTAAGCCTATGGTAATAACTGGGATTTTCATTTCGCTAAGCGTTTGGCTAGCGGCTTTGCTTACGATTGAATTATTGACTTTTAAAACAAATATGCTTAAAATTCCAGCTAGCAGTATCGCAGTTCCGGCGTTTAAAATAAGCGGCATCGAAAATTTTATGCCTTCGTGAAGCTCGAAACTTAGTTGCGTAAATGCCAAAATTCCGCCCGCTTTTGTGCTAAAAATCGCTTTAAATGACGGAATTTGCCAGATTATAACCGCGATAACTAGCATTACAAAAGGCGTCCAGGCTAGCCAAAGCTGTTTTAGCTCAATTAATTCGCCGTTTTCTTGATACTCGCTACCGTCAATTCTGAAAATATTTTTTGGTTTCCAAATTTTCAAAAATGCCGACGTCGTGATTATAGCAATTATGGCTGATATGATGTCGGGAAGCTCGGGTCCTATGTGGTTTGAGCTGTAAAATTGCGTTGCCGCAAAGCTAGTCGATGCGACAAAAATCGCCGGAAACGTCTCTTTTATGCCCTTAAAGCCGTCCATTAAAAATACTATAAAAAACGGTACAAAAAGGCTTACAGGAGGTAACATTCTGCCAATCATCGCTGAAATTGTATTTGCCACTTGCGCTGCTTGATCTGGTTGTAAGCCAAGAGCTGGAGTTACGGCTTGCGCCATAGCTATTATAGGAATTCCAACCGCGCCAAACGCCACAGGAGCAGTGTTTGCTATCAAGCAAAGTCCAGCTGCGTAAAGCGGACGCAAACCAAGTCCTACAAGCAATGCCGCCGAAATAGCAACCGGACCGCCAAAGCCGATCGCGCCCTCTAAAAACGAACCGAAGCAAAACGCTATTAAAATGACTTGAATTCTGTGATCTGGGGTAATGCTCATCACGCTACGTTTTAGTATGTCAAAATAGCCACTTTTGTCCGATAATTTGTAAAGAAATATCGCCGCGATGATTATCCAAGCTATCGGCCATAGGCCTTTTAAAAAGCCTCCAACAAAAGCCGCGACTGCCTTTGTAAATGAAATTTCATTTACAAAAATAGCGATTAAAAAACTAAAAGCGACCGTAACGGCGGCGGCAACCCAGCCTTTAAGTTTTAGCCAGACCAAAGCCGCGAAAAACAAAAGAATGGGCAAGACACTAATGAAAGCCTGCGACCAATTTACTTCACTATTCATTTTATGCTCCTTAATGATTGGTGTGTTAAGCAAAATATATAAAAATTTTATGTTTTTCTGCGTTTTTTCGGTCGTTAATTTTATAAAAAATATTATTTTGTAACAAAAAGTTACGTTTTTATTTAAGATAAAATTAAGTTTATAAAAGTAAATTTTTATATAACATTAAGTTTAAATTTATATTTAAAGTAATTTTGTAAAAAGCATAAAATTTATGTTAAAATCGCGCAAAAAATTGAAAGATTTGAAATGATAGAGAGAATTTTGATAAAGCAAAATTTAAGTTTTGAAAACGTAGAGCTAAATTTTGGGCGGGGACTTAGCGTTTTTACTGGCGTAAGCGGAGCTGGAAAATCCGTGCTTATGGGCGCGATAATGGCGGTTTTTGGGCTAAAAGACAGCGAAGCTAGATTGATTGAAGCCGATGTTGGATTTAGCTTTGAGATGGACGAATTTGGCATAGAAAACTGCGAAATAAACGTGTTTAGATTGCTAAAAGATAAAAGCACGCGGTATTTTATAAATTCTCAATCCATTTCTAGGAAAAATTTAGCCCAAATCGCAAAAGAGCGCGTAAAATATCTTTCCGCAAAAGAGGTAAATGAGTTTAGTAATGAGCGTTTTTTGGCATTGCTTGATTATATGCAAGCAAAAAAAGATAGCGCATTTTCGCGTTTTATGAGCGAATTTTCGTCTAAATTTCAAGAATTTGACGATGCGGTCAAGAGGCTAAAAAAAATCGCCGAAGATGAAAAAAAAATAGAAGAATTGAAAGATTTTGCAAAATTTGAGATCGAGAAAATACAAAATGTTTCGCCAAAAGTGGGAGAATTTGAAGAGCTTATGGAGATAAAAAAACGCCTTAGCAAAAAGGATAAAATCGAGGAAGCTTGGGGCAGGGCGGAGCAAATTTTTAACTACGAAAGAGCCGTTATCGAGGCTTTGAACATAAGCGATCTCGATACGGACGCATTTGAAGAGGCTATGAACGAGCTTAGAATAGCTCGCGAGAGCCTAAATATCGATGAACTTGAAGATATTGATATAGAGGCGGTTTTGGACCGTATCGAGGCGATAAACGGCATAATGCGTCGATACGGCACAATCGAGGATGCTTTGCAAACGCTTGAAAAACGCAAA
Source organism: Campylobacter sp. (assembly GCA_052170535.1). Classification (GTDB taxonomy): domain Bacteria; phylum Campylobacterota; class Campylobacteria; order Campylobacterales; family Campylobacteraceae; genus Campylobacter_A. The sequence goes on along the minus strand of JBQNAH010000005.1, from coordinate 41,323 downwards.
ATCGAGCTTGAAAGATATGAGAATTTAAGCTTTGAAAAATCTGAATTAGAAAAGAATTTTAATCGTTTGCAAGATGAAATTTTTCAAATGTCGGCGAAGCTGAGCCAAATTAGAAATGCAAATTTAAAAGAGCTTGAAATTTGCATCAATTCTTATTTAAAAGAGCTTTATATGGGCGAAATAACGTTAAAAAACGACAAAAAAGAGCTTGATTATTTGGGTGAAGACGAGATAAATTTAAGTTTAAAAGAAGCTAGTCTTAAAAATTTAAGCTCGGGCGAGCTAAATCGTTTGCGATTAGCGTTTATTGCCAGTGAGAGCAGGATTACTCAAAGCGGAAACGGCGTGATAATTTTAGATGAAATAGATGCAAATTTGAGTGGAAAAGAGGCAATGAGTATCGCAAACGTGCTTATTAATTTGGCTAAATTTTACCAAATTTTAGCCATTTCGCATCAGCCGCAACTTAGTTCAAAGGCTAATTCACACTTTTTGGTTGAAAAAAACGGAGAAATTTCAAGTGTAAGAGAGCTTAAAAACGATGAGAGAATATCGGAGCTAGCGCGTATGATAAGTGGAGAGAAGGTAACTAACGAAGCGATTAGTTTTGCTAAGCAGCTTCTTTTGGATAGCTGAAAAAAATATTAAATTTTAGCGTAACGTAAAGAAAAAAATGATAGTATTTAAAAATTTAGAAATCTTTAATTAGGGTAAAAATCGTGGAAAATAATAGAATTTTGATCGTTGAAGACAATAAAGCTTTGGCAAAACTTATAGCTAAGCAAATGGATAAAAGCATATCTGATATGATTATTGACGTAGCGCATGATTTTGCCGAGGCAAAGGCGGAAATATCTGAGCATAAAGACGAATATTTTATGACGATACTTGATTTAAATTTGCCAGATGCGCCAAATGGCGAAATAGTTGATTATGTTTTGTCGCAGGGGTTGGCTGTTATTGTTTTAACCGGAAGTATTGATGAGAAAACAAAGCAGATTTTTATACATAAAGATATAGTTGATTATGTTTATAAAGGTAATATGGACGATATTAACTATATTTTTCAGATGATAAATCGCCTTAGTAAAAACAGACAATACAAAGCAATGGTTGTTGAAGATTCACTGCCGTTTAGAAACAATGTGAAGAAAATTTTAACCAGTTTGCAGTTTGGTAAGGTTTTTGCTGCCGCGCACGGTGAAGAGGCGATGAATTATTTTCAGGATAACCCAGATATAAAGCTTGTTATAACTGATTACCGTATGCCAGTTAAAGATGGACTTCAATTGTTAAAAGAGATGCGAAAAGAGAAAGATAAAAACACACTTGGTGTTATAGTTATGACAACTGTTGGCGAAAATATCGGCGCGCCTGATTTTCTAAAAAATGGCGCAAACGATTTTATCGCCAAACCTTTTGAAAAAGAGGAGCTGATTTGTCGTATAAACAATACGGTTGAAGCTATGGAAAACATCAACCAAATCGCGAATTTTGCCAATAGAGATTTTTTAACCAATGTATATAATCGTCGCTATTTCTATGCTGATATGGAGGCTTATTTGCAGCACGCCGAGGAGATGGCTGAACCTTACGCCATAGCTATGATAGATATTGATTATTTTAAGAAGATTAATGATGCCTACGGACACGATGGTGGAGATAGGGTTTTAAAGGCGCTGGCAAAGAGATTGATAGATGAAACGAAGGGTAATGATTTAGTCGCTCGTTTTGGCGGTGAGGAATTTTGTGTGGTGCTTAAAAATATATCGCAGGACGAAGCTGTTAAATTTTTTGTAAATTTACGCTCAAAAATTGCAAATACGAATGTTAATGTGAAAAAAGATAGCATAAAGATAACTGTTTCGATAGGACTTTCTTTTAATCGTAGCGATTATAGCTTGGACGAGCTTTTGGAGATAGCCGACGAGGCGCTTTATAAAGCCAAAGAAAATGGTAGAAACCGAGTGGAGATAGCTGAGTGATAATAGATACTCACTGCCATTTAGATGATATTTCTTATGAAAATGATTTGGAAAAAATTCTTTCCAATGCCAAAGATTTGGGCGTTGGCGGCTTTTTGATACCTGGGGCTGATATTAATGATTTACCAAAGTCTGCTATAATCTGTCAAAAATTTGAAAATGTTTTTTTTGCCGTTGGGGTTCATCCGTATGATATAGATGGCTTTGATGAAGCTATTTTGAGAAAATTTGCTAGCAATAGCAAGTGTATAGCTGTTGGCGAGTGTGGTTTGGATTATTTTAGATTGCCAAAAGACGATGATGAGAAAATGCTTAAAAAAGACACTCAAAAACGTGTTTTTATAGCTCAATTAGATTTGGCTGTTGAATTAAAATTGCCGGTTATTTTGCATATAAGAGATGCAAATGAGGATAGTTTTAATATTTTAAAGGATTATGCAAGTAGGCTTGTTGGAGCGGTTTTGCATTGCTATAACGCTTCACCGCTACTTTTAGATCTTGCTAAAATGGGTGAATTTTACTATGGAATAGGTGGGGTTTTGACGTTTAAAAACGCTAAAAATTTAGTTGAAATTTTGCCCCAAATACCCCGAGATAGGTTGCTAATAGAAACCGATGCGCCTTATCTCACGCCTGAGCCACACCGAGGCAAGAGAAATGAGCCAGCATATACGCAGCTAGTTGCTGCTAAAATGGCTGAGATTTTGAAATTTGAAAAAGAAGAGGTGATACGATTTACTACCCAAAATGCAAAACGACTTTTTGGAAATTTTAACACACCTTAAAAAAGGAGAAAAATGAGATTTTTAAAGACTATAATATTATCTTTTACTTTAAGTTGTGCTTTGTTTGCGGCACAAAATGAACCAATAGCAAGCTCTGTATTGAAAGAATTTGATATAGATGCTAAATTTATCAACCACCCTTACTACAACGAGATAAAAAACAGTGCAAAAAGTAGCAAAAAAAAGGAATTTATACAAACTGTTAAAAATGGATACAATCATGTTCCAGGGCTACAAAAAATCATTAAAAAATCTGGAATTCCAGAGAGTTTTTTATATTTGGCAATGATAGAATCTGGATTTTCAAACCACGTAGTTTCGCACGCAAACGCTGTTGGAATTTGGCAATTTATGGCGCAAACCGCACAACTTTACGGACTTAAAATCGATAAATATACAGACGAGCGAAAAGATCCAATTGCGGCAACAATTGCGGCAACAAAGTATCTTGGGGCATTAAAAGACGAATTTGGCAAATGGTATTTGGCGATGATGGCGTATAATTGTGGAAGTGGTCGCTTAAAATCAGCCATACAAAAGGCTGGAACTGACGATATAGCCGTTCTACTTGATAACAAAAGAGCATTAATTCCGCCTGAAACTAGAAAATTTGTTAGAAAAATTTTAACCGTTTCTTATATAGCTCTTGATAGCGAATTTTTAGCTACCAAAGAGGCTTTGCTGATAAGCAATCCAAAGGGTATGGAGTTAGCTAAGATTAATGTTCCTGGTGGCACAACTTTGATGGAGGTTGGCGATAGCATAGGAATAAGTTTAAAACGTATGAAAGAGCTAAATACGCATTTAAGATTTGTTTATACGCCACCAGTTAGTAAGCCGTATTACCTTTATATTCCAAAAAATAAAGAGGATATGTTTAAGTCAAATTTTGTCGCAACCGAGGATAGAAAATTTGACTTTTATACAGTCAAGTCTGATGATACGCTTCTTTCGATAGCTCAAAAGACAGGAGTTAGCCATAAGATAATAAAAGAATACAACGCACTTGCTTCAAATGAAGTAAAACCAGATCAAAAGCTCGTTATCCCTAACAAAGAAAACAGCAATATTTTGGCCGAATATATAGCAAAAAGTGGAGATACGCTAAATGAAATTTCAGCTAAATTTGATGTTGCTTTTGAGGATTTAAAGGACGCTAATAGCTTGCTTAGCTCAAATGAGCCAATAGGAGCAAAACTTGTTCAAAATGACTAAAACATCGCTATTTTGTGTTTTTGTTATTGTGGTTTTTGCCGGTTGTAGCTTTTTGCCATCTGGTCCAAAAGGAACAAGTGGTAAAATAAATAATTCAAAAAGCATTCAAGCCGCTACAATGCGCCCATATACGATAAATGGCAAGACTTATTATCCAACCGTCGTAAATATCGGTGATAGGGCTAGTGGAATAGCTAGTTGGTATGGACCTGATTTTCATGGTAAGAAAACTTCAAATGGCGAAATTTATAATATGAATGACCTTACGGCGGCGCACAAAACTTTACCGATGAATACGATGGTAAAAGTAACCCACATCAACAACGGTAAAAGCGTTATCGTTCGTGTAAATGATAGAGGACCATTTGTAGCTGGTCGCGTTATTGATTTATCCAAAGCGGCTGCAACTGCTATAAATATGATAGGCACGGGCACTGCACCCGTAAAACTTGAAGTTGTTGGATTTAATGGAAATATAAATGATGCTAGTATAAATAATCACTCTTTATCATATAAACCTGATAAAATGAGTAAAAAAATAGCTCAAAATTCTGTCGTTGGTGGAAATTTTATGGTTCAAATCGGTGCTTTTAAAAATATAGCTGGCGCAAATACTTATAAAAAACAATACGCAAATACTAATGAAAATTATCAGACCTTGGTTAGATCGTTTGAGCTTGATGACGGTAAAATTTATCGCGTGTTTTTGACTGGTTTTAGAAGCGAAGACGAGGCGAGGGATTTTATTATGGCTGGTCATATAGATGGTGCATTTTTTGTGAGGGAATAATGGAAAATTTGCAAAGAAAGACAAGAGAGACAAATATCAGCTTAGAGCTTGAAATTTATGGTAGCGGAAAGTATGAGATAAACACTGGCATAGGTTTTTTTGATCATATGTTAGAAGCATTTGCTAAACATTCTTTAATTGATTTAAAACTCTCTTGTGTTGGAGATTTGCATGTGGATTTTCATCACAGTGTCGAAGATGTAGGCATCCTTATCGGTCAGGCTTTAAGAAATGTGATTTATCCAGTTAGTGCGGTTGAGAGATTTGGCGAGGCTACCGTTGTGATGGACGAAGCTGCTGTAAATGCCGTGATTGATCTTTCAAATCGTGCTTTTTTGATTTACGATAGTATTGACAGCGGAAAGGTTGGCGAATTTGACGTTGAATTAGTCGGTGAATTTTTTCAAGCACTCACATTTAACGCTGGCATTACGCTACATATCTGCAAAATTCGTGGTAGAAATTATCACCATATCGTAGAAGCAACATTTAAAGCATTTGCGGTTGCGTTAAGAAGGGCTTTATCCAAAAATTTGCGTGTTGGCATACCAAGCACTAAGGGTGTATTATGATAGATATTATTTTTTTAGATGTTGATGGTTGTATGACTAACGGTAAGATAGTTTATAATAACAACGCAGAAGAGCTAAAATTTTTTGATGTCAAGGACGGCTGGGCTATTGAAAGCTGGTTAATGCTCGGCAAAAAGATAGCGATAATTACTGGTAGAAAGTCTGGTATTGTTGAGCGCAGAGCTGAGGATTTGAAAATTTCTCACGTTTATCAAGGTGTTTCAAACAAACTTGAAACAGCAAAAGAAATTTTAAAATTTGAAGGGCTTGGGCTAGAAAACGCTGCGGCAATTGGCGATGATTATAATGATTATGGAATTTTAAACGCTGTTGGTTGGAGTTTTAAACCTAAAAATGCCATCAAAGAGTTAAATGTCAAAACAGTTTTAAAACACAAGGGCGGAAATGGTGCTATCCGTGAAATGATCGAAATTTTAATCCGTTCAGAAGGACTAGAAAAAGAGTGGTCTAAGCGTTGGTTATAAGGATATTTTATTTTGTAATATGCTTATTTAGCGTGGCTATGGTTTATCTAACCTTGCAAGATCCGTATTATTCTCAGCTCTTTAAAAGCGAAAAAAATCCCTTAAATATGCAGATAAATAATGTCGTTGATTATGAAATAAATGCCAGCATTGTTGCGGGCAAATTTGAGACTGATGAGTGGAGAAGGTATCCTGATAGAGATGAATTTTTAAACTTTCGAGCTAAAATTCTAAGAAACGATGTAAAGCACGATGCGATTTGCGACGAGGCTTTTTATCAAGACGGTATAGCGAAATTTAAAGGCAATGCTAATTACTCTAATAGTGATAGAATAAGGCTTGTTTCTGATGAAATAATTTATGATTCTAAAAAAAAGGTTGTAAAAAGTGATGTAAATTTTACGATTACGCAAAATAGCGACAAAATTCAAGGAAAAAGCGTCATTTATGATATAAATTTAAAGCAAATGAATGCAACTGGCGTTAAGGCGGCGATAGAGGAGAGAAAATGAAGAAAATTTGGCTTATTGTGTTGGTGATTTTTGTGGTAAATGCCGAACAAGTTGAGGTTACGTCAGATAACTTTTTTGCAGATGAGAATAAATTTGTTGGAGAATTTACCGGAAATGTAAATATAAAAAAAGGTAGCGATTTGCTTACGGCGGATAAAGTAAGAATATTTTTTGATAAAGATAAAAATCCCATTAAATACGTAGCTAACGGAAATGCAAAGATTAAAGCTTTGATTAAGGAAAAAACGTATGATGGCGCAGGAAATGAGCTTATTTACGAACCAAAAGAGAATTTATACACGATCAACGGCAATGGTTTTTTGCACGAGATTGATAGCGATAAAAAAGTTTATGGAGAATTTATACAAATCAATCAAAATAGCGGTACATACTCGGTTAAAAGCGACAAAAAAACAAACAGTGTCGAGAAAAAACCTGTGAAATTTATATTTCAAGTCGAGGATAAAAAATAGTGATTAGAGCTATTGGCGCTAAATTTTTGCTATCTGCTCAAAATATCAGCCAAGCTCCGTTTACTGGACTTAGTGAAGTGGCTTTTTTGGGGCGTTCAAATGTTGGCAAAAGCAGCTTAATAAATGCTCTTGTAAATAAAAATTCACTCGCTAAAAGCAGTTCTACGCCAGGCAAAACTCAGCTTATAAATTTCTTTGAAGTTGAATACGCAAACGATGAAGAGCGATTAAAATTTATTTTTGTCGATCTTCCAGGTTTTGGTTATGCCAAAGTTGCAAAGTTGATGCACGAGCAGTGGCGCAAAAATTTAGACGAATATTTACAGAAAAGAACGGACATTAGACTGTTTATTCACCTTATTGATTCTAGACATTTTGATTTGCAAATTGATAAAGATGTAAATGATTATCTGCAAAGTTTCTTGCGAGCTGATCAAAAAATTTTAAATTTTTTAACGAAATCTGATAAACTAAATCAAAGCCAAAAAGCTGCAGTTCAAAAAGCGTATCCAAATGCGCATTTCGTATCCGTTTTGAAAAAAACAGGTTTAGAAAAAGCAAATGAATTAATTTACAAAAACACTCTTGGCATAGGTTAAAAATGCGTAAAAGAAGAGCAAGCGAGCTTAAAATTTTAAAATTATTTCTAATTGTCGCGTTTCTTTTCTCATATCAAGCCGCAACGACGGTAATTTCGTTACCACCTCTTCTTGGCATATTTTTTGTCTATTTGATATATTTAAATTTAAGGCGTGAAAAGAGAATTTTGAATAACGAATATGAGTTGTATTTTTGTATTTTTTATCTAATTTTTATTGAACAAACGCACGGTTTTACGCTTTTTTCAAGCTTAATAGGGTGTATATTTTTTTACTATTTTATAAGTGATTATTTGCTGGTTTCTCTAAAATCGCGCGTTTTGTTAGTTGGTTCATTTGTCATAAGTGGATATGTGATGACTTATTTAGTTAGCGCGCTTTTTGGTTATATTGGCGAATTTGAAGTGCCAAAAATTAGCACAGAAATTTTAGCTTATATGGGCGTTGAGATGGTTATTAGCATTGTACTTTTTAAAGAGCATTTCGTATGAGAATGAGAATTGTCTTTACCGTTATATTTTGCGTTTGGGTTTTGCTTATCGCTAGGGTTTATCATTTAAGTATTAATTCAAATGCCTATTACGAAGAAATAGCTGAGCAAAATGCCATCAAATCGCAATTTATAGCCCCAACTAGAGGGCTTGTGCTTGATGTGAAAAATCGTCCTATGGCTGTTAATCGACTTGGATTTGCCGTTGCTATTAAGCCTCATCTTAGCAAAAGCAAACAGCTTGATATAGAGCTTGAAAATTTGCACTCAATCCTTGGCGATGATATAAACGTAACAAAGATGAAAAAGGAATATTTAAAAGCCGATTCGCCGTATAATCAAGAATTTATCGATGTTATTGATTTTATGGATTATGACATTATGATGCCAAAATTCTCCGCTCTTTCGTTGCACGAAAATTTATTAATCCATCCAGCGACAAAACGCCACTATCCATACAACAGCCTAGCCTCTCACGTTATAGGATATGTCGGCAGGGCAAATCAAAACGATGTGGATAGCAATATCGTTGCAAAACTCACAAATCACGTAGGCAGAAGCGGTATAGAAAATTACTATAATGAAATTTTGCAAGGCAAAGAGGGCGTGCGAAAGATAAAAGTAAATGCGCTAAATCAGCAAGTTGAGCAGGTTTTGATGATACCACCAAAAAGCAAAGATATAAGGCTTAGTTTAGATATTGAGTTGCAACAATTTATCGAAGAAATTTTCGCTGATGATGCGGGTGCAGTGATTGTAATGAACGCTAAAACTGGCGCGATAGTCGCGGCTGGAAGTTTTCCGGAGTATGATTTAAATCCATTTGTGCTAGGAATTTCGCAAGAAAATTGGAATAAGCTCGTCAATAGTATTGATCATCCATTTACAAATAAGCTGGTAAATGGGCTTTATCCGCCAGGCTCGGTCGTAAAGATGGGTGTTGCGCTTTCGTTTTTGGATTCTGGCAAGATGGATAGAAACGACGGATTTTATTGCACTGGCAGTTTTGAGCTTGGCGGACGAAATTTTCGTTGCTGGAACGATCGCGGACACGGCTTTGTAAATCTTGAGACGGCTATTATGCAAAGTTGCGACGATTATTTTTATAAAGGTAGCCAAAAAGTCGGAATAGATGCTATAACGCCAGTTTTAGAAAAGATTGGTTTTGGTCAAAAAAGTGGTATTGATTTGCCTAATGAATTTGTTGGTGTTGCGCCCGGGAGATCTTGGAAAATGCAAAAGTATTCTCAGCCGTGGTATCAAGGCGAAACGCTTATCACATCAATTGGTCAAGGAAATTTTTTAGTTACGCCAACTCAGATTGCCAAGTATACCGCAATGCTAGCCACTGGCAAAAGCCCAACTCCGCATTTTTTACACAGTATAGACAATGAACTAGTAGTGTTTGAACCAGTTGAAATTTTTAATGAATTTGAAAAAAAACAGTTGCCTTATATCCAAAAGGCTATGTATGATGTCGCAAATTCTCAGCGCGGTACGGCTTCGCGTCATTTTGCGACGACAAAGGTAAATGTTGCGACAAAGACAGGAACGGCTCAGGTTGTGGGTATCTCACAAACCGAAAAAAAGCGTATGAAAGAAGAAGATATGAAATATTTGCAACGCTCTCACGCCTGGATAACGGCATACGCGCCATACGAAGATCCAGAATTTGTCGTAAGTATCATAGTTGAGCACGGCGGACACGGTGGTGCGGCGGCTGGTCCAAAGGCTAGTAAAATTTTTGATAAATTACTTGAAATGGGCTATATAGACGCAAAATTTCAAAAAAGGTGATACGCTGTTTAATTTTACATCTCTTCGGTTCGAACGATTAGACTGTTTGGAAGATTAAAATTTTTAATAACCTCTATTTCTTTCTCTCGCATTTCTCCATTGTCTTTTTCGTGATCAAAACCAAGAATATGAAGCAAACCGTGAGTAAAAAGAAGCGCCATTTCATCGTCATAGCTGTGCCCTAACTCGGTTGCTTTTTCTTGTGCTAAATCTTTATTTATTACAACCGAGCCAAGCGGAAGGTGCATTTGCATAACAAGTGGAAAACTAAGGACGTCGGTTGTCTTATCTATGCCTCGCTGGGCTAAATTTATCTCTCTCATTTCTTGACTTTTGACAAAAACCAATTCAACATCGGCATTTGTCAAAAACGAGCAGATTTGATCTAAAATTTGTGGGTATTCATCATTGCAAATTATCATTTTTAGGCTCTTTTTGAATAATTTTTTTGTATAATTGTAGCAAATTTTGTCTTGATGAAGGCTTTGATTTGGCTATAAAATATAAGGAAAATTTATGAAAAAAGCGGTTTGTATAATGAGTGGCGGAATGGATAGTACGCTTTGCGCTACGTTAGCTAAGCGCGATGGATACGATATTATAGCTCTTCATTTTGATTACAATCAACGCACAATGAATCGTGAAAAAAGAGCGTTTAACGAAATTTGTGATTTTTTAGATATTAAAAATCGTCTAATTTTAGATGTCAGTTTTATAGCCAAAATCGGCGCTAATGCGCTAACTGATAGGAGTTTGCAAATTCGCAAAGATGGCGTTTTAGCAGATATTCCAAACACTTACGTGCCTTTTAGAAACGGCATTTTTATCTCTATTGCCACAGCTGTTGCCGAAAAATATGAAGCGCAAGCACTTTATATAGGTGTGGTGGAAGAAGATAGCAGCGGTTATCCAGATTGTTCGAAACGGTTTATAAAAAGTATCAATGAAGCCGTAAATTTAGGCACTTCACCAAAATTTAACGTAGAAATCAAAACCCCACTTGTAAATTTAAGCAAAGCTGAAATAGTCGCAAAGTCAGTAGAGGTCGGCTCTGCACTATCTTTAACGTGGAGTTGTTACGAATCAGAAGAATATGCGTGCGGAAAATGCGATAGTTGTAGGCTTAGATTAAAGGGCTTTGAAATGGCTGGTATAAAAGATGAGATTAAATATCAAATTTAATCAAAAAGTCCTTTTTGCTCAACTTGTGTAGAATTTAGCATATTTTCAAGCTCGGTTTTAGTGCATTTTACAAGTGCGTAGTGGAAATTTTCAAGATTTTTTAACTCTGTTAAATCATCAAAAATAAACGTCGTATCGGCTGTTTTATTTTGTCTTGTCGTGCAAATTTGTAAATTTTTGAATTTTCTTTTTAAAAATGCCGTTTCCATATCGAAAAGCTCATCGTTACTTTCGGTAATAAAAACCATTGAGCTATTACCAAAAGGAACAATATTGAAAAATTTATTTACAAATATCGGTTCAAAATGACCTAAATTTCGTAAATCCCCTAGTTTAAATTTTATATTATTTGCTGTTAGAAATTTTAGCAAACCACAAAGATAGCCAACGAAAACTTGTGGGAAATTTAGCCCTTGAAAATATATTTCATCGCAAACCACGCTTGTCGAAAATATCGAACCACTACCAATACAAACAGCGTCCGTATCGGTGCAAACTGTTTCGTAAAGTGGGGCTATTTTAGATAAAATTTTAGGCTCATTTGTAAAAAATATATTTGCATTTTCAGCTTTAATTACTTGCATAAATAATTCTCTTATATCGCCTTGTAAAAGTGTGGCATCTTTACTAAGGCTGGTGCGTTGTAAAATCGCCTTTTGAACGTCATTTATAAGGAAAAATTTTAAATTTTTATAACTGCTTTCAAAGCGAATTAGTCGCATTAAGGCTGTGCTTAAACTATCGACTTTTATAAATGCAACCTCGTTGTCTATGACATCAAAATCTTCTTCGATTATGACCGCATAAGCGCCGTTTTTAACAGCAAGGCTTATCTCATCAAGCGTTGTATTTAGTCCGATAAACGCATATCCGAGCTTGACGAATTTTGCTTCAAAAGCAAAATCAACCACGCTTGAAACGCTTGGCTTATTTAAAAGCTCGGCGTTGATTAGTCGCCTTAAATTCTCGATATTCATTATCCAACAATCGCTCCGTTTGCGACTTTAGCCATCGTGCTTAGAAGTGTTAGACTTCCATCTTCGGCGCTTAAAATCATTCCGTCTGAAACGTGTCCGAAAATTTTAGCTGACTTTAAGTTTGATAAAACGCATATTTGCTTTCCGACAAGCTGGCTTGGCTGATAAAATTTAGCAATTCCAGATAGTATTTGACGCGGTTTTTCTTCGCCCAAATCTATTAAAAATTTTAACAATTTCTCGCTACCTTCGATATTTGAGCACTCCAAAACAGTTCCGACTTTGATAATGCATTTTTTAAATTCGTCTATTTTGATTTTTTGCTCTTTATCCACATTTTCTTGAATTTGCTCTTTTTGTGCGCTTGGAGAAGCTAAAAGTTCTTTTTCTATCTTTGGAAACAAAGGAGCCGTTTTTACGGCTTTAAAGTCTAAAATTTCATTGTTTAGTATGATTTTTTGATAAGTTTTTGTTGAAATTTCAAATCCCAAAGCTTGCGCTATTTTTTCGCAAGTTTTTGGCATCGTTGGACTTAAAAGAATTGCCACGCGGGCAAGTAAATTTGCACAAAGGCTGACAAGCGCGTTTGCTTCGTCTGTTTTGCCGTTTTTGATTAAATTCCACGGCTCGTATTTTGCAATCGAAGCGTTTGCTAAATTTAACACTTTAAAAAGCTCTTCAAGATAGCGATTTGTGGCAAAAATTTCTAGATTTTTGATAGCGTTTTGCAAAAATATATTTGCACTATCTAATGTTTCGTTGTAAAATTTACGCAAATTTTGGCTTGAAATGTCGTAGTTTGAGTATTTTTCGCTCATTCCGATTATCCTGTTTAAAAGGTTTCCAAGATCGTTGCTAAGTTCGGAATTTATGCGATCTATGAGAGCTTTTTGGCTAAAATCGCCATCTTGCCCAAATGGCACTTCTCGAAGCATAAAATATCTGAAATTTTCAAGTCCATAGGCGTCTGCAACTTCGGCTGGATTTATTACGTTGCCTTTGCTTTTACTCATTTTTTCACCATCTCTAGTCCACCAACCGTGTGCTGCGATATGCTTTGGCAAAGCGATGTCAAGGCTCATCAAAAACGCTGGCCAATAAACGGCGTGAAAGCGCAAAATATCTTTGCCGACGATATGCGTTGCACCTTGCCAAAAATGCATTTTTGCTTCATCTCTCGTGTATCCAAGTGTGGAAAGATAATTTATCAAAGCGTCTAGCCAAACATACATTACGTGCTTTGGCTCGTTTAAACTTTGTGGAAGTTTTATGCCCCATTCAAAACTTGTTCTAGTGATAGAAAGATCCTTCAAGCCACCTTTTACAAAATTTACAACCTCGTTTTTTTTGCTCTTTGGAAGTATGCAATCTTCATTTTCTTCATACCATTTAAGTAAAGCGTTTTCGTATTTGGATAGCTTAAAAAAATAACTCTCTTCTTTTACGATACTGGTTGGACGCCCGCAATCAGGGCATCTTTCATCTTCTAGCAGTTGTGTTTGAGTAAAAAAACTCTCACAGCTAACACAGTAATATCCCTCATAGTTTCCTTTATAAATATCACCTTTTTGATACATTTTATCAAAAGCATTTTGTACGGTTAATTTGTGATAATTATCTGTGGTGCGGATAAAATGATCGTAACTGATCTCAAATTTATCCCACAGTGCTCTAAATTTCGCACTTATTTCATCAGCATAAGCTTGTGGCGTTTTGCCTCGCGTGGCAGCGGCTTGCTCTATTTTTTGTCCGTGCTCGTCCGTGCCGGTCATAAAAAACGTTTCATCGCCTTTTAATCTAGCAAACCTAGCCATAGTATCAGCGATCACTGTTGTATAGGCGTGCCCAATGTGGGGAACATCATTTACGTAATAAATTGGTGTTGTTATATAAGTTTTATTCATAATTTTCCTTTTAAATTTAAAAATCAAATCCGCCAGAGCTTCCTTTTGACATCGAATTATAAACGGCATCTACATAAAATTTGCGCGTTTGGCACTCGAAAAGCTCATCGCAGTTAAAACAAGATTTTAAGCCTTTGTTTGTTTGGCAATCTTGCAAAATTTTCTTTTTATTTTCAAGCTCAAGCTCAAAGCTATCCTTTGATGGAAAATCGCTTGCAATATCGCTCATTGCTTACTTCCGTAGAATTTATGCAGTAGCTCTATTTCATTTTTTGAGCCAAAAAAACAAGGCGTTGTTTGATGAATTTTTTCTACTTTTATATCAAAAAGTGTCTGAGAATGTCCATCGCTAGTTGCTCCGCCAGCTTTTTGATATATAAAAGCAAACGGCAAAACTTCAAACAGCACTCTTAATTTCCCATTGGGCGCATCTGTCGTAGCTGGGTAGCTAAATAGACCGCCGCCTTTTAGTAAAATTTGATGCAAATCGCTTACCATTGCGCCAGAATACCTTAAACGATAGCCTTGCAAAAATAGTTCGCGGATAAATTTAGCGTGAGTTTCACTCCAATTTTTTTGCGTAGCACCCGTGGCGTTTAATTTGCCTTTTTCGCTTAAATTTAAATCCTTAACAAACTGAAATTTATTTTCTCTATTTAAACGATATAATTTTGGCTTATCCACGCAAACTACCATTTCAAGCCTAGGTCCGTAGATGACATAAGCGGCAGCTTTTAAATTTGGGGCTTTAAGTTCATTTTCGTAGATTCCAAAAATTGAGCCAATAGAAAAATTTACATCGACAAGACTAGATCCATCAAGCGGATCGTAAGCAATGATGAAATTTGCATCGCTGTTTAACTCAAAAATTTCATCTTTTTCCTCGCTTACAAGTGCTTTTATGCAAGGCAATGCGCTCAATTCGCGTGTTATTATTTCATCACTTAGCACGTCTAGTTTTAGTTGTGTATCGCCTGTGGCGTTTGCGTGATCGGTGTAGCCAAGATCGGCAAATTTTATCTCTTGTGAAATTTGAACCGCTATTTTTTCGATAGTTTTAAAAATTTCGGTCATTATAACTCCTTTGCATTGTTTAAAATCCACTCACAAATCGCATCAGTATCGTCTAGATAGAAATTTGGCTTATCGATTTTATAGTCTTTTTGATAACTGGCAATGGCTTGCGAAAAGCTTAAATAATCTTCATAAATTTTGTCTTTAAAAACGCTTATGCGCGGTAACGGCAAGGTTTTGAGCCCTTCAACTAGCAACAGATCAAATTCGCCTATCATTTGGACTATCTCGTCTAAATTTTTTTGATATTTGCTAAAATATGTGGTTCTAGTTGGGCTTGCGACAACAACGTCCGCGCCAATTTGGCTAAATTTAAAGCTATCTTTGCCATCAACGTCAAATTTGGCCTTATCGCCTGGATCGTGCTTTAAAATTACAACTTTTAGCCCATCGGCTATAAATTTAGCCCCAATTCTTAATATAAGTGTGGTTTTTCCGCTATTTGACGGACCTGAAAATGCTATGCCTAATCTTTTCATTTTAACCTAATTTTTAAATTTTTAACTTTAATTATATCAAATTTAGCCTTTTTAAAAGCAAAAATCATATAAAATAAACGTAAAATTTTAAGGATATTGACGTGAGAAAAATAATATTTTGTGTGATGATTTTGTTTTTTATTTCTGGCTGTTCTGATAAAAAATATATACACGAACCACTTAAAAACGAGCTTTTGGCATATACAAGCAAGGCTGAAATTATCAAAGAAAACGATAGGATTCTAATCCTTGGTGTGTATTTAAACCCAATCACTTCCGAATACGACAAGGAGAGATTTGTGTTAGCCATTTATCCAAAAGATAGTGAGTTAAAAACAAACAGCTTTGCTTTAAACGGATCAAAATCTCAAATTTTAGTAAAAAGCATTGAATATAATGACGAATTACTTAATAAAGTTAGCTTTAAAATGCCTTGGGGCGCTTATTATGAAGTAGTATCGCCAGCTATTTCGAGCGATACCTTAACGCTTACTTTTGAAATTCGTGATTTAAATGCGGTTGCTTTAAAATTTCAAAAAGTTTCAAAATCGATGTATTGGAATGGAGGAGTTGCGAATAGATGATGTAATTAGACAGAACTTTTTTACCGTAAGTGCGACTTTCCGCATAAGGGACGAGCTCCATAGATAAAAAAGGCTCGTAAGTGCCATCTTTAAATAAGTCATTGCGTTGCAAAGTTCTTCTAGTAAAGCCTATTCCGCCGTTGTAAGCATATGCAATAAAAAGCGGATGATGAAGAAATTTTTCTAAATAATTTAGATGATGGTCGGCAAATTTTATCGCAATTTTGGGATCAAACATATCATCTTGATCGAAATTTGGAATTTTTAGCTCCTTTTTGCCTATCGCATTTGCCAAAAACGGCATAAACTGCATCATTCCAAGCGCATAAGAGGTTGAAATAGCAGATGGTATAAAACGACTTTCTTGCCTTGCGATCGCGTAAATCATAGCTTTTCTGCTTGCATTTATATCACTAAATTCATCAACAAACGGCATTACGAAATACGAATCTTTATAATCGCTTGCCTTTTCCATAAAATAAGCATAGTGTCCAAGGGTCTGCTTGGTTTTGAAATTTGGCGCATACTCGGCTGCTTGAGTCGCATTTATATCTTTTATAAATTTATAAGTTTGTTGCCACAAAAATGGATCTGTTACGTCGTAGTTTTCGAGTTTTTCTTTTTGTGCAGTTGGTGAAAATACGGTTGGAAATTTCTGTCCTGTTAGTTCATTTGCATAAAGCGTGTATATGTTTATATCTGAGCTTTGATTTAGATTATCAAGAAAAATTTCATCTTTTGTTATCAAATAGCACCAAAAAGTCGCTTCGTCCTTTTCGTATTGTTTTTTAGCCGTATTCGCGCTTTGACTAAAAAATCCGAGCGCTATTTGCGGTTGATTAAATAAAATCGCATTAATCCCCAAAATAAACGCTGTTTTATCTGTCGTATTTTCTGGATCGATTTTTAAAAAATTTTGCCTGAAAGTATTTAGTTCTTTGTTTGTTATAACGCTAGTGGCGATTTTTTCGAATGAATTTTTTTGAGCGATTATATTCATGAAATTTTCATCAAAATTTTCATCAAATTCAGTCTTTTTATCTATTGCGTTATAATATGCCAAAAATGCGTCGGCGTCTTGAGATTTAGCAAAATTCATTGCTATGAATTTATCATTTAGCGTCCTTAATCTAGAAGCAGTTAATGCGTCGATTTTGTCAAATTTTTCTGCGAGTTTTGACCTAACTTGTGGCGTTAATTTTCTTGCAAAACCAATAGTTAGTAGCTTTTTTTGACATTCAAAACTTGTCGTTAGTATGTTTTTAATTCCTCCGCACGGGTTTGGCGCTGAAATTTGTGGAGCGATTGGATCTAGGATTTTTGAGAGTTTTTGCGACCGACGAAAAACATCTTCACTTAAAATTTTAATCTGCTCTTTTGTATATTTTCCTTCGCTGATTAGGCGG
Organism: Campylobacter sp.; assembly: GCA_052170535.1. Lineage (GTDB taxonomy): Bacteria > Campylobacterota > Campylobacteria > Campylobacterales > Campylobacteraceae > Campylobacter_A. Next base: position 24,014 of record JBQNAH010000005.1, on the reverse strand, counting down.
TAAATATAATAATCCTTCGCAAGCCCTTTTGGCTTATCTTTTATCTCGTCAAAATTCTTTACGTCAGCTATCGCAATGGCTGAAATCATTAGCGATATGAGCGCTTTACATAGCAAATTCAAAGATAAGCCTTACGAAAAATATGTCTATGAAATGAAGCGTGATTAGGATTATAACTGGCGCTAAATCTATCCCGCCAAAAACCGTTGGTATGAAGCGCCTTACGATGTTATAAGCAGGCTGGGTTAGTCTGTGTAAAAGTTGAACTATTGGATTAAACGGGTCTGGCTGAACCCAGCTAATAAGCGCCGATGCGATAATGACCCACGTATAAGCTGTGATGATAATGTGTAAAATTTCTGCAACCGCTTGTAAAAAAGTAGAAAGTATCATTTTAAAATTTCCTTTAAAAATGGCTTAATAAGCGGATAAAGTTCGCTTAATTCAGGACCGTGTTCTGCGTTTGTTATCAACAAACGAAGTGGCATAAAAAAGGACTTTCCTTTTAAATTCGTTTGATTCATTAGCTCTTTTTTGAGCTCGTCAAAGCTGTTAAAATTTTCAAAATTAATATTTTTTAAAGCCATTTTTAAAATTTTCATTTCATTGCCAAATTCATTATTCTCATCTTTTGGTCCAAAAATAGCTTCTACTTTTTGTTTTATTTGTGTTAAAAGACTACTTTCTTGCGTGTAAAATTTTGCTATTTTTGCCCATTCTAGCGGTATTTGCATAAGCTCAGCTAGCCTTTGATCGGTTGCTAATTTTATATGCTCTCTGTTTATATACTCAAGCTGTTTGATGTCAAATTTTGCAGGCGAAGACGATACTTTGCTTATATCAAACCACTTTGCAGCCTCTTCAATGGTAAAAATTTCAACTGGCGCTTTGTAGCCAAGAGATATGATGTAATTTGCCAAGGCTTCAGGCATAAAACCTTGCGAAAGCATCCATTTTACGCTACTTTCGTTTTCGCGTTTACTCATTTTTTTACCCTCTATATTTAAGATAATTGGCAAATGAGCGTAGTTTATTTTTGCGGTGTAGCCAAGTCCTTCGCGGATTAAATCCTGTTTTGGCGTATTGCTTACGTGATCTTCGCCACGTATTACAAACGTTACGCCTTCAAGCATATCGTCAGTTGCGCAAGCGAAATTATAAGTCGGCGTTTTATCGGCTCTCATTATGACAAAACTATCGACATTTTCGGGCTCAAACGAAATTTCTCCCTTTATCGCATCTGTAAATTTCATCGTTTGAAGTGGCTTTTTCATACGGATTACAAATGGTTTTTCGTTGTTTAAAACTTCTTCGTTGCTTAGTTTTTCGCAAGTTCCGTCATATCGAAACGCTTCGCCGTTATTTTTAGCGGCTAATTTTTTTTCTTCAAGCTCTTCTTGTGTGCAAAAACACGCAAACGCCTTGCCTTCTATCATTAATTTCGCTGCAAGTTCTCTGTGAAATTTTAAATTTTCGCTCTGATAATAAAGCGTATCCCATTTGATTCCAAAAAGTGTTAAAATTTCTAAAATTTCCTTATCTTTTCCGGGTATATTTCTTTCTTTATCTGTATCTTCTATGCGGATTATAAAACCGCTTTTATCTTGCAAAGAGCAAAGATAATTTAAAATAACCACGCGCAAATTTCCAAGGTGCATATCTCCTGTTGGAGATGGTGCAAAACGATACATTTATTTTTCCTTAATTTTGATTTTTCCGCCGATTATAGCATTTTATCAATTTAATTTCGCTTTTTTATATCTAATAAAGTTAAAATAAATATAATCCGAATTTCAGATAATCATAAAGGAAGAAAATGAGTTTTATTCAGGAATTTAAAGAATTTGCAATGCGTGGTAATGTCCTAGATATGGCTGTTGGTGTTGTTATAGGTGGTGCATTTGGTAAGATTGTAAGTTCGCTTGTTGGCGATATTATTATGCCAATTGTTGGCGTTTTAACTGGTGGAGTAAATTTTACGGATTTAAAATTTGTTTTAAAACAAGCAACCGATAATGTCGCCGCCGTTACGATTAATTATGGTGCATTTATACAAACGATGGTTGATTTTTTAATCATTGCATTTTGTATTTTTTGCGTCGTTAAAACTATAAATTCTCTCAAAAAGCCAAAAAATCAAGACGAACAGGTGCAATCTATGCCAGAAGAAACTCTTTTGCTAAGAGAAATCAGGGATTTGTTAAAGAGTAAAAATGATTGATGAAATTGTATTTTTTAAGGATTTAAATCCAGACGAGATAAAAAGACTTGAAGCTATTAGCATATTAAAAAAATACAAAAAGGGCGAATTTTTATTTATCGAAGGCGAAGAGCCAAAGTGGTTGCATTTACTAATAAAAGGTTCGCTTAAACTTTACAAAACTGGTGCTAAGGGGAGAGAAATTTTTATGCATCAGTTTAGCGGAATGGGTTTTGTAGCCGAGCTTGCAAATTTTGAGAATATCAAATTTCCAGCTACTGCGCTTTTTACGACAGGTGGCGAGGTGCTAAAAATAGATTATGAGAAATTTTATGGCGAATTTTTATGTAATCCCAAGGTTTCACTAAGTATCATCAAATCGCTAACGCAAAAGTTAAAAATTGCAAGCGAGGTAATTCACCAAGAGCTGGTTTTGAGCTCAGAAGCCAAAGTGGCTAGATTTTTGATACAAAATGCTGATTTGTTTGATACTTTAAAGCATATACAAATAGCTTCGATTTTAAACATCGCGCCTGAGACTTTTTCTAGAATTTTAGCCAAATTTAAGGCTCACAATTTAGTTACTTTTGATGCAAACAATAAGATAACTAGCGTTTGCGAGGCAGAACTTGAAGAGATGTTTTTAAATTAATTTATAAATATGTATTAAAATATTAAAATGTTTTATATTATTTCATCTTTAATTATTGCTTTTTTAAACTTTTACGCATATAAGAGATTTTTGCGTAAAATTAGTTTTCTAGGGCATTTTATGCTATTTATTCGAGCCATTTTGATCATCCTTGGCTTTGTTGAAATTTTGTTTGCTTTTTCGCTTAGGTTTGGGTTTTTGCCACCAATTTTTGATATTTTATTTGGTTATGCGTTAGGATTAAGCTTTATTTTATTTACTTTTGCCGTGATTTATGACATTTTACTGATCGGATCAAAGCCTATAACAAAGGTTGTTTTTGACAAAACTAGGCGTAAATTTATCAGATTTTTCTTCGACATTACTCTTTTAATTGGTGCGTTAGGATACTTTTTTAAAGGTGTTTATAATGCATTTGGTGTGCCTAAAATTAAGATGCAGGACATAAGCATAAAGGGGCTTGAAAATCCACTAAAAATCGCGGTTTTAACTGACATTCATCTGGGTGTTTTTTTGGGTGTAGAATTTGCTAAATCCTTGGTTGAAGAGGTAAATAAACAAGACGTAGATATGGTTTTTATAGTTGGTGATATAGCCGATTTGCCACCTTTAAAGTTGGCTAAATTCGTTGAACCGTTTGCCAATTTTCACTCTAAATTTGGAACTTTTTATGTCCCTGGAAATCACGAGTATTATAGTGGAATTGAAGAAACTTTGGAGATCATAAATAGGCTTAAAGTGCGAATTTTAGGCAATGATAGCGTAGAAATTGGTGGCGTAAATGTTGCTGGCGTTTATGATCTGGCTGGGATAAAATTTAAAAAATTTAAGCCTGATTTAGAGTTTGCATTATCAAAAACCAATCCACAAAAGCCAACGATTTTGCTTGCCCATCAGCCAAAATTCATAAAATTTATCAAAAAAGACGTTGATTTGGTTGTTTGCGGACACACTCACGGCGGACAAATTTTCCCATTTTCATTTTTGGTTATGATTGATCAGAAATTTTTAGCAGGACTTTACAAAGTAAATGATAAAATGCAGGTTTATGTAAGTCGTGGTGCTGGTTTTTGGGGTCCGCCTTTGCGAGTTTTAGCGCCAAGCGAAATATCAATTTTAAATTTAAGGGGCGATGATGAGAAATAAAATTTCACGTATTTTTGGTTTTTTAGCAGCAAAACGTTTTCCTAAAATGGTACAAAAATTAGTCAATGAAAATTACGTCAAGGCTTTTAATATCGATATGAGCGAGTTTAAATCGCCAAAAGAGTATGAAAGTCTAACCGCGCTTTTTACAAGAGAGCTGGTAAAACAGCGTAAATTTGACGAAGCGGCTGAAATTTTTATCAGTTCAAGTGATGGAATTTGTCTAGAATGTGGCAAAAGTAGCGAGTTGAAAGCCATTAGCGTAAAAGGCTTTACTTATAGTATCAAAGAGCTTTTGGGAACGCTTTTGGATGATGATTTAAACGAATTTGACTATGCTAATATATACCTTTCGCCTAGAGATTATCATCGCTATCACGCGCCTTGCGATATGCAAATTTTATCCGCTCTTTATTTGCCTGGCAATCTTTACAGTGTGGGCGTAAAGGCGTTGAAAAAATGGTCCAATTTATATGCGAAAAATGAACGCGTGGTATTAAAATGTAAAATGAAAAATGGTAAAATTTTATTTATGGTTTTTGTTGGTGCTCTTAATGTCGGCAAGATGAAATTTTCATTTGATGAGCGCATACAGACAAATGCTATGGCAAATTTTTCTCAAAGTTATGAATACACCGACTTAAATGTGCGAAAAGGCGACGAACTAGGTATGTTTGAGCTCGGCTCAACAATAGTACTTGTTAGCCAAATAGACTCTGTTGAATATAACTTATTTGCTGGTAAAAATGTGAAATTTGGCGATAGTATAGGGATTATTAAGTAATTTTTTGGTTGTAAATTTGTTATTTACAACCAATATTTGGGGCTTGATTTAAAAATTTATTCAAGTTCTCATTTGCGATTTGTTCGATTTTTGCGGCATTTTCTTTGCCAACCTTAAATGAATACCTTACATCAACTAGGCCACACTCTAACTGTTTTGCTAGGATCAAATTTATTTCATATTCATCAAAATCGCGAATTGGCGCAAGGATAATATATCCGTTCGTTTCTTTTTCTGAAATTTCATCTAATTTTACTATCGCTTCACCTAGTTTGGATTTTGCTAGTTTGCTTTTCATTATATTTTTGTATTGCTTAACCAAAGTTGTTTTGCTGTGATTTACCGTTAGCATTTTTTTCCACGAAAAGCCTACTTTATCGCTTTGCAAGTAATATTCAGCCTTATTAAAAAGCTCAAATTTTTTGATGAATTTTTCATCACTAACAACGATTTGCCTAGGTAGTTGCAAAATGCTAGATAAACCGTGCGAATTTTTGCTATCTATATCGCTTGTTTTAACGCTATCTTTTGCACAACCGCTAAGAATTAAAATGGATAAAAAAATACAAAATTTTATACGCATTTTTGCCCTTAAACGTTAAATCTAAAATGCATTACGTCGCCATCATTTACGATATAATCCTTGCCTTCAAGGCGCATTTTGCCAGCTTCCTTGGCTCCATTTTCGCCTTTGCAATTAATATAATCATCATAGCCTATAACTTCGGCTCGTATAAATCCGCGCTCGAAATCATTATGTATTACCGATGCGGCTTTTGGAGCTTTCCAGCCTTTTGTTATCGTCCAGGCTCTAACTTCGACTACGCCAGCTGTAAAATAGCTAATCAAATTTAGCTTCGCAAATGCTGTTTTTATAATGGTTTCTAAGCCACTTTGTGTCCCACCCAAGGAGCTTAAAAATTCGTGCGCTTCATCGTCGTTTAGTCCGATTAGTTCTTCTTCGATTTTTGCGCATAATTTTATAACTTCGTGTCCGGATTGATTTGCGTATTGTTTTAGGCTTTTTACATATTCGTTATCAGACGCGATCCCGTCTTCATCAACATTTGCTCCGTAAATTACCTCTTTTGCGCTTAACAATCTCAATTCTTTGTTTAACGAAAGATAAATTTCGTCTTCACGCTGATTAAAACTGCTTGCTGATTTTCCATCATTTAAATGAGAAAGAAGGGAATTTGCTATTTCAAGCGTTTCTTTTGCACCTTTTGCGTTTGCTTTTGCTTCGCGCGTTAAACGCTCGATTTTCTTGTTTAGTTGTTCGATGTCTGCTAAAATAAGCTCGGTTTGTATGATTTCGACATCTCGCACAGGGTTGACTTTGCCTTCGACGTGGGTTATATTTTCATCATCAAAACATCGAACGATATGTAAAATCATCTCGGTTTCCCTAATGTTTGAAAGAAATTTATTCCCCAAGCCTTCGCCTTTGCTTGCGCCTTTTACTAAGCCTGCAATATCAACAAATTCGATAGTGGAGTATTGAATTTTATTTGGATTTACGATTTTGGCAAGCTCGTTTAACCTTTTATCTGGCACTGGCACAATCGCCTTATTTGGCTCTATCGTGCAAAATGGATAGTTTGCGCTTTCAGCATTTTGCGCCTTTGTAAGTGCGTTAAAAGTGGTTGATTTGCCGACATTAGGAAGTCCTACGATACCAACGCCTAAACTCATTTTATTTCCTTTGCTAATGCTTGTAAGTAATAAATATTCATTCTCACGCCCGCACCGCTTGCACCCGCTTGATTATATCCCCAAGCTTTTTCAACATACGCTGGACCTGCTATATCTTGATGTATCCACTTGTCTTTAAATTCCTCTTTTATGAATTTATCCAAGAAAATTCCAGCTGTTAGTGCTCCGCCGTAACGACTAGAAGCAGTGTTGCTTATATCGGCTATTTGGCTTTTTACGAGCTCACGCAAATATGGGTTAAATTCCAAAACTGTGTTTAACTCGCCACTTTTTGCCGATTTTGCCTTAAATTCCACCTTAAGCTCTTCGTTATTTCCCATTAGTGCGCTTGTGTATTCTCCAAGTCCGACCACGCACGCGCCCGTTAATGTCGCCATATCTATGAGCAAATCGGGCTTAAATTCTTGCGCATAATCTAAACAATCTGCTAATACCAATCGCCCTTCTGCGTCGGTATTTCTTACTTCGATAGTTGTTCCACTTCGGCTTATTAACACATCGTCTGGCTTATATGAATTTCCGCCTATCATATTTTCGGTTGCGCCTAAAATGGCGTGAATTTCAAACGGAAGAGCTAGTTCGCTCGCTGCTTTTATAATACCCATAGCAGCCGCTGCACCGCTTTTATCTGCTTTCATCGTAAGCATGTAATCAGCTGGTTTTAAACTAAGTCCGCCACTGTCGTAAGTTAGTCCTTTGCCGACAAAAATCACGCGTTTTTTTGAATTTTTAGGCTTGTATGTTAGATGTATTAAGCGCGGTGGATGAGCCGAGGATCGATTGACCGCTAAAAAAGCGTTCATTTTTTCTTTTTTTAAGAATTCCTCATCATATACATCGCAAGTTACGTTTTTTAGTTCTTTTGCCAGTTTTTTAGCATCGTCTGCCATTTTAACAGGAGTGTAAATTTCAGGAATTTCATTTACGATGTCTTTTGTAAAATTCGTAGCATCGGCTATAATTTTTCCCTGATAAAATCCATCTCTCGCATCGTCTATAACGACTTTTTTATCGCTATATTCATCTGTGCTAAATATTATCTCTTCTAAACTTGAAATTTCTTTCTTTTCTTTGTATTTGTTAAACTCGTATTTGCCGAGCAAAAAGCCTTCAACGATCGCTTGAAAGCTCATTTTTTGACAACTAGCCAGGTAAGAGCAAAGTTTAAGACTTTTTATATTAAGCGACTTAACCGCATTATAAGCTTTCGCCGCTGCGAGCCTTAATTCGTCATAGTCAAGCTTGTTTAACGCAACGTAAATTTTAGCGCTTTGCAACAGTAATAAAACGTTATCGCCTTTGTAATTTGCGAGCTCAAACGCACCTTTTTCTTTAATGAATTTGTGTTTTAAATTTTTATTAACTATAAAAATCAGCTCAAAATCAGCCTTAATTTTGTCGATATTTTGATCAATTATGTTAAATTTCACTTTTTCTAACCTTTCTGTTATTTAAAATTTTGTTTTCTATTTGTCTAAAGCCGAGAAATATGGCTAACAAAGCAAGTCCTATAAGCGGGATAGCCACATACCAATGCTCTTCTATCTTGCGTATAATATCCCAAATTTCTTCGCCGAAAAACCACGCTAAAATTATGGTAATCGCCGCCCAACACCAGCCGCTTATTAAATTTATAAAAGCGTATTTTTTTGCGCTGTATCTAGTTATGCCAATACTCATCGGAATTATTACGCGAAATCCGTACATATAACGCTGCATGAATATTATCGGCCAGCCGTATTTTTTAAGTAAAATATGCGCGATAGCGAATTTTCGCCTTTGCGTGTGAAGTTTTTTTGATATGTATTTTTTATTGTATCTGCCAAGATAAAAATAGATTTGATCTCCCACAAAAGCTCCAATTCCTGCAACAAAAATAGCTAACGCCACATCTACGTGCCCTTCGTGAGCTAAAATTCCACCCAAAATAAGGGCCAGCTCGCCTTCTAAAATACACCAAAAAAATAAAATCAAATACGCATATTGGTGATAGTTTAGCATTAAATTTTTTAGATATTCTTCCACTTTTAAACCTCCAAAACGCTATAAACGCTAGTTAGCTGTTCTATTAGCTTATCTCCGCCAAGTTCTTTTAAATTTATTAAAAAGCAAGCTTCAACGCATTTTGCGTTCGTTTGATTTATCAGCTCAACCGAAGCTTTTGCTGTGCCACCAGTTGCTATCAAATCATCTATCAAAAGCACTTTTGCATCGTTTTTTGCATTAAACGCATCTACGTGAATTTGCACTTCGTCTACGCCGTATTCGAGGCTGTATTTTTGCGAAAGAGTTATGTATGGAAGTTTTTTAGGCTTTCTAATCGGAACAAATGGTAGTTTTAAAATAGCCGCAAGAGCTGCGCCGAAGATAAAACCGCGTGATTCTATGCCTGCGATAAAATCAATGTCTGCATTTTCATATCTGTCTTTTAGATGTTGCATTAAAAATTCAAACGATTTTGCGTCGTTTAATAGCGTCGTTATATCTCTAAAAACTATGCCTGGTTTTGGAAAATCATTTATACAGCGGATTGAATTTAACAAATAATCCTTATCTTCTTTTGTTAAAATTTTCATTTCATTCCTTATTTAAATTTTAGAGTAGGGCTTCAATTTTGCCTTCAAGCTCGCGTATGCGTTGTCTTAGTTTATCGTTTTCTAATCGGTACTGAGAATTTCTCGTGCGCAATGCGTTTGCATCGTTTTTAACTTTATTTAATTCATCTGTTAAAATGTCTATATTTCCAAGCGCGCGTTGGAGTTGAATTTGAAGTTTTCTTATCACTACTTCGGTATCTTGCAGGTTATTTTTCATAAAATCGCGAGTAGTGCGTTCTTTTTTAAGCAATGTTTTAAAGTAAAAAACCATAACGGTAAGGTAGATACAGACGCATATCAAAAATGTAAGCAGTATCCAATCTGATATCATTTTGTTTCTCCGAGCTTTTTTACTCTTCTTTCGTGCCTACCGCCACTAAATTCGGTATCAAAAAACGCGTTTAAAATATCGTTTAATACAGCTTCTCCTATCATTCTACCGCCAAAAGCTATAACATTTGCGTCATTGTGCTCGCGTGCTAGTTTTGCTGTCGTAACATCGTGGCAAAGTGCGCAACGAACGTTACTATGCCGATTGGCTGCGATTGAAATTCCAATGCCAGTGCCGCAAATTAAAACTCCGTAAATGTCATTTTCTTTCAAATTTTGAGCTAATTTATTTGCAAAATCTGGGTAATCAACGCTTGTTTTGCCGTCATTTGTGCCAAGATCTACGGTGTCAAAACCCAAATCTTTTAAAAGTGAAATAGCCTTTTGCTTCATTTCAAATCCAGCGTGATCGCTTGCGATAAAAATTTTTTTTACATTCATAACTTTGCCTAGAAATAAAAAGTTGCTGATTATAACAAAACTTGTATTAAACTAAAATTTTATATGCTTCTTTGATTTTGTAGTGCAAAAATTAGTAAATATTTTAAAGCTTCATTTTAATAAAATCTCATTATAATTCCGCACTTTGCGTTTAATCGCAGAAATTTTCAAAAAGTAAGGGGGGGGGGGGGTGCAGAACCTATCCATTTCAAAAAAGGTATATATACCTGTTGTTACGCTATTTTTGATAGCGATTGCTGTTATGTTTTTCTTTTTCAATAACGGCATAAAAGAAGTCGAAGAGAATGTCTTTTTAAGCAAGGAAAAAGAGGGCAATCTCTTTGCTCAAGAAAAACTTGACGCAAAAATGCAAGTGGCTATACTCAGTGCCATAAATTTGGCTCAAAATCGTTTTGTTGTCGATGCTTTATCGACAAATGATAAAACTGTGGTTAAACAAGAGCTTAAAAAATTAACCGATAGTTTTAAAGAATCTTCAATGTATAAAAATATGAAAATTCATATCCATACCGCTGATGTTAAGAGTTTTTTAAGACATTGGAATGATAAATCTGGCGATGATTTGAGCTCGTTTAGAAAAACGATTTTGCAAGTTAAAAGCACTAAAAAGCCGCTTAGCGGAATAGAAGTCGGCAAATCTGGACTTGAATTACGCGGTTTAGCTCCAGTAATAAACGACGGAATTTATATAGGCTCGATTGAGATAATGCAGTCGTTTGAATCGATAGTAAAAGATTTAAAAAACGATCTTGGTGCGAGCGTCATAATATCGATGAATAGTAGATTGCTTGAAGTAGCGACCGGCTTAAAAGATGCGCCAAGAGTTGTTTCTGGTTCGTATGTAGTTATACAAAATGCTGCAAATTTGGATAAAAAGCTTTTAGAAGAACTTCAAAATGTGAAAGATGAAAATATAAATAAACCGTTTTTTACAGATAGCTTTTTTGTTTCAAAAATCCCTATTTTCGACTTTGAAAACAAAGAGATTGGGTATATCTTCGTAGCAAATACGAAAGAAAATATGATAAAAGCTGTAAAAGCCGCCGAAGATGGTATGATAAATCAAATGATAGTTACGCTAATAGCTGTTGTTTTGGTTATAGCAGCTCTTATTTTAATTATGAAAATTTATGTCATAAATCCTATAAACGACTTAAAAGAACATGCAAACGAACTAGCTATAGGCGATGGGGATTTGACAAGGAAAATTCCGGTTAATAGTGAAGATGAGATAGGAAAGACCGCCGAAGAATTTAACGGCTTTGTAGAAAAGGTAAGAAAAACTGTCGCAATGGCAAAAGAGGTAAGTGCCGAAAATGCTTCTATCTCAAGTCAGCTTTCATCTACTTCAAGTGTGGTTGGCAAAAGCGTTGAAGAGACTGGAATTGCCATAGAGCATACATTTGAAATGTCAAATAGACTTAAAGAAGGCATAAAAGAAGCAGCTCAAAATGTTTTAAAAACGTCTGAACTTTTAAAAAATACTGCAGCAAGATTAAACGAGGCTAAATCCGATATAGTAAATATAGCAAGTAGTATAGATGAAACATCTAGAAACGAGGCTGAACTTGCCGAGTATATGAAAATTTTAAATACAAACACAACTCAGGTCAAAAGCGTTTTAAATGTTATTTCAGATATAGCCGATCAAACGAATTTACTAGCTCTTAACGCAGCTATCGAAGCAGCACGCGCAGGAGAGCACGGACGCGGATTTGCAGTAGTTGCAGATGAGGTTAGAAAGCTAGCCGAGAGAACTCAAACAAGCTTAACCGAGATAAACGTAACTATAAATTCTATCGTTAGCTCTGTTGGCGAAGCGACTACTAAAATGGAAGTAAATGTCAAAAAGACAAAAGATCTAATGGCTGTTGCTGAAAAGACAAAACAAACCGTTGAAAGCGCAAATGAAGCTATGTTGGAGAGTGAAATACAATCTGAAAATAGTGCGAAAGATTTTAGTAAAAAGGGCGAAGACATTAACGATGTTTTATCAAGAATTGAAAAAATCAATCAAATAAGTTCTGTTAATATGAGAAATACAGAAGAAATCGCAACCGCGGCTGAGCATCTACACTCAATCGGCGAAAAGCTAAATCAGGTGCTAATTACATTTAGAACCTAGTGAAATTTGATACTAAGCCAAGTTTCAAGGCTTAGTATCGCTTGTTTTGGTAATTAGTTTTCAACCCACTTGGCAACTTAAATCTGCTTTTTTCAAGTTCAAATAGCACAAATATCGTATAAATTGAAGCAAAAATATTTGTAAAACCAAGCTCGCTATAATATCCAAAGCTACCATCTGTTTTTTGCATCTTAGCGACATCTTTTATCCCTTGCGCGATAAATCTTTTAATATCTTTCTCATCAGCTCTTTTTTGAGTTAAATTTTCATCTTTTAAAACCAGAGAATTTAGTTCCAAAAGCTTAGATTAGCGTTGCTCTACGCAACCATAAGGAAGATAGTTTATTAGCTTATGAGTGTTTGTAGATAGTGCGCTTTTTATGGACGAGGACGGGTATATTTTTATCTCGTTAAATGCAGCGTCTAGCTTGATTTTTTGCTCTTTATCGGTTATTATGGTTTGCTAAAAGTGCTAAGTGGATAACTTTTTATAATGTCAAAATTTTACGTATTTGTAAATATTTTGTCCCCACTTGTGAGACTAAAATTTAAAAACGCCTTTTCGGTTTGGTTGGTAATCTTAGACTAAAACTAAAATTTAAATCATAAATTTTACAACATCTATCGCATACCTTAGCGGTGCGAAAAAATACTCTTTAAGCGGAGAAATTATTATCACAGCAATTATAATAAAGCCGTATTTTTGGGTGCTTTCAAGCATATTTGCAAGTGTATTTAATCTAAAAATTCGTAACGTATATTCAAGTGTTTTCGAGCCATCAAGTGGTGCAATCGGATACAAGTTAAAAAGTGCAAGAATGAAATTAATCATCATAAACGTAAAAATAAATTCAATCCCAATACCGTCCAAAAGTTCAATTGGGGCAAATTTTACTAGCAAAAATGAAGCTAGAAAAAGCATTAAATTATAGCCAATTCCAGCAAGTGCGACGCCTATTGCTGCTAGCCAACCACCATTTTGCACGACTTTTGTCATCATCACGGGGACTGGTTTAGCCCAGCCAAAAGTTACGCCTGTGGATAAATACATCAGTGTTGGAACGATCATAGTTCCTAGCGGATCAATATGGCGTAACGGGTTTGGACTTAGACGACCTAAATTTTTAGCGGTCAAATCGCCAAATTTATACGCAATCCAGCCGTGAGCTATCTCGTGTCCGACTACTGAAATAACGAGCGTAGTAACTATAATCGCGGTTTGTATTATATTTATGTTACCTATATTTTCAAGCATTTGTACTATTTTTTATGATTTTCTTCTTCATAAGCTGATTTTATTATTTTATCTGAATTTTCAAGTTCGCTTACACTTTTGCCAATACGCTCCCAGCGAATTTTGTATTCGTCATCAAACGATAAATACACAAACCACGGCTGTCCGACGATGTCGCGATACGGCACGCTTCCCCAAAATCTACTATCGCCTGAATCATCTCTGTTGTCTCCAATCATAAAAAATTCATCTTCTGGAACTTTAAAATAAAACGCATTAAACGGATAATCTCCAACTTGCGGAAGCTCTTTTGCTATTACTGGCTGCATTGCAAATTTGCCAGCATTTAAAGCCATTACTGATTTATCGAATAAATTGACCTTTTCGTTATAGTGAATTCCACCAAATTTATATGGTTCGCGGACAAAATTTTTGCCACCGATGTTGATTATGTCTTTTTCGTCAAAATTAGCCTTTATGAACTCATCACCTTCGTGCGGACGCAGATAAAATGCCTTTTCTGTAAAGATTACTTCATCGTTACCTACGGCAAAATTTCGCTTGACAAAATATGTGTCTTTTTCGTGTGGAGGTATAAAAATGACTATGTCTCCGCGCTTAGGTCGTTCGCCTTCTATCAGGTGTCCGTTGCCAAAAAAGTCCGGTAAAATCGGTGTGTTGATGTATGGAATTCTAGGTATGCAAATGCCGTAACTAAATTTTTTGGCAAATAAAAAATCTCTAACCAACAGAGTGTTTTTCATTGATCCAGACGGGATCACAAAGGCTTGTGCTATAAAAAATACAACTAGCAAAACTATAATTATCGTGCCAGTCCAACTGTTTGAAAAGTCTAAGAATTTATTTAATGTTTTTTTCAAATTTTATCCCTTTTAATGCGGCTTTTGGCCGATTTTATTGTGTTTTTTAAAAGCATTGCTATTGTCATTGGACCAACTCCACCAGGAACGGGCGTAATGAAGCTACATTTTGGCGCGACAGATTCATAATCCACATCGCCTACGAGTTTGCGATCATCAAGGCGATTTATGCCGACATCTATCACGATCGCGCCATTTTTAATCATGTCGGCTTTTATGAAATTTGGCTTTCCAATGGCAACAATTAAAATGTCAGCATTAAGGCAGATATTTTTTAAATTTTTTGTTTTGCTGTGAGCTATCGTAACCGTTGCATTTGCGTTTAAAAGCAAATTTGCCATTGGTTTGCCAACAATGTTGCTACGTCCTATTACAACAGCATTTTTGCCTTCTGGATTTATGTTGTAAGCTTTTAAAATTTCCATTATGCCAAGCGGAGTGCAAGGCACAAATCCGTCAAGTCCTGATGATAATTTACCGATATTTAAAGCGTGAAAACCGTCGACATCTTTGTTTGGATATATTTTTTCTAAAATTTTGTCCGTATTTATATGTTTTGGAAGTGGAAGTTGAACCAAAATCCCATCTATGCTATCGTCTAAATTTAAAATATCAATCAGTGTTAAAAGCTCATTTTCGGTCGTATTTTCAGGCAAATGATGCATGATGCTTTTTATTTCGCATAGTTTGCAAGCCTTTTCTTTTGAAGCAACATACGTAGCTGAAGCTTTATCGTTACCGACAAGGATAACCGCAAGTGCAGGCTCGATGCATGATTTTTTTAAATTTAACACATCTTCTCTTATGCCTTCTTTTACCTTTGCACTTACATCTTTGCCGTTTAAAATCGTCATTTTGCCATCCTTTATCGCAATTTAATCGCAAAAACAGTATCATAGCCAAAATAACATTAAAAGTAGAAAAAAGTAGAGAATTATGAGAAAATTTGCGTTGCTTGTTTGTTTTTTTGGTTATTGTTTTTGCGCAAATGATTTTATAACCAAAAACGAATATGCAAAAATGCTTTATCAAAATCCAAGAGGGATAGGTTGCGATAAGTGCCACGGCAGATCAGGTGAGGGTGCTGTTATATCAAAATTTAAGTATTTTGATAAAAAAACCAAGCAAATTTTGGATAAAGAGCTGGTTGGACCGCCTATAAACAATCTTGATTTGGCAAAATTTAAAAAAGCGGTCGAAAGCTCCAAAGGTATTATGCCAAGCTACTTTTTGACAGATGAAGAGATAAATTTGATATATGAATACTTGATAAATTACGTTAAGGGAAAAAGATGACAAACAAAGATGCGTTTTTAGAAGCTAAAAAATTCATTCCAGGTGGCGTAAATTCGCCAGTTAGGGCTTTTGGTAGCGTTGGTGGCGAGCCATTTATCGTCGATCGCGGCGAGGGTGCTTATTTGATTGATATTGAAGGAAATTGCTATCTTGATTTTATCCAAAGTTGGGGACCGCTAATATTTGGGCATTGCGATAAGGATATTGAAAATTCTGTCATAAATGCGGTTAAAAAAGGATTGAGTTTTGGTGCGCCGTCAAATTTGGAGACAAATTTAGCAAGATTGATTTGTGGAGAATTTAAAAATATAGAAAAAATCCGTTTTGTTAGCTCTGGCACGGAGGCTACAATGTCGGCTATACGCGTTGCTAGGGGATTTAGCAAAAAAGACGGATTGATAAAATTTGAAGGTTGCTATCACGGTCATAGCGACGCGCTTTTGGTTAAAGCAGGAAGCGGCGCGACAACATACGGAAACGCTTCAAGTATGGGCGTGCCAGCTGATGTTGTGAAAAATACGTATTTGGCAAAATACAACGACATAAAAAGCGTTGAGAGAATTTTTGATGCAAACAAAGGCAAAATAGGGGCTTTGATAATCGAGCCAATCGCTGGAAATATGGGTTTAGTGCCAGCTGATGTTGAATTTTTAAAAGAGCTAAGGGCGATTTGTGATAAAAATCGTGCCGTTTTGATTTTTGATGAAGTCATGAGCGGATTTCGCGCTTCAAAATACGGCTCGTTTAAATTTAACGGCATAATTGCTGATTTAGTAACATTTGGCAAAGTTATAGGCGGTGGTTGTCCGGTCGCGGCATTTGGTGGAAAGCGCGAGATAATGGACTGTTTAAGTCCCGATGGGGCTGTTTATCAGGCTGGAACGCTAAGTGGAAATCCGGTTGCAATGGCGGCTGGTATAGCTAGTTTGAGTAAAATTTTTTCTGATGAAGGTTTGTATGACGAGCTTGAAAGCAAAGCAAATGCATTAATGGATGGTTTTAAACAGGCTGCAAAGGCAAATTCGATAACGCTTCAAACAACGGTTAGGGGCTCAATGTTTGGATTTTTCTTTAACGAAAATTTGGTAAAAAATTACGATGATGCACTAAAATCAGATACAAATTTATATGCAAAATTTCACGCTAAAATGCTGAAAAAAGGCGTTTATCTAGCACCAAGTCAGTTTGAAACTGGTTTTATTTGCAAGGCGATGAGTGATGATGATATAAAATTTGCAATAAATGCGGCTCGCGAAAGTTTTGACGAGATAAAAAATGGCTAAGATAAATTTAAAAGATGTTGTTAGTGGCGCAGAGCAGCTTAGTCTTGGCGTTTCTATCGTGGTTGCTTTGATGATTGGAGTCGGATTTGGGTATTGGTTGATGCGCGAAACTGGGGTAAAATGGTTGCTGTTTGTTGGTATTGCTATTGGCATTGCAGCAGCCGTTTTAAATGTCAAAAAGGCTTATGACGCGCAAATAAAAAGCTTAGATGAGCTAAAAGATGAAAAATTTAAAGAAAAACAATGAAATTTAAGCTTTTTGCTGTTTATTTTATATGCTGGCTTGCGATGTCGTTTGTTGGTTTATTTATCGGCAAATCTTGGTTAATTAGCTCGCAAATAGCGTTTTTTTGCTCGATTTTCATACTTTTTACGACATTTAAAGCTTATAAAAAACGTGTCGAAAATGCGACATTAAATTCTGAAATTTCAGATAGTTTAGGTGAAAATTTTGACGAGAATGCTTTAAATAAAAGCCAAAAACAAGGCGATAAAATAGAAAATTTTAAAAAAAACAGTCCAAATTACCTAACTGCTTTCGTTCCGTTTAGGTTTATGGCTTATGCTTGTATGGTGGTTGGCTTTTTGTCGCTTCAAAGAAATGAAATGCTTGATATTTGGGCTTTTTTAATAGCTCTTGGCGTTATGCCTCTTGGCGCATTAATATTTGGCTTTAAGGTGGCTAAAAGTTAATGGCGCAAATACCAAAAAATAAATTTTAAGGGAAGCAAAGTATGCGAAATAGCTCGATTTTGACGATTAAATCAATGTTTGCATTGTTTGTCGGTATTGCTTTTTTGTTTGTCGGTAACGGCTTAATCGTTAGTTCAGCTGGCGTTGAGCTCAAAAAAATGGGCGCAGATGAGCTTGAAACGGGTTTTGTTATTTCTAGCTATTTTATCGGCGCGATGATTGCGACGGTGCTATCTCACAGGATAGTTTCGCGAGTAGGACATATCCGAAGTTTTGGTATTTTCGCTTCTCTTCTTGGTATTGCCGTTATGTTTCACGCATTAAGTCAAAATTTATATTTTTGGACTTTTTTGAGATGTTGTCTTGGATTTTGCCATTATTCTATTCTTGTAATCGTTGAAAGCTGGTTAAACTCAAGGGCTAGAAACGAGGTTAGAAGCCGAGTTTTGGCGTTTTACGAGATAGTTTTTTACATCGCTTTTGGATTTGGAATTTTAATAATGGGTCTTAGTTTAAGCACACTTGAAGTTTTTTTGATAAGCGCGGCTTTTATCTTGATTTCTGGAATTCCGCTAAATTTAATCCACATAAAACAGCCACCGATCCCAGAAAAAAAGAGTATTTCGTTGCCGAAAATTTTTACTCTTGTTCCACTTGCGCTTGTTTGTGGTGTGATTGCTGGGATTTTGATGAACGGCTTTTTTTCTATGGCGAGCATTTATATTTTATCGCAAAATTACAGCCCCAAAGAGGCGTCTTATTTTATGAGTATTGCGATGATTGGTGGCTTTATTGCGCATTGTCTTGTTGGATCTTTTTCCGATAAATTTGGTCGCCGTCCAGCTATTATTTTGTGTTGTCTAATTTCTCTTATCGCAAGTGGGTTGTTTTTGGTATTTAATTTAAATATTTACGTTCAATATCTACTGTCCTTTTTTATCGGCGCTGGCGTATTTTGTCTGTATGCTCTTGCGCTTGCTAGGGCAAATGATGAAATAAGGCAAAAAAGCGATAGTATCGAGGTTGGCAGAGCTATACTTTTTTGCTATTCCGTCGGCTCGTTTTTATCTTCCATTGTTATTGGCGCGGCTATGAAAGTATTTGGATCAAATGGCTTTATGATAGTAAATGTCGTTCTTTTGGCTATTTTGGCAATTTATGCAATGATAGAAAAAACGGTTCCAGTTGAGTATAGAAAAGATTTTCAGCATAGCCCTGGAACTATGGCAAATATTTCTGATGAAAAATAAAATTTTACAGGTATTTTAATGGCAAGTATCTCAAACAATACCTTAACAAACGCTCAAGTTGCAACGCAAACATCAACTGGTGGAGCCGTTTTAAAGCAGCCAAATACATCTCAAAGCGCAATAGAAAATAAAATTTTTAAAAACCAGCCCACGTCCGTACCAGCTGCGAATTTAGATTCAGACATTGGCACAAGCGATCTTGACAGGCTTGTCAATCGTTTGCTAGATGAGCTTAAAGCAAATCCGACGCAGGCAAAACTTAATGAATTAGCGACAAAAGCTAAAAATTTGCAGGTTGCCCCAAATTTTTCTCAAGATATGAAAAATTTAGTCCAAATGGCGCAAAATGAGCCTGAATTAAAAGATTTTGCGCTAAAGCTAAAAGAATTTTTAAAACCGATAGCTGATTTAAAAACTGCACCTTTAAACGAGCAAATGAAGAATTCTGGCATAATGCTTGAGGCAAATTTAAAAGATGCTTTAACTAACAAATTTACGCTTCCAAACTCTATAAATAAGCTATTTGCTGATATTAAAAATTTATCAAATACGAATTTGCTAGTTGAAATTTCAGAACTGGCAAAGGACGATAGTTTAAGCACAAATGAGAGTTTTACTAAACTAAATGAAATTTTGCAAAGTGCGAAAAAATCTAATCAGGAAGTGCTTTTAAATTCTCAATTGAAAACGCTTTTTGATAGAACCGATAAGCTTGAAAGTATGGCGAAATTTATCGATAAGCAAGCTATGACAATGGAGGGGAAGGGGCTAAATTTAGACAACAAATCGCTTGATTTGCAAATTTCAAAGATAAAAGACGTGCTAAATGGTTTAAATTTAGATGAATTGCATACTGAAAAATTAAGTAAAAATTTAGGTTTTGATTCGAATTTAAAGGATTTAAAACTTGCGATTAAAAACGCAAGTGCAGAACTTGAAGAGATTGATAATTCAAACGAAAAACTTAACGAATTTGCTAAAAATATCTCGCACGGCAATGAAAAAAACCTGCAAGATAGGTTGCAAAATATCTCGAAAAAACTAAGCTTTGTTTTGCAAATCGCTGACAAAAACGGCTTTAACGCAAAGAATAATTTAGATGAGATAAATGGGCTAATAAAACAACAAAATATCGCAAAAAACGACATTGACGCGGTTTTGGTAAAAACTAGCGATGATGTGAGTAAAAATTTATCAAATGACGTGAAGAGCACTCTTTTAAATTTAAGTTCAAAATCAAGCCCCGATAGTCCAGTGCGCGAACTTAGTAACAAAATGCTTTCTCAAATCGAAATGCACCAGCTTGTTTCTAGCATCGCTGGTGGAATGCAAACTTATTTGCCTTATGTCTGGGACGGCGTAGATGGCGGAAATATAAGTTTTAAGCAGGGTAAAAAACAAAAACATTACGCGCAGATTGATTTAAATTTCCAAAAATTTGGGCAAATAAACATAATGATAAGCTTAAGTGATAATAAATATATCGATCTTTGCATTGCAACGCAAAAAGACGAATTCAAAGATTTGATATTTCAAGGCTCGCAAGAGCTTAAACGAGCCATAAGCGAGCAGGGGTTGATAGTGTCGAATTTTAGCCTAAAAACGCTTCCGAAGCTATCTTTAAAATCGCTTTATAATAATTTTGAAAAGCTCGATATGGGCTTTGATAAAAAAATTTAGGAGAAAATTTGCCTGGTATTAAGGATAAAAAGCCAAAAAAAGCGGTTGCACTTGGTTATAACGCTAAAAAAGATAATGCGCCTAAAATATTAGCCACGGGCTCTGGCGAAGTGGCGAAAAATATAATAAATTTAGCCAAAAGCCACGATATACCGATTAAAGAAGATGCTGATTTGGTGGAGGTTTTAAGCAAAGTGGATCTAAATCAAGAAGTTCCGCCAAATTTATACAAAGCAGTTGCAGAAATTTTTAGTTTTTTGTATAAAATGACAAATAAAAATAGCTAAATTTGAGCCGATTATAAATTTTGGTATCAAATATTTAAATATTTTATCTTTAACTTCTAGTATAAATTTTATGTTTTTTTAGCTACAATACAAGAACGTCAATTTAATGGATAAAATTTGAAACAAAAATTAGTTTTAGTTGGTGCATCTACTGGTGGTCCAGGGCATTTAAAAAGGCTTTTTAAGGGACTTGATTTAAAGGGTGCAAGTGTCGTGATAGCTCAACATATGAGTCTTATGTTTATACCAAGTTTTATAGCGCAGTTTGATAAAGATTGTCTAGCCGATGTGAAAATGATAACTGAGAAGACGTATCTAAAATCAGCCATTTACATTTGTGAGAAAAATTCTGAAATTTTGCCCCAATCACCACTTTGTGCGAGCGTTTGTGCTTCTAGAATAGAAACGACATTTAATCCAAATGTCGATATTTTGTTTAATTCCGGCGTTGGTGTTTGTAAAAGTTGCGATGTGATGGCGATTTTGCTAACAGGTATCGGCGATGATGGAGCAAAGGGCTTAGACGCGCTGTATAAAGCCGGAGCGACTTGCATAGCAGAAAATGAAGAGAGCGCGATAGTTTATGGTATGCCAAAAAGAGCTAAGGAGCTAAATCCAAATTTGAAATCACATAATATTGATGAAATAAGAATACATTTAGAAAGGTTTTTAAATGCCGTTTGATAGTTTTAAAAAGAGTGTGCCGAAGAAAAAAGAGCCGGAGATCGTCCCTGTGCCAACTGATACTAATGGACTTAATAAATTTATAGAAAATGTAAAAACAATGTGCGGGGTTGATTTGGAGAGCAAAAAAGACACTATCAAACAGCGTTTGGTAAATTTTTGCCAAGCTTATAAAATTCCTA
Organism: Campylobacter sp.; assembly: GCA_052170535.1. Taxonomy (GTDB): domain Bacteria; phylum Campylobacterota; class Campylobacteria; order Campylobacterales; family Campylobacteraceae; genus Campylobacter_A. The sequence goes on along the minus strand of JBQNAH010000005.1, from coordinate 2,532 downwards.
CATTTGAGATTTTAGCCAACAAAATCATAGTAGATCGAGAGCTAAGGCAAGAGATAGTAAATTTAATTACAACAAACGAGACTTATTTTTATCGTGAGTTAGCACAACTTCAAGCCGCAATTTACTACGCTAGAGATTTGGGGCACGTTCGCATACTTTGCGCGCCATGCTCAACTGGTGATGAGGTGTATTCTTTGGCTATGTTGGCTCACTCTAATATGCTTGATTTGCCTAATGTCAGCATAGTTGGCATAGATATAAATTCAGAAACTATCGAGGCTAGCAAGGCTGGAATTTACTCAGAGCGATCTTTGCACCGCTTAAATGAAAGCCAGAAAAATTTATATTTTACAAAGGTTGGCGATAAATTTCACATCAAACGAAATATTTTACCAAGATGCGAATTCCAAGTGATGAATATCTTTGACGATGCGATCTTTAAACTTGGAAAATTTGACATCATTTTTTCAAGAAATATGATGATATATTTTGACGAGGAATTTAAGCTAAAAACGATTGCTAGATTTCATAAAATTTTAGCCGATGGTGGCAGGCTTTATGCTGGACACGCCGATGTAGTGCCTTTTAACTCTATGTATGAAAAACTAAGCGATAATGGTTGTTTGTATTATCTAAAAGCCTGATAAATTTGTACGATCCTAGGCTTTTTAGTCTAGGATTGTTTTGTATTTTTTATAAACTATAAGCCAGTAAATCGCTCCTGCAAAAAACAAACACCCCATAAAAGCTGTAATCAAACTAAGAGCTAGACCAAGCTGAAAAAGCGCACCTATACTAGCCGATATTAGAGCTGATACGCCAAGATAAATCATGTCGTTATAAGCGATTATCCTGCCGTAAAATTTGCTATCACATTTTTGTTGAAGCAATGTGTATGTGTAGCTCCAAAGACTAGAAGTAAAAAATCCAGCGCATAAAATACCCAAAAATCCGATGTAAAAATTAAATTGCGCCGTAGCCCAAGCAATTATTCCAAATCCGTGTCCGACATAAATGAGCCATAAATTTTTATTATTTATAAATTTGCTTAAAATCAGCGGACCGATCATCAAAGCAACCGATCTGCATGCGTTAATGTAACCAATTATCAATGACGCGGAGAGCAATCCAGCGTAGCTATAATCAGCTAAAAGTGCAACTAGCGCGTCATAGCTCGTAACGCCAACGACAGAATGCAAAAGTATCAAATGGGCTATTATGGGGTTTTGATTAACGTATTTTAGCCCATCTTTTAACATATACAAGACATTTTCTTTGCTTTTTTGTGCGAGAATTTTAATGTCTGTTTTGAGTAAAATGATAAGTGCGATCGCGTAAAGTGCACAGTCGAGCAAAAACGCGCTTTTAATGCCAAAAAAGTGTATGTAAATTCCCGCAAGACCCATTCCGGCAGTGTATGAAAATGCCCAAATAAGAGAGTGAATTTCATTTGCGGTCTTTAAATCGTTTTTGTTTAAAATTTTAGGGAATAGGCTCATTTCGGCTTGAAAATACGTTCCACCAGCAGCCATTCTTATGAAAATTATTACAAAAAGCAACCACATTAGAGAAAGTTTGTTTATAAAAATAAGCATAAATACGGTTATCATTTCTATGGCTGTGAGTATTACAAGCATTGGTTTTGGGCTAAATTTATCAACTACTATTCCGCTAAAAGGTGCTAAAATCACGCCTGGAACAAAAGCCGTAGCCGCCGCTACTGTGATAGCCCAAACTGGCGCGTCAAGCTCGATAAGTAGTGTAAAAATTCCAGTGTGAGAAAACCAAACACCAAAATAACAAATCAGCTGAACAAGTGAAAGTCTGGCAAGAATTGGTTGATTTTTTAAAACTGTTAAAAATCTATTCATTATTTTTAGTTGCAATCGGTGCTATTAAAATATAAATTTTAAGAGCGGTTTGATCTTTTATAAAGCTGTTTTTATCGCGAAGTTGGACTAAATTTCCATTTTCGTATTTATAATCTACATTTTCTCTATATTTATTTTTTGTTGTTATTATGTTATTTTTTATCGTAAATTCTCCGTCTTGAATTTCACGCTGAGGTATTTTTTTGATATAGTTATTTTCTAGTCGAAATTTGCCATTTTTTTCTAAAATAAGTATGCTTTTTGAGCCTTTTTCGCAATCCTCGCAGTTAATTTTTGCTTCATATATTCCCTCTATTTGCTCATTTGCTATGGTTTTTTCTTTTGTGCTACAAGTTTGAAAAACTTCTGTATTGCCACATTCTTCTCGTTTTTTTGCACAAGCTAAAAGGGTAAAAACTATGACAGCAAAAATTAAAATTTGTCTCATATATATCCTTAAACTTTTTCGCTAATTATACTAAAATTTTCTCTTTTAAATATTAGAATTTTAAAAAATAAATCAATAGACAATTAAATAAGTATAAATACTTATTTAATAACTAACGCTTTTTGAAAATAATCAAGGCTCAAAATAAGTCAAAAACCTTCAAAGAAGTTTTTCTCAAAGAGAGTGCAAGCACAAGAACTATGATCTTGTCAA